>JAJRWH010000109.1 GCA_024276935.1 Deltaproteobacteria bacterium
GCATTCACGGTTTCCGGTCTACCGGGAAAGTCTCGACAATATTGTCGGGGTGATCCACTCAAAGGATATTCTGGCGTTTATCGGCAAGGAGAGCGATTTTTCTCTAAAAGGACTTTGGCGCAAGCCGTTTTTTGTTCCTGAATCAACCCGGATCGCCTTGTTGCTGCAGAGTTTTCGTAAACGCAAAGAGCATCTGGCCATCGTGGTTGATGAATACGGAGGCGTCGAGGGTCTGGTGACGCTTGAAGATGTGGTTGAAGAGATCGTTGGCGAAATTCATGATGAACATGATATTGAAGAACTCGATTTCAGGCCGCTCGGACCAGGGCGCTTTCTGGTGGATGGTGCTGTTTCATTGCGGACTCTGAATCGGCGTTTTCGGCTGGACTTGGCTGAAGAACATGTCACCACTTTGGCCGGATTGCTGATGCAGCAGATGGGGAAGATTCCGGTTGAAGGTGATTTTTGCCAGATCTCCGGCATTCGTTTTACCGTTCGTCAGATGGAGGACCGCCGTATCGAAGCTGTCGAGATGCGGTTGCAGGAGGATGAAAGGTGAAATAGCTCCTTTTCGCTCAGCCTGATACTTGACCCGGTAGTAATATTTGAAAATCCTTATAATAATCACCCCTTGGCGTAGATCATGGGGTGATTATCTGCTTTTGGCACCATTTGCCACCACGACAAACCCCGCGAAAAACCGCAAATTTCCTTGACAGACCACCGACCCGCAGGTATATTTTCCCCAAATTGTGTATATTGGTGTCAAATGAGACCTATGGGTGTCTATGTTCTACGGGGAATTCAACAATACTGTCGATCTGAAGGGGCGGGCGAGCATTCCGGCGAGCTTCCGTGACATCCTGCAGTCAAAGATTGGCGATGAGACCCTGTTTGTTACCAAGGCTGATGGTGGGCTGGCGGCCTATCCGGCATCGGTCTGGAAAAAAATATTTGACAACGTTATGGCTCTGCCTCCTGGCAAGCGCAAGTCTGACAATTTACGTACCCGGATAGCACCGGCCAAGGAATGCAGTTTTGATCGCCAGGGGCGGATACAGATTCCCCAGTCGTTGCGTGAATATGCAGGGCTGGAAAAAGATGTCGTGATTGTGGGGATGGGGGACAAGATTGAGATCTGGAACCAGCAGCAACATGCCGCTGCCACCAGCGAGTCTGAGGCCGACCTCAGAAATGACCCGCAGGGGCAGGCGGACCTTGGCTTTTAGCCGGTGACGTCGTTCTTTGAACATCAGTCGGTTATGCCGCGAGAAGTTCTTGATCTGCTGCAACCGCGTGCAGGCGGGATCTATCTTGATGGCACCCTGGGGGGAGGAGGCCATTCCCGGTTGTTGCTTGAGGCGGCCCCTGAGGCCCGCCTGATCGGGATTGATCGGGATCAGGCCGCTTTGACCAAGGCAGCAGAGGTCCTGGCTCCCTGGGGCGATCGGGTCAGTTTGCACCATCAAACCTTTGATCGGGCCGCAGAGGTTCTGGCCGAGCTGAAGATTGACGGGCTGGATGGCATGCTGCTCGACCTGGGAGTTTCATCGCATCAGCTGGATACTGCCGAACGCGGGTTTTCATTTCGTTTCGATGCGCCACTTGATATGCGGATGGATGGTAGCGCAGGGCAGACTGCCGCAGATCTGGTCAATGGTCTGGCTGAAGAAGAACTGGTGAAGATTTTCTTTCAGTACGGTGAAGAGCGGTATTCACGGCGAATTGTTCGAGCGATTGTTGCTCGTCGCCAGGAACAGCCGATCAACCGTACAGGGGAGCTGGCTGAATTGATTCGCAAGGTTGTTCCCGCAGGTCGCAAGCCAACACGAATTGATCCTGCAACCCGGGTTTTTCAGGCGTTAAGGATTGCCGTCAATCAGGAACTGGAGCAGGTCGAGCAGGGGGTTGCACGTGGGATCGAGTTGCTTAAACCTGGTGGGCGTTTGGTTGTGATCAGTTTTCATTCGTTGGAAGACCGTATTGTTAAACAGCTTTTTCGGGCACAGGCCAAAGGGTGCGATTGCCCACCGCGGTTTCCGATCTGTCAGTGTGGAAAACAGCCTGTCGTCAAACTGCTGACCCGCAAGGGCCTCAAGGCACAGGCTGATGAAATTGAGATGAATCCCCGTTCCCGCAGTGCTGTATTGCGGGCGGTCAGTCGGCTCGACTGACCCGGGATCTGGTATAAACAGGAGGTGGCGATGGCAGAAGCCTTACAACGTACAGTAGTCAAGATCAACGGCTTTGTTTTACACCGCCCACGTCTGACCCCGGTCTTTATCGCTATCATCCTGGTGGCGCTTCTTTCCCTGGTGTTTGTCTGGTCACGTTTGCAGGCGATCAATCTCGAATATGAGATTTCGCGCCTCGAAGGGCAGATTCGTTCAGGTAACGAAGAACTTAAGCGGCTTAAACTTGAAACGGCACATCTGAGCAGTCATCAGCGGATTGAACGTCTGGCGCGACAGAAACTGGGTTTGCGTCCGCCAGCCCCCGGCCAGATTATCAGGGTGGATTGACATGGCGCCGACTGAACGGAGCATGCAGATACGCATCCGGCTGATCGGCGCCATATTTGTAGCGGCGTTTTTGGCGATTGCGGCGCGAGCCGGTTATCTGCAGCTGGTGCTGGCTGACGATCTGACTGCCCGTGGCAATCAGCAACATCAGCGGGTTGTCAAACTGACTCCGCAACGTGGGGCAATCTATGATCGTAACGGCGAAGAACTGGCCCTGAGCCTTGAGGTTAAATCGCTCTACGCCAATCCGCGAGAAATAAAGGATTTGCCCAAGGTCGCCAGGAAATTGGCCCCGATTCTGGGTATTTATGAAAAACGCCTGCGTAAAAAACTGGCCGAGAAGAAAAGCTTTGTCTGGATTGAACGAAAGCTCTCTCCTCAACTGGCCGAACAGGTGGCGAAATACAAGTTTGCCGGACTGCATTTTGTTCGTGAGCACAAACGCTATTACCCGCGTGGGCAGGTTGCGTCTCAGGTTGTCGGGTTTACCGGCCTTGATCCCAGGGGGCTCGAAGGAATCGAGCTGGTTTATGACGCCGACCTGCAAGGGGAAGCCGGGTTGCTGATCTCCGAGAGAGATGCCCGGGGACGTGGTCTGGCGACTGCCGAGCAGGTTGTGCGCGGAGGGACGCCGGGTGGCAGTCTCTTCCTGACGATTGATCGGACTCTGCAATATATTGCCGAGAAAGAGTTGGCCCGACAGGTCAAGGCGAGCGGCGCGGTTGGCGGAACGGTGGTGATGATGGAACCGGCCAGTGGTCGCGTTCTGGCAATGGCCAGTCAGCCGTCATACAACCCCAATGCCATCAACCGTTATCGTCCTGCTGACTGGAGAAATCGTGCAGTCAGCGATGCTTTTGAGCCGGGTTCGATCTTTAAGCCTTTTTTGCTGGCCGGTGTTCTGGAGGAAGGATTATTCAAGCCACGCAGTCGGATTGATTGTGAAAACGGTCGGTTTGAAGTTGGTGGCAAAGTCATTCGGGATCATAAACGTTATGGAAAACTGACCCTGGCAGAAATTATCAAATACAGCTCGAATATCGGTTTTGCCAAGCTGGGCAAGAAACTGGATCGCGAACGTTACTATCAGTATATCCGTGATTTTGGTTTCGGCGAAAAAACCGGGATTGATTTGCCCGGAGAAGAGAATGGCCTGGTTCGACGCCCTGAGCGTTGGTTTGCCATCGATCTGGCGACAATTTCATTCGGTCAGGGAATCAGCGTAACCCCTTTGCAGATGGTAACGGCCATGAGTGCCATCGCCAACGGTGGTTTATTGATGGAGCCTTATCTGGTTGAAAAAATTGTTGATGACGAAGGGGCTCCGATTTACCGGCGGCAGCCACAGGTTGTGCGCAGGGTTATTTCTGAAAAAACGGCCAGACTGGTGAGAAAAATGATGGTCGGCGTGACCCAAAAAGGGGGCACCGGAACGCGCGGGGCTGTGGCCGGTTATGGTGTCGCCGGGAAAACCGGGACTGCTCAAAAGGTTGACCCGGTGACAGGTGGTTATTCTGTCGACAAGCGCGTGGCATCCTTTATCGGGATGTTGCCAGCAAAAAATCCGGCGATGGTTGTACTGGTTACAGTTGATGAGCCCCAGACCCAGCCCTATGGTGGTCTGGTTGCTGCCCCGGTATTCAGCCGAATCGCTGATGAATCGATGCGTTATCTTGATATTCCGCCGACCGAGGTTGTTGCCCGGCGTGAATTGCCCCAACAGACGACTTCGGTTCGAAAGATACGGCGGGACAAGAAGGTTTCAACGGCGATCAAGGGCGGAAGAAGAATGCCAGATTTTCACGGGATGAGTTATCGCCAGGTGTTGGAGGCGATGAGTCGAAAAGGTTTGAATATCAAACTTTCAGGAAGTGGCAAGGTGGTAGAACAGTCCCCTGGTGCGGGCGAAGTGATCCGTTACGGGACCAAAGTCTGGGTGCGCTTCGGCGCCTGAAAGAGGGCTCCTTGAACAAGAGTTTTCAACTCAGAACACTGATAGCAGAGATTCCGGGGCTACTGACCTGCGGTAAAGATGCGGTGATTAGCGGGCTGACCTGTGATTCACGACGTCTGAAGAGCGGCGAGCTCTTTTTTGCGTTGCCCGGGGTCAACTGTGACGGTCACGAGTATATTGCCGCCGCCCTTGATGCCGGGGCCGCTGCGCTGGTTGTGGCACGCGAGCCAGAAAAAAAATATCCTGTTCCGGTTGTTGTGGCGGCCAATGTCAGACTGGCTATGGCCCAAATTGCCCAGCGATTCTATGGTAACCCGACGGCAGATATCCCGGTCATCGGTGTGACGGGAACCAATGGAAAAACCACAATCAGTTATCTGCTGGAATCGATCCTGAAAGCTGCCGGTTATGCTCCGGCAGTCTTTGGTACGGTCGATTATCGTTTTGCCGATCACCAGATTCCTGCTTCACACACCACCCCGGAATCGATCGAACTGCTCTCTTTGATTACCGATTTCCGGGCTGCGGGTGCCGATGCCATCATCATGGAGGTTTCATCACATGCCCTGGCCCAGTATCGGGTTGATGGCATTTGTTTTGATACGGCCATCTTCACCAATCTGACACCGGAGCATCTCGATTATCACGGAAATATGGATGCCTACTTTGCCAGTAAAGCACGCTTGTTCGAACTGGTGGCATCGGATGCCGGAGTGGTTAATCTGGATGACAGCTATGGGGTCTGGCTGAAAGAAAAATATCCCGAAGCTCTTGGATTCTCTCGGGGAGAAAAAACCGTTGTCGGTATTCAAAACCTGGTGTCAGATGCCTCAGGGCAGAAGCTGACTCTGAATATCGAGAGTGAAACATTTACGTTGAGATCATCGCTGGTCGGTGATTTCAACGTCAGCAATATTCTGGCTGCGGTTGCCGCTGCGCACCGCTTGGGGATTGATTCTGCAACGATCTGTCGGGGGATTGAACAGGCTCCTCAGGTTCCGGGGCGGCTCGAGCGGGTCGACAACAGTCGCGGGGTTCTGGCGTTGGTCGATTATGCCCATACCAGCGATGCCTTAAGTCAGGTTCTGGGGGGCCTGGCCGGAATCAAAGCCAGCCGACGGATTACCCTGGTTGGTTGTGGGGGGGACCGTGATCCAAAAAAACGGCCACTGATGGCAGCCGCAGCGGTGAAGGCTTCCGATTTGACGATTCTGACCTCAGACAATCCACGAACCGAGGATCCGCTGCTGATTCTGGAGCAGATGCGTCAGGGCGCTCTCGAAACTGCTGAGCAGGAATTGGCCCTGGCCCAGGCTTCAGCCGGTGTGCCGGGATTCGTCATTATTCCGGATCGTCGCAAGGCGATTGAATTTGCTGTCGGTCTGGCACAAGAAGGTGATTTGCTGCTTGTGGCTGGCAAGGGGCATGAGGATTATCAGATTTTGGGCACAACCAGAGTTCACTTTGATGACCGTGAAGAACTGCGTCGTGCATTCGCAGGTGAGATGCCAGAAAAGGAGTCAGACGATGAAGTTCGATCTTGAGATGGTCGCACGGATCACCGCCTCGACTTTGCCGGAAAATGGCAGGGGAGTCCGTATTTCCGGCATCTCGACCGACAGTCGCAATATCAACCCCGGTGAACTGTTTGTCCCTTTACGTGGCGAGCGGTTTGACGGTCACGATTACATGATTCAGGCGGTACGCAATGGCGCCGCCGCCTGTCTGAGTGAAGAAGTGGTCGCCGGGCTTTCTGTTCCGGTTCTGCTGGTCAAGGACAGTTTGCGTGTCTTGGGGGAGATCGCCAGCGCGGTGCGCTTGCAATTGCGTGGCCCCCTGATCGGAGTGACCGGTTCGGCAGGCAAAACCACCACCAAGGAAATGCTCGCAGCCATTTTATCGCGGACTGGCCCCGGACTGAAAACAGCGGGTAATTTCAATAATCTGATCGGTTTGCCACTGACGCTGTTCAAGCTGAAGGATGAGCATCGTTGGGCGGTTCTTGAAATGGGGACCAGTGCCCTGGGCGAGATTGAACGATTGACCGAAATTGCTGCTCCCGATTTGGGGATCATTACCAACGTCGGGCCTGCCCACCTTGAAACACTCAAGGCGCTCGATGGTGTTGCCCGGGCCAAAGGCGAGTTGTTTGCCGGGCTCAAAGGAGGGACCGCAGTTGTTAACCTTGATGACAAACGGGTTGCCTGCCTGCCTATCGCCAACGGAGTGCGCCGAGTGACCTGCGGGCTGGATTCTGCCGCCGATATCCGGGCGGATGAAATCCGCAATGGACGCAGCAATCTCTGTTTCCGTCTGATTCTGCCGGATGGTCCCTGCCTGATCAAATTACAGATTCCCGGACGCCATAATGTCCACAACGCCTTGCTGGCAGCAACTGCCGCCTGGGTGTTGGGAATCGATGGTGGCGAAATCGCTCGCGGGCTGGCCGAATTTGTCCCCATCCCCGGTCGTATGAATATCTTTCCCCTGCCCTGTGGCGGGGAATTACTCGATGACAGCTATAACGCCAACCCCCTTTCGGTCGCAGCGGCCCTGCAAACCCTTGAGTCTAAGGGAGGCAAAGGCCGCCGGGTTGCTGTTTTGGGAGACATGCTCGAACTGGGTGAAGAAGAACGCCAGTTTCATTATGAGATTGGTCGTAAGGCCGCCGCATCAACAGACCTTCTGGTCACTGTTGGCTCCCTTTCGCAGGAGATCGCCCGGGGGGCGTTGGAGGCGGGCTTAAAGGCTGATGCCATCATCGAGCTTGAAGATTGTGACGCGGCCATTACCGCCGTTGCGGGTTTGCAGCGCCCCGGTGATCGAATTCTGGTCAAAGGATCTCGCAGTATGCGTCTTGACCGGCTGGCCTCAGCGTTGCGCCGAGCCGAAGAGGGGCCTTTGCAGGCCCTGCAGGGAGGCTGACAGATGCTTTATCATCTGCTCTATCCGTTGCATACCGAGTATTCGGTGCTGTATGTCTTTCGTTACATCACCTTCAGGACGATTTACGCCACCATTACCGCCTTGCTGATTTCATTCATCCTTGGCCCCTGGTTGATCACAACGCTCAAGCGACTTCAGATCGGGCAGACAATTCGCAAGGTTGGTCCCGAATCACACTTTGTTAAAGAGGGTACGCCCACCATGGGCGGGGCGTTGATTATTCTGGCGATTCTGCTGCCAACCCTGATGTGGGCCGATCTGACCAATCTCTACATTTGGGTCGCCTTGCTGGTGACCGTTGGTTTTGCTGCAGTCGGTTTTTGTGACGACTGGCTGAAGGTAACGAAAAAAAGCAGTGATGGCATTTCAGCTCGCAGCAAAATGTTCTGGCAGCTGTTGATTGCTTTTGTCGCGGCCTGGTTGCTCTATCGCCATCCCGGCTTCGAGACCACTCTGGCCCTGCCATTTTTCAAAACCCTGCGCCCGGATCTGGGATGGATGTATATCCCCTTTGCGATGCTGGTGATGGTTGGTGCGAGTAATGCGGTTAACCTGACAGATGGTCTTGATGGCCTGGCCATTGGCCCGATCATTATTGCCGCCGCAACCTTTTTGCTGCTGGCTTATCTGGCGGGTAACGCCAGATATTCATCCTATTTGCAGATTACCAGTGTGCAGGGGGCCGGAGAACTGGCCATTCTCTGTGGTTCGATGGTTGGTGCCGGTCTTGGTTTCTTGTGGTTCAACAGCTATCCGGCGCAGGTCTTTATGGGGGATGTCGGCAGTCTTTCCCTGGGGGGCGCGTTGGGAATAACCGCCGTCATCGCCAAACAGGAATTTGTCCTGGTGATCGTTGGTGGCATTTTCGTTGCCGAAGCTCTGTCAGTTATTTTCCAGGTTGTGTCCTTTCGCTTGTGGGGCAAACGGATATTTCGCATGGCCCCGATTCATCATCATTTCGAACTTAAGGGCTGGCCTGAACCCAAGATTATTGTGCGTTTCTGGATTATCAGCATCATTCTGGCGTTGATCGGACTCTCAACCCTGAAACTGCGGTGAATATGGATTATCAGCAGAAAAAAATCGTTGTTATCGGAGCCGGCCTTTCAGGTCAGGCTCTGGTGCGTTTTTTCTGCAAAAAGGGTGCTGACGTAACCCTTTCGGATCGGCGCGGTGAAACCCAGCTGGGTCGGTTGGAAGGGCTTGATGACTGCAATGTTCACTATGATCTGGGTGGGCACGATATTGATCTTTTCAAACAGGCAGATCTGATTGCCGTCAGTCCGGGTGTTCCTCTGGATATTGAGCCGCTGGCTCAGGCTGCAGCGCAGGGTGTCCCTCTGTTGGGTGAAATAGAGATCGCCTTTCGCGAACTGGATGCCCCCTTGATAGCGGTAACCGGCACCAACGGGAAATCTACGACGACCTGTCTGATTGGTGAAATTCTGGGTGGTGAGCAAAAGAACTGTTTTGTTGGCGGAAACCTGGGGACACCACTGATCAGTGCCTGCGATGAGAAATACGATTATCTGGTGGTTGAGCTCTCGTCGTTTCAGCTGGAATCGATTGAGACATTCTCCCCGGATTTTGCACTGATGCTCAATCTGAGTGAAGACCATCTGGATCGCTATGCTGATTTTTCAAGCTACCTGGCGACCAAAGAAGCAATTTTCGACAATATGGGTGTCGGACAGTACGCGATCCTTAACGCAGAAGATGGGCGGGTCCGTGACCTGACAATCCCCATTGCAGTGAAGAAAATCTGGTTTTCAGCCAACCGGCTGCTTGATGAGGGTATGGGCCGCCGTGGTGACCGGCTGGTGTGGCGCTGGCAGGGGGAAGAAATCGATTTCGATTTAAACCGGTTGCGTCTCAAGGGTGAGCATAACGTCGAAAATGTTATGGCCGCCCTGATTGCACCCCTGGTGATGGGGGTCTCTCCCGAACGCGTCTGGGAGAAGGTTTGTGGTTTTGCCGGTTTGCCTCATCGGATGCAGCAGATCTCCAGTTTCAATCGGATCAACTGGATCAATGATTCAAAAGGAACCAATGTTGGCAGTGTGGTGAAAAGCTTGAGTGGCCTGCAGGCTCCGGTAACCCTGATTGCCGGGGGAAAAGACAAGGGCGGCGATTATGCTCCGTTACGCGAGGTTCTGAAGCATAAGGTTACCCGTCTGATTCTGCTGGGTGAGGCCGCCGAACGGATGATGGCCGAACTGGGGGACTGTTGCCAGACGATTCAGGTTGCCGATATGGCTGCTGCGGTGACCACCGCCGTCCGGGAAACACCGGTCGGCGGTACGGTGCTGCTTTCTCCTGCCTGCTCCAGCTTTGATATGTATCCAAGTTACGCGGCTCGCGGTGAAGACTTTGCCCGCCAGGTGAAACGACTGGAGGGAAAAGAATGAAATTACAGCGTCATTTCGATAGTACCCTGCTGTTGCTGGCCGTGACCCTGACCTGCCTTGGGGTGGTGATGGTTTTTTCATCCTCCAGCATTATGGCAGGAGAAAAGTATGGCGATCAGTTTTTATTTCTCAAGAAACAGGCCGAATTCGCTCTGATCGGAATGGCGTTGATGACCCTGACCATGTACATCGACTATAAATTCTGGCGCAAAATGGCCATCCCCTTGCTGTTGGTCGGGATCGGCCTGCTCGCCCTGCTGTTTGTCCCCGGCATGGGGGTAAAGGCCGGTGGTGCTGCGCGTTGGTTGCGTCTGCCTGGGGTGACAGTCCAGCCTGCCGAATTCGTCAAGTTGGGGCTGGTGCTCTATCTGGCCAGTTCGATGACCCGTAAAAAAGAACGGATTCGTTCATTTACTTTCGGATTTCTGCCCTATGTGCTGGTTCTGGGGGTGATTCTCGGACTGTTGCTGAAACAGCCTGATCTGGGCAGTGCGATGATTATCGCCGGAGTGGCGATGATGATGCTGGTTCTGGCCGGTGTTCGCTGGAGTTATGTCCTGCCGGCAATTTTGGCGGCCCTGCCTGCAATCTATTTTCTGATCATGAATGTTGATTACCGCAGGCGAAGAATTCTCGCGTTTCTGGACCCCTGGGAAGATCCCTACGATACCGGGTTCCAGATCATACAAAGCCTGATTGCCTTTGGCAGCGGGGGAGCCCTGGGACGTGGCCTGGGGGTCGGTGAGCAGAAGTTGTTCTACCTGCCTGAAGCACATACCGATTTTATTTTTTCGGTTATTGGTGAAGAGCTTGGGATGGTCGGCGTTCTGGTCGTTGCTGCCCTGTTTTTGATTCTGGTCTTACGAGGTTTGCGGGTTGCCTGGTACGCAGAGGACCCTTTTGCACGCTATCTGGCTTTCGGCTTGTCGCTTCTGCTTGGATTTGAGGCTTTTGCCAATATGGGCGTCTGTCTGGGCCTTTTGCCAACCAAAGGGTTGGCGTTGCCCTTTATCAGTTACGGTGGAACCAGTCTGGTTGCCAGCCTTGTTGCTGTCGGCATTCTGCTCAATATTTCGAGTCGGGTGGAGGTGCCACGATGAGAATGCTGCTGGCCGGTGGTGGAACTGGTGGTCATCTTTTTCCTGCGGTGGCGATTGCCGAGCAACTCTTGCGTCAGGATAAGAGTGCACAGGTTTGTTTTGTCGGTACCGCACGTGGCCTTGAGGCTAAATTGCTTCCTCAGCTTGGCCTGCCACTGGAATTAATTGATATGACCGGGGTGGTTGGCCGCGGTCTGCGTGGACTGGTGCAGCTGGTGCCAAAGTTGTTGAGCAGTCTTAAGCGATCCTGGCAGATTTTGCAGGAATTCGCGCCGGATATCGTTGTCGGGGTTGGTGGCTATGCGTCATTTCCTGTCTTGGTTGCCGCAAAGATAAAGGGTATTCCGTTCATTCTTCATGAACAAAATGCCCAACCAGGGTTGAGTAATCGCATTCTGTCACGTTTTGCCCGGCGGGTTTGTTTGTCGATTCCCGGAAGTGGTGGACGGATCGCACCGGATAAGCAAGTTGTGACCGGCAATCCTCTGCGTCAAGGTGTGACTGAGGTTGATCCCAGCTTGCCATTCAAGGGAAAGTTGCTGGTTTTTGGTGGCAGTCGGGGGGCTCATGCCATCAACCAGTTGTTGATCGAAAGTTTGCCGCTGTTGCGCCAGCGGGGGGTTGATGCCGAGGTTCTTCACCAGACAGGTGAGTCTGATTTTACGCAAGTCAGCGCAGCATATGAAAAACTTGGTGAAAAAAAGACCAGAGTTGTCGCGTTTATTGACGATATGGCGGCTGCCTACACCGAGGCGCAGCTGGTCGTCTGTCGTGCCGGGGCAACAACCATCGCCGAATTGTGCGCTTGCGGGCGGCCCGCGGTGATGATTCCGTTTCCCTTTGCGGCGGCCGATCACCAGACAGCGAATGCCAGATCAATGGAGCAGGCAGGTGCGGTGAAAATGCTGGTCCAGGCCGAGCTGAGTGCAGAAAAGCTGGCGGAAACAATCGCCGAACTCTGGCAGAATCGCGCAACGCTGCAAGCGATGGCAGCTGCCGCAGCCAGACTGGGACAAAAGGACGCTGCTGAGCGGGTCATAGATGTTTGCCAACAGGTTATAACCGGGAGCTGAAACCAGGGTGTACGGACGAATTCAAAAAATTCATTTTATCGGCATTGGTGGTATCGGCATGAGCGGTATTGCCGAGCTCCTGTTGAACCAGGGCTATGGGGTTTCGGGGTCAGACCTGCGTGAATCTGAAACGACCCGACGCTTACGTGATCTTGGTGGAGACATCTGTATCGGCCATGATGAAAAGAATATTGCGGGTGCCGATGTGGTGGTCACGTCAACAGCGGTCAAGGCCGATAATCCGGAAGTCGTTGCAGCCCAACATGAGCATATTGCCGTCATCCCTCGTGCTGAAATGCTTGCCGAGTTGATGCGGATGAAATACGGGATTGCTATTGCCGGAACTCACGGTAAAACCACGACCACCAGCATGATGGCGATGGTTCTGACCCACGCGGGAATCGACCCGACAGCTGTTATCGGTGGAAAACTTGATGCCCTTGGCAGCAATGCCAAATTGGGACGTGGCAAGTTTCTGGTGGCCGAAGCGGATGAGTCTGACGGCAGTTTCATGCACCTGTCACCAACCATTGCGGTGGTGACCAATATCGATGAAGATCATCTTGATTTCTACAGTGGAATAGAAGAAATCCGTGAGATTTTTGTCAATTTCGTTAACAAGGTGCCATTTTACGGACGAGCCGTCCTTTGTCTTGATGATCCTCATGTTCAGGAAATTCTCCCCCTGGTCAAAAAGCGTTACCTGACCTATGGCTTGAGCAGTCAGGCAGATTTTCATGCGACCGAAATCCGCATGCGCCAGGGACGCACCAGCTTCCTGGCCCATTTCCAGGGCAAGGAATTGGGGCGGGTTTCATTTCGGATGCCGGGACGGCATAACGTACTCAATGCGCTGGCGGTTGTCGCTGTTGCCATGGAGCTGGGTGTGCCATTTCGTACGATTGTTGGTGGTTTCCGTAACTTTGGTGGCGTTCAGCGCCGCTTTCAGGTCCGCGATGAAATCGCAGGTGTCATGCTGATAGATGACTATGGTCACCATCCGGCAGAAATTCGGGCAACCCTTGCAGCGGCCAAAGCAGGATGGAAAAAACGTGTCGTCGCCGTTTTTCAGCCTCATCGTTACAGTCGAACCAAAGCCTTGTTCGATGATTTTGTGACGGCCTTCTATCAGGCTGACAAATTGGTGGTCTGCCCGGTCTACGCTGCGGGGGAACAACCGCTGGAAGGAGCTGATGCCGAGGCTCTGGTGGCGGGGATTCGTGAGCATGGCCATCGTGATGTCAGCTATTGTTCGACCCTTGAAGAGGTCGCTGCGCACCTGGTTAACGAAGTTGAGCCCGGTGACATGGTGATTACTCTTGGAGCCGGAAACGTCAACCAGGTTTGTGATCTTCTGGCCGAAAAGTTGCGGGAGCAGAACTGAGATGAAACAGCTGGACGAAGATCTGCAACAGGATTTTCGTGGAGAAATCCGGTATCAGGAACCAATGAGCGCTCATACCAGCTGGAAGCTGGGTGGCCTGGCGGAATACTTTCTGATTCCCCAGAATCGTGAGGATCTGCAAAGAGCGTTACGGATTATTGAAAGGCATCAGGTTCCCTGGCTGGTTGTTGGAAATGGCAGCAATCTGCTGGTGGCTGATCAGGGGATCAAAGGGGTTGTGATCCAGCTGAAAAATCTGACCCGGATTGATCTCTTGCCAGAGGGACGGGTTGAGGTTGAAGCCGGGGTGTCGTTGGCAAAACTGGTTGTTACCTGTTGTCGTGCCGGTCTGGGAGGACTGGAAGAGTTGAGTGGGATTCCGGGGTTGGTTGGTGGCGCCTTGCTGATGAATGCCGGAGCACTGGACACCGAGATTGGTGATCTGGTGCAACAGGTTTATCTGACCGATGGTCACGGTGAGTGGAGCCTGCATCGAGAACAGATCGATTTTGGTTATCGCCACTCCGGGCTTAAGGGTAAAGGGGTCATCAGCTGTGCCAGCCTGAAATTGCATCCCTGTGATCAGGGTACGCTGGCGAAAAAGCAGCAACAGGCGCTGGCACGGCGCAAAAAAGTGCAAAAGGTTAAAGGGGCTCATGCCGGATCGGTTTTCAAAAATCCCCCAGGTAAAAAAGCCTGGGAATTGATTGACAAGGTCGGGTTCCGGGGACGACGTCAGGGACATGCCCAGGTGTCGCCAGACCATTGCAATCACATTGTCAATCTGGGACAGGCCAAAGCCAGTGAGGTGATGGCTTTAATCAAAGAGATTCAGGCAGCAGTTGCCGCAGAATATGCGATCAGGCTCGAACTTGAAGTGCAGTTGGCAGGCTGGGAGGCTGGAGACACCGATGATTGAGAAGCAGCAGATCAAACAGATGCAGATCGGAGTTCTCTGTGGTGGTCTTTCCGCCGAGCGTGAGGTCTCGCTTAAAACCGGGGCAGCAGTCCACCGGGCGCTCAATTCACTTGGTTATCGGACTGAGATTGTCGATGTTGGAACCGATCTGCCCGGCCAGCTCAAGGCTGCGGGAATCGAGCTGGCATTTATTGCGTTGCATGGGCGTAATGGTGAAGATGGCCGGGTACAGGGATTACTGGAAATGATGCAGATCCCATATACCGGCAGTGGCGTTTTGGCCTCCAGTCTGGCCATTGACAAAATTGCCACCAAACAGATGCTGCTGTATCACGAATTGCCAACCCCGGGATTTGAGGTTCTGAAGACCCCGGAAGAGGCTGACAGGTTAATCAAAAATTGTCGCCATCTGCCTCTGGTGGTCAAGCCTTCCCGCGAAGGTTCGACAATCGGGATCAGCATTGTTCAGAGTATTGAAGCCTTACGTCATGGCATTGATACCGCTGCGGCACTTGATGACGAGGTGTTGATAGAAGAATTTATCGAAGGGCGTGAGCTGACAGTTTCGGTGCTGAATGGTGAAGCCTTGCCGGTTATCGAGATTGTGCCCAAGAGTGGCTTTTATGATTTTCATGCCAAATATACCGCCGGTCAGACCGAGTATCTGTTGCCCGCTCCGATCGATGCCAGCATCTACACCCAGATTCAGCAGGTTTCAGTTGCTGCCTGTGAGGTTCTGGGCTGTCGTGGTGTGGCACGGGTTGATCTGATGTTGCGAGAAAATGAATTTTACTGCCTGGAGGTCAATACGATTCCGGGGATGACCGAGACCAGTTTGTTGCCGAAGGCCGCCGAGGCCGCCGGGTTAAGTTTCAGCCAGCTGGCTGAAACGATTCTGCTTGAAGCGGATATTGATAAATAAAAATGCGCGATTTCAAAGCCAACAGCAGCGGAAGCTATCGAACCGGCAAGCGTCGGGTCAAGGCGAACCGCAAAAAAAACCAGAAAAAGCCGCTTGAATTGCGGAAAATTCTGCACCGGGCCCTGCGGGTTGCCGTTGTGGGATTTAGTGGTGCGCTGGTGGTTGTCGGGCTGGGGTTGCTGTTGCAACTGCTGGTCGCTTCAGACCTGTTTCGCATTGACAGGGTGAGTATCAGCGGTGAGCAACGCTTGAGTCAGGAAAAGATTTTGGCTCTTTCAGACATCCAGCCGGGCATCAGTACCTTTGCCCTTGACCTGGAACTGATCGGTCGCAAGATCGAGGAGAATCCCTGGGTTCGCAGCGCGCGAGTCGAACGGATCTTTCCTCGTCAGGTCAACATTGTGGTTGAAGAGCGCAAACCGCTGGCCATTATCAATCTGGGGTACCTCTATTACCTCGACCAGAGTGGCGAAGTTTTCAAGGTTCTGGGCCGCAAGGACAGCCTGGATTATCCGGTCGTAACCGGTTTTGATCGTGATGAATTACTTAAGGACCCGCAGCGAGGCTGCTCGGTTCTGGGGCAGGTGGTTGGCTTAATTGCTGATCTTGCCAAACGTGAAAGTTTTAACCTGTCCCAGGTGTCTGAAATTCATCAGGAAAAAAATGGTGGATTGACCCTGTTCACTCTGACAGGTGGAGTAAAGGTGAAACTGGGTGATGACCAGCTGGCGAAAAAGCTGGACCGACTTGAAAGAATATACGCTCAACTCAAGCCGCGCCTCGAACTTTTGGACTATATCGATCTGAACGTTGATAACCGGATTATTGTTCGGATTGACCGGCAGAGAAACTCTGCAGCCGGTTGAAGGGGTGAGATGGTGATGGGGAAAATACAATCAGAAACCGGGAGCCAACAGACTTCGGGTATGAAAAATTCAATGTCTAAGGAAACAGTTGTTTGTTCTCGTCATATTCTGGCGACCACGGGCTGTTTTCAAAAAACCTGTAAGGGGGTTTTATGAGCAACACACGCGAGAATCTGATCGTCGGCCTCGATATCGGGACCACCAAAATCTGCTGCATCGTCGGCAATATGACTGACGAAGGGCTTGAAGTTGTCGGAATCGGCACCAGTGTGTCGAAGGGCTTGCGCAAAGGGGTGGTGATCAACATTGAAAGCACCGTCGAAGCGATTCGCAAGGCGGTTCGTGAAGCCGAGTTGATGGCGGGTTGTGAAATCAAGACAATTTACGCCGGAATTGCAGGCGGTCATATCAAGGGTCTGAATTCACAGGGTGTTATCGCGATCAAGAACCGCGAGGTGTCGCCCGACGATCTGACCAGGGTGATCGATGCCGCCAAGGCTATCGCCATCCCGATGGATCGCGAGGTGCTGCATATCCTGCCCCAGGAATTCATCATCGATGATCAGGATGGTATCCGCGAGCCTCTCGGCATGAGTGGTGTTCGGCTTGAGGCCAAGGTTCATATCGTTACCGGAGCTGTTGCCAGTGCCCAGAACATTATCAAGAGCTGCAATCGCGCCGGAACCGATGTCGCGGACATCGTACTTGAACAGCTGGCGTCGAGTGAGGCGGTCCTTTCTCCTGATGAAAAAGAGCTGGGAGTGGCCCTGGTTGATCTGGGCGGGGGAACCTCGGATATTGCGATTTTTTCTGAAGGGGCGATCAAGCATACCTCGGTACTGGCCATTGGTGGTGATCATCTGACCAACGATATTGCGGTGGGTTTACGGACCCCCATGGCCGAGGCCGAAAAAATCAAACAGGCCTACGGATGTTGCCTGACTTCGATGGTTGGCAAGGATGAAACCATTGAGGTTCCTTCGGTTGGTGGTCGTGAAGCACGTGTGTTGTCGCGTCAGCTGCTGGCCGAAATTCTCGAACCCCGGGTTGAAGAAATCTTCACCCTGGTCAACCGTGAAATCATCAAAAGTGGCTATGAAGATCTGATTGCTTCAGGCGTGGTGATCACCGGGGGGTCATCCATTTTGCCCGGCATGCCTGAACTGGCCGAGCAGATTTTCAATCTGCCGGTACGCCGAGGGCTGCCCCAGGGAATCGGTGGCCTGATTGATGTGGTGAATTCACCGATCTACGCAACCGGAGTCGGGCTGGTCAAGTATGGCAGTCAGAACCAGGACCGGCAACAATTCAAGATTGGCCAGGACAATGTATTCGACAAAGTGATTCAGCGTATGAAGGAATGGTTTGGCGAATTTTTCTGAGAAGAATGACCGATTGGTGGTCTTAAACTGTCGACAGAAACGCGGAGTTGGCTGTCGGCCAAAACAATGAGGGAGGCTATTATGCCGAACAACGAGGGAGTTATGTTTCAGTTTGAGGAATCCTTGGATCAGGGAGCAAAAATCAAGGTGATCGGGATTGGTGGTGGCGGCGGAAACGCTGTCAATACCATGATCCGCAGTCAGGTTGAAGGTGTCGAATTTATCGTCGCCAATACCGATGCCCAGGCGCTGCGTAAAAGTGAAGCGCCAATGAAAATCCAGCTGGGAGGTCAATTGACCAAAGGGCTGGGTGCCGGAGCCAATCCCGAGGTTGGACGCAAGGCCGCCGAAGAAGATGCCGCCCGGCTGGAAGAGTTGTTTGTCGGTTCAGACATGGTGTTTGTTGCCGCAGGCTTAGGTGGTGGAACCGGTACCGGAGCCGCACCGGTCATTGCCGGAGCGGCAAAAGCCTCTGGTGCCCTGACTGTCGGGGTCGTGACCAAGCCCTTCACCCGCGAAGGAAAGCAACGAATGCTGCGGGCCGATGAGGGCGTCAAAGAGCTGCGTGAAGTTGTTGATTCCCTGGTGGTTATCCCCAATGATCGTCTGCTTGGACTGGCCGGTAAAAACATGAGCATTCTCGATGCTTTCAAACCGGCGGATGATGTGTTGCGTCAGGCTGTTCAGGGTATTTCCGATCTGATCATTACCGAAGGTCTGATCAACGTCGACTTTGCCGATGTCCGCACCGTCATGAGCAATCGGGGCATGGCAATGATGGGAATCGGAGTTGCCGAAGGTGAGCGTCGCGCTTCTGAAGCAGCTCACGCTGCCATCAGCAGCCCGCTGCTGGAAGAAATTGATATCTCAGGGGCGATGGGAGTGTTGGTCAATATTTCCGGGTCATCGAATATGACCATGGAAGAATTTGAAGAAGCCTCAACGATTATCCACGAAAAGGTTCACGAAGACGCAGATATTATCGTTGGTCTGGTTATCGACGATGAGCTTGGTGACAAAATCAAGATTACCGCCATCGCAACCGGATTTGGCAGCGGGTTCAAAGAAAAGCGTCCGGTGATTGAAGAGATCAGCCGCAACGCTCAGGCCAGTCTGCGTAGCAGCAAAGTTGATTTTGATGTGCCGACGATTGTGCGCAATCAGCAAAAAGCCCAGCCGCGTATGGCGAACCCAAGCCGTGACCTGTTTGGTGACGACGAACAATTTGATATCCCGACCTTTTTACGCAAGCGGGTCGATTGATATTGACGGTCACTTCTGGTGACCTGACAGGTTTGCAGGCGTTGGCTTGAGGCCGACAAAGTCTCAAGGGCACAGATCCAAGGTGCCAAACGGCAGGACTAAACGCCTGACAGGAAAGCTGCGCATTTTTTACGGAGTTTCATTGTGATGCTGTGCCGGAACTCCGCCCGGCCGATGTACAGCGGTTCTGTACATTCAATTGCCACCCTCTGACGACTCCCTCGTCAACGGGGACCACCGGTGTGGTCCCCTTTTTTTATACTGTCTCTGAACCAGTTTCTGCAGACATGGCTCTGTGTGCTGCTGGGATCTGGCCTTTTGCCAGGACGAGACCGAACTTGCTGACTGCTGTTTGAAGGGGTTGCCGTTTATGATCGGTTATCCTGTGCAGGAGACGAACCTGTATTTGGCGGCAGGAGTATTGTCCCGAAAAAAGCAGCTGGTTCCTCATTTGTTGAAAATATTCAAAGATTGATTCTCGAAGGTTCGCGGTCTGGCCGTGTTTTACAAAAAGAGTTTTAACGTTTTTCAGCGCAACTTTCAGACTGTTTTGTTGCGATACTCCTGACCGGGTAGAGCTCTAATACTGAAGTTTAGAGTTTCGTGATCTTTGAAAATTTGTCGAAGTTGTAAAAAATGCGTTGACACAACGGCCACGCTGTGTGGCCGCGCCTTCAAAGCGGATCGATTTTAGAAAGCTTTGAAGGCGCGGC
>JAJRWH010000110.1 GCA_024276935.1 Deltaproteobacteria bacterium
GTAACCCGGCAGCTGAGCTGCCTCTGTAAGGGTGCAGGTAAAAAGATAGTGTCCTATTTGCATTGTGTCCCCCTTGCAAGATGTCATCACATACAAACAGAACACAGCTGAGATGCCCACGGCGGCAAGGTTGCCCTTTCTGCCACGATAGCGAATCCTTATGAAGAGAGCAAGGTTGACAGATTTGTAAATATCCCCTGGCAACACCTTACTCGCAGAACAAACGCTGTTTTGGAGATTATTTTTTTCCGAAAAACCTGTCACCAGACTCCGCTTGTCCGAAGCCTTGCTGTGGAAGAAAAATCTTTTTTTTCAACTGGTTACATCTGAAACCTGTGATTATTGTGTCTGTCACCCCAAAAAAATTTGTCGGACTGATTTTGCTCTGCGAAATGAAGATCTTAAAAACAACGTTTTATTGATTGACAACTCCCCTCCATCCTATAGATATTGGTAGTCAGAAACCTTTTTTCGGTCTCAGTTGAACACCTCTTTTTCAGACCATACCAGCGGCAGCGTCCGGGTCGCCTCCGGACCACTGGCCCGCACCAACAAGGAGTGTGCAGATGGAAAACCACCAGGTTGAGGTCGTTGTTTCATCAGACAGAGACTCTTTAACTTTTGCCCCGGTCTTCAATGTTGCAGTTCCTTTTATCGATCGTCATATTTCAGAAGGCCGCTCCGCCAAACTCGCGATTCGCACCAATCGAGGGGTCGAAGTGAGTTATGGCGAGCTGGCCAGAAATGTCAATTGCTGTGGTAATGCCCTACTCGACCTGGGTATCAATCCTGCTGAACGCGTCATCATGATCGTTAAGGATTGTGCTGAATTCTTTTACTGTTTCTGGGGGGCAATCAAGGCAGGGCTGATTCCGGTCCCGGTCAATACCCTGTTACGTGCCAAGGATTACGCCTACATTATTGCCGATTCCGGCTGTACTGCTGTGGTCTATTCCCCCGAGTTCGCTGCCGAGGTTGAGGCTGCTCTCGAACAACTTGAAACCCGTCCCCGCTGCTGTCTGCTGGTCGAAGGAAAAGACAACAGTCTGCAATCCTTGATAGCCGCCGCTGCTGCCGACCTGAAACCGGCACCAACAACCGCTGAGGATGACTGCTTCTGGCTCTATTCTTCCGGTTCGACTGGCAGCCCCAAAGGAGCCGTACATCGCCATCGGGATATGGTGGTGACCAGTCAGTTTTACGGGGTCGATGTTTTAGGAATCAAAGAACGGGATGTCTGTTTTTCTGCCGCCAAGCTTTTCTTCGCCTATGGTCTTGGCAACGGGATGACTTTTCCATTATGGGTTGGTGCCAGCACGGTTCTTTATGACGCCCGTCCGACACCGGACTCGACCTTTGAAACAATTGAAAAGTTCAAACCCAGTCTCTATTTTGGCGTTCCAACCCTCTATGCCGCTCAACTTCAGGCCCTTGAAACCGAAACCCGTGACCTGTCTTCTGTGCGCCTCTGTGTTTCTGCCGGAGAAGCCCTGCCGTCCGATATTTTTAATCGCTGGCGACAAAAAACCGGTCTGGCCATTCTTGACGGTATCGGTTCAACCGAATTGCTGCATATTTTTATTTCCAACCGGGTGGACGATATCAATCCCGGATCAAGTGGCCGCCTGGTTCCCGGATATGAAGCAAAAATCCTGGACGAAACAGGCAAGGCTGTTCCTCAGGGCGAAAGTGGTCGCCTCTGGATCAGGGGAGATTCCACGGCACGCTGCTATTGGAACAAACCGCAAAAAACTGCCCAGACCATGGTTGATGGCTGGCTCGACACCGGAGATACCTACATTCAGGATCGCAAGGGTTATTTTCATTACTGCGGTCGCAACGATGACATGTTGAAGGTCGGGGGCATCTGGTGTTCTCCTTTTGAAATCGAAGCCAAATTGATCGAGCATCCCAAAGTGCTGGAGGCCGCAGTTGTTGGCCGGGCCGATGATGCTGGCCTGATCAAGCCTGAAGCCCATATCATTCTGCAAAACCATGACAACGCCGGAGACTCTCTGGCAGCCGAACTTTTGGAGCACTGTAAAAAGGGGCTGGCGCCTTACAAATATCCACGCTGGTTTCAGTTTGTAACCGAACTTCCCAAAACAGCAACCGGCAAGATTCAACGCTTCAAGTTACGTTCCTGAGCATTACCAGTAACCGGGATTAGCGTCAGGCAGTCGGCCTGGCAATGACATCGGATTGACGATCTGCGGAGGAAACAAGATGAGCGAAAAAAACCGAACGGGAATCTCCAGACGTGATTTTGTAATCAAGAGCTCGGTGGCAACAGCCGGACTCGCTGCGGCCTCGGTATTGGGCCCGGCAACCTTTGCTATTGGTGGTCAGGCCAAGGTCAAAGTCGGCATTTTGCTGCCCTACACCGGCACCTACGCCAAACTGGGAACCAACATCCGTAATGCAATGATGATGCGTTTTGCCGAAGCAGGCAACCTGCTCGGAGGACGTCCCATCGAATTTGTCGACATCGACAGTGAAGCCAAGCCTGCCAAGGCCCAGCAACTGACCGACAAGCTGATCAAAAAAGAGCACGTTGACTTTCTGGTCGGACCGGTCCATTCGGTCGTGGGGATGGCGATGGTCAAAATGGCTCGCGGAAAGGGACCGATTACCGTTATCCCCAACGCCGGTGCCGATCAGTTGACCGGCGTACTTTGCGCACCCAATGTTTTTCGGACCTCTTTTTCCAGTCACCAGATGGGTTTCCCCGGAGGACCGGCAGTCCTTGAAGATGGCCACAAGCGGGTCGTGCTGATGTACTGGAATTACGGGTTCGGCAAACAGGTTGCCGCCGCATTTAAAAAGTCCTTTCTCCCTGCCGGAGGAACCATCGTCAAGGAGATTCCGACCCCTTTCCCCAAGGTTGACTTTCAGGCCTATCTGACGGAACTGGCCGCCCTCAAACCTGATGCGGTCTATACCTTTTATGCCGGGGGTGGCGCCGTCAAGTTCGTTAAAGACTTTGCCGCTGCGGGCCTGAAAAAATCGATCAAGCTCTACGGAGCCGGATTTCTGACCGAAGGTCTGGGCAAGGCACAGGGTGATGCCGCCGAGGGTGTCCGCACCATTCTGCACTACGCTGATACCCTGGACAATCCGGTCAATCATCGCTTCAGGGCCGCGTTTAAAACGGCAACAGGCGCCCAGGCCGACGTTTATGCGGTCCAGGGTTATGATGCCGGCGAGTTGATCCTGCGCGGGATGAATGCGGTCAAAGGGGATGTCGGTGCACGTGCCGAAATGATCCGGGCCATGGAAACCGCCGAGATCGACAGCCCGCGTGGCAAGCTGCGGTTCTCCAAATCGCACAACCCGATTCATGACATCTACCTGCGTGAAGTCATCAGGGGAGAAAACCGGGTTGTGCGGGTCGCCGCCAAAGAGCAGGATGATCCTGCTACCGGTTGTTCAATGGTTTAGATCTGGCGTGCCCTGACCGGGCTGTCAGCGAAACACCCCGCTTCGGCACAATTAAATGTGCCGAAGCGGGTACTCTTCAACGCTAGGGTTGTAATGGAACTTTCTTTTTACCTGGTACAGCTCCTCAACGCCATCCAGTATGGATTTCTGCTGTTTCTGGTTGCCAGCGGTATGACATTGCTCTTCGGGATCATGGGCATCATCAATCTGGCCCATGGTTCCTTCTACATGATCGGGGCCTATCTGGCGTACTGGTTGACCGATATCACCGGCAATCTCTGGTTTGGGATCCTGCTCGGACTGCCGATTGCCTTACTGGTAGGCTACCTGGTTGAACGCTTTGCCATCTCCTTTCTCTACAAACGGGATCATCTTTACCAGGTTCTGCTGACCTTTGCCCTGATTCTCATCTTCAATGAGTTACAACAGATTCTCTGGGGAACCGATGTTCATGCGGTAGCAATCCCCTCCTTTCTGGCCGGGTCTATTCCCCTGACTGAAAATCAGAGCTATCCGATCTATCGTTTGTTTATCTCGGCAGTTTGTATTGTTCTGGCCAGCGGAATGTCCTGGGTTATTCAGAAAACCCGCCTGGGGATGATGATTCGGGCCGGAGCAAGCAACCGTGAAATGGTTCAATCTCTCGGCATCGATGTCAATCGGCTCTTTGCCCTGGTCTTCAGCCTGGGGGTTGCTTTGGCCGCTTTTGCCGGAATGCTGGCCTCACCGGTCGATTCTGTCTACCCGGGGATGGGAGAAAACGTCCTGATCATCTCCTTCGTCGTTGTTGTCATCGGCGGCACCGGCTCGATCAAAGGCGCCTTTGTCGGGGCGATGCTGATCGGACTGGTCAGCACTTTTGGCAAGGTCCTGTTGCCAGAGATGGCCAGTGTCATGGCCTACGCACTCATGGCGATCATCCTGTTATGGCGCCCCCAGGGTCTGTTCGGGAGGAGAACCTGAAATGCCCGTCAGAACCCGATATCTGTCATTGCTGGCGGCACTGTTGCTGTTGATCCTTTTTCCGCTGTTCGGTTCAAGTTTCTATATCGGATTGCTGACCAGAATTCTGATCCTGGCCCTTTTCGCCATGAGTCTGGACCTGCTGATCGGCTATACCGGTCTGGTCAGTTTCGGCCATGCCGCTTTTTTCGGTATTGGTGGCTATGCCCTGGCCATCTGTTTTCAGGATGCCGTTGTCATCCATCTCTGGCAGGCCTTGCCCCTGTCTCTGATCTCGGCCGCCCTGGCCGCTCTGGTTGTCGGCTGGATCAGTATTCGCACCAGCGGCATCTATTTTATTATGATCACCCTGGCGTTCGCCCAGATGTTCTTCTACTTCTTTTTTGAATCACCCCGGTATGGCGGTGATGACGGAATCTTTCTCTTTTTCAAACCGGTCCTGATGATCGGCGCAGAAGATATTCTTCATCTCGATCGGGAAAATAATTTCTATTACTTCGTTCTCACCAGCCTGGTTTCCAGTTACCTGTTTCTGACCATGATTCTGCGTGCCCCTTTCGGCAAGGTTATTACCGCAATCAAGGCCAATGAACATCGGGTTTTGGCCCTGGGCTATCCGGTCAACCATTACAAACTGGTCAGTTTCGTGATTGCCGGAACCCTGGCCGGTCTGGCGGGGTTTCTCGAAGGGGCCCACAGCGGTTATGTCAATCCTTCCTATATGAGTTGGCACGAATCCGGTATCGCCATCGCAATTGTTGTGCTCGGCGGCATGGGAACCCTCTATGGGCCGATTCTTGGTGCTTTTATCGTCGTGCTTCTGCAGGACTTTCTGCCCTCACTGACCGATCACTGGCAACTGCTGTTCGGTGGTATTGTTATTTCCGTAGCTCTCTTCCTGCCCCACGGCCTGACCAGCCTGCTGCCACAAATCTGGACCCTGTTTAAAGCACGCAAATCCTCATCAGTCATAAATCCGCCGGAGTCTGACGATGACTGAAATTATTCTGCGCACAGAGCGTTTAAACAAAAACTTTGGCGGCCTGATTGCGGCCAACAATATCTCTCTCAGCTTTGAACGAGGCAGAGTTCATGCCATCATCGGCCCCAACGGCGCAGGAAAAACCACCCTGATCAATCTGTTATCGGGAGATCTGCTTCCGAGCGATGGCACAATCCTGTTTAAAGACAGAGATATTACCACTCTTCCCCCACACAAGATTTCACAACTGGGAATTGGTCGCAGCTACCAGAAAACCAATATCTTTCCGACATTCAGCTGCTACGAAAACTGCTGGGTTGCCGCTCAGTCGCGCCTGAAAACCTCGATGCACTTTTTTCGTCCGGCAATCAGACTGAGATCTGTTCAGGAACGGGCCGAACGGGCATTGGACCTCTGTGGTCTCAGTCATCGCTCTGCCTGTCTGGCATCAGCCATGAGTTACGGCGAACAGCGCCAACTGGAAATCGGTATGATGCTGGCGACCGAACCCGAACTGCTGTTGCTTGATGAACCCCTGGCAGGCATGGGCAGCGAAGAGTCGCTTCAGGTCATAGACCTTTTGCAGCGCCTGGCCAAAAACCACACCCTGATTCTGATTGAACACGACATGGATGCGGTCTTTGCCATTGCCGAACAACTGACTGTCATGGTCAATGGCAGGGTCCTTGAAACCGGAACAGTTGAGCAGATCCGCAACAGCCAGGCGGTCCAGGAAGTCTATCTGGGTGCTGAAGAGGAGACGAGCTGATGAAACCACACAAGGATCAGCCCATTCTTGAGGGTCAGCAACTGCATACCTATTACGGTGCCAGCCATATTCTGCACGGGATCAGTCTCAGCATCAAAAGCGGAGAAACCCTGAGCCTGATGGGGCGAAACGGCATGGGTAAAACAACCCTGCTGCGCTCCCTGCTGGGCCTGACTCCACCCCGCCAGGGAAGGGTTCTGGTCTACGGCCAGGATATGACTGAAGCGCCGCCCCAAAAAATTGCCCGCCAGGGAATCGCTTTTGTTCCGGAAGACCGGGGAATCTTCCCCAATCTGACCGTCAGGGAAAATCTGATTATGGCTGCAAGGCCCGGTCCTGATGGCCGCAAGGACTGGGATCTGGATCGGGTTCTTGACACCTTTCCGCGACTGGCGCAACGGATGACGCACATGGGCAACCACCTTTCAGGCGGTGAACAGCAGATGTTGACCGTTGGCAGGGCATTGATGACCAACCCGGAGCTGCTGATTCTTGACGAAGCGACCGAGGGGCTGGCCCCCCTGATCCGCAAAGAGATCTGGTCGGTTGTCCGCCAGATCAAGCAGAGCGGAATCGCGGCAATCCTTGTTGACAAAGACCTCAACGCCCTGCTGGAACTGGCCGACCGTAACATCATCATCAGCAAAGGCCGGATTGTCTATGAAGGCAACTCGGAGGAACTGATGGCCAACCCCGAGATTCATACCCGGTATCTGGGCGTTTAATCTCCCGCCTGAAAACCTGCCTCACTGATTTGGTCAGCAAAATCTGCTTTTCTTTCTCTGTCAATTCCGTTCTACGGAATCTAATTCCAAAATAGTTGACTTGCGGCTTTTTCTCATGCCATGATGCAAACAGCGTTATAAATGCACCCTGAACAACCCGCAGACAATGTGAACTCATGGCTGACGAAGAAACCATTACCGAAGAAAAATCACCTCAGATAATCACGGCCCTGGCCCGTGGTTTAAATGTGCTGCGCTGTTTTCGCAAGGGGGATCGTTTTCTGGGTAACCAGGAGATTGCCGCCCGTACCGGGCTGCCCAAGGCAACGGTTTCCCGCTTAACCCAGACCCTGACAACCCTGGGCTATCTTCATCATTCCAAACGCTTCAACCAGTACAGCCTGGGCGCGGCGGTTCTTTCTTTGGGTTATTCGATGCTTGGCAATTCAGACATTCTTCAGGCTGCCCGACCTTTGATGCAGGAGCTGGCAGACAGTGCTGAAGCCTCTGTTTCACTGGCTGCTCGCGATGGTCTGCACATGGTTTACCTCGAAAACTGCGTCGCCCATGCCAACATGATTACCTTGCGCATCGATGTCGGCGCACGCACCCGCATTGCCAATACTGCAATGGGTCGGGCCTTGCTCTGCGGCCTGCCAGAAGATGAGCGAAACGAACTGATCACCCAGATCCACAAGGCAACACCCAAAGAGGAGTGGCCTGCCATCAAGGCAGGAATCGACCAGGGGGCCATCGACTATCAGCAACGAGGGTTCTGTTTTTCCCTGGGAGACTGGCGAGAGAATGTCAATTCGATTGCGGTACCGCTGATTCATGCTGATGGCTCGGTACAGGCAATCAACTGTGGTGGACCTTCCTGGCAGCTGAGTGCTGAGAAGCTTGAAAAAGAGATTGGACCGCGACTGGTTGAAATCAGTCGTCGACTTGAAAATTTTTAGGGCCCTGCACGAGAAACCAGACAGAGCCCAAAACCGGTTATTCAGGAGGAAAAAGAGATGCAATTCGGACTGACAGACGAACAGAAGATGATGCAGGAGATGGCGAAGGATTTTGCAACCAAAGAGATTCTTCCCAATCTCAAAGAGGACGAAGCAAACCACCGCTATCGCCCCGAACTGGTCAAGCAGATGGCCGAACTTGGTTTTTTTGGTTGTGCCCTGCCTGAAGAGTACGGCGGCAACGGCTTCGGTTTTCTCGAATCGGTCCTGCTCGCCGAGCAGATCGCCAAGATCAGCGGCTCCTGGCGCCTGCCTTTCAATATGCAGAATATCGGCCCGGCGGTTACGGTCAACAAGTTTGGCACCAAAGAGCAGAAAGAACGCTTCATTCCGGCCTGGGTAAATGCCGATGCCTGCGGTTTCTTCGCAATTACCGAGCCGAACTCCGGTTCTGACGTTGCCAGCATGGGCACCACCGCGACTGACTGCGGAGACCATTGGGAACTCAACGGTCAGAAGATGTGGATCTCCAATGCTCATGTCGGTGACTGGGGCCTGGTTTACGCTTTCACCGATAAAAGCAAAAAATATAAAGGGATGACCTGTTTCATCGTCAACCTCAAAGATAACGAGGGTATCGTGACGGCGCCGATTGAAACCAAGCTGGGTCTGCACTGTGCTCCCACCGGCGAGATCGCTTTCACCAAAGCAAAAATCCCCAAAGATTCTGTCCTCGGCGAAGTTGGCCAGGGCTTCCAGATCTGCATGTGGCAGCTCAACAACACCCGTATCAGTTGTTCTGCCGGGGCTCTGGGAATTGCCGGAGGGGCCATTGATGCCGCCATCGACTATGCCAACGAGCGAACCCAGTTCGGCAAGAAGATCGGTTCTTACCAGATGATCCAGGCTCAGATTGCCGATATGGTTGCCGAGCATGAAGCTGCCAAATTACTAGTCTACCGCGCCGCCTGGCTCAAGGATCAAGGGCTGCCTAATCAGCATCAGACCTCTATCGCCAAACTCTTTGCTTCTGAAGCCGCGGTCCATGCGGCCAGCGCAACCATGAAAATTTTCGGCAGTTACGGTTTCTCGACCGAATATCCCGCCGAACGTTTTCTGCGCGATGCCCAATCGTTAAGAGTGGTCGAAGGAACCAGCAATATCCAGAAAACAATTATTGCCGGGATCTCGATGGGAGACGTCGCCAACCGCTGATGCCGTTGTCCCCGGGAGGGATAACGCAACCAGAAGAGGAGAACATTCATGGAGACCAACTGGTCCAAGGTTATCGAAGTCTTCAGCAGTGGAATCATCGGGGTTTTCCTGGTGATGGTCCTGTTGCAGATCCTGACCCAGCTCAGCACAAGAGTCATTGATCTGGTCGAAAGCTGGGGCAAGGATGAAAGTAGCGAGAGTGAAGTAAAAAAATGAGTCACAACGGAAAAGGATGACCCATGTTCGACATACTGAAAGAGCTTATTTTTTCAAGCGGTGCCGTCAGCCTGACTGGAGGCAATCTGGTCATGTGGCTGGTAGCCTTTGTCCTGTTCTATCTGGCAATCAAGAAACAATACGAACCGCTGCTGCTGCTGCCGATTGCTTTCGGGATTCTGGTTGTTAACCTGCCCCTGACCTTTTTGATGGAACCCGAGCACGGCCTGATCTGGTTCTTTTACCACTATGGCATCGAATTCGATATTATTCCGCCCCTGATCTTTCTGGGGCTGGGAGCGATGATCGATTTCGGGCCCCTGATTGCCAACCCCAAAACCCTGCTGCTGGGTGCCGGGGCTCAGGCGGGGCTCTATGTCACCTTCTTCGCCGCCATCCTCTTCGGTTTCGACCTGCAGGAAGCAGGATCCATTGCTATTATTGGTGGTGCCGACGGTCCGACCACTATTTATCTGACCTCCAAACTTGCTCCCCACCTGCTGGGTGCGACCGCGGTTTCAGCTTACGCCTATATGGCCCTGGTTCCGATTATCCAGCCGCCAATGATGAAGTTGCTGACCACCGAACATGAACGCAAGATCGTTATGACCAAACTGCGCCCGGTAAGTCGTTTGCAGAAGGTTTGTTTTCCCATCGTCACCGCCATGACCATCATGCTGGTCGTCCCTCCGGCAGCACCTCTGATTTCGATGCTGATGTTGGGCAACCTGTTTAAGGAGTCGGGTGTTGTCGAACGGTTGACCAATGCCTCTGCCAATGAATTGATGAACATCGTGACCATTTTTCTCGGGTTATCGATCGGAGCCACCATGACGGCAACGACCTTTCTCAACCCCAAGGTGCTGTTCATCTTCTTTCTGGGACTTTTTGCGTTTGTCGTCAGTACGGGTGCAGGTTTGTTGATGGCCAAACTTATGAATCTGTTTTTGAAAGACAAAATCAATCCATTGATTGGTGCGGCTGGTGTCTCTGCGGTGCCCATGGCGGCACGCTGCGTTCACAAGGTTGGTTCTGAAGCCAATCGGCGTAATTACCTGCTGATGCACGCAATGGGTCCGAATGTCGCAGGTGTTATCGGAACGGTGGTCGCCGCCGCTATCCTGCTGAAAAATCTTGGTTGAATCCAGTGTCCCGTTTGGTTAGTCATGTCAATTAATTCTGAGACATTTTAACTGCGGACAAGGCACTTCGACGCAGGCCTAGCCAGAGTTAAGCCGAGGAGAAGAAACGCAGCCCGCAGTTAAAAGGGCCTGAATTAGAAGGCAGAACTAACCGCACGGGACACGAGCTGGGGGAAAGCCCTGTAACTCATTTAAAAAAGGAGAAAGTCAATGCCTGAACTGGTTGCACCTATTGCCGGAAATGTCTGGAAAATTCTTGTTTCTGTTGGCGATAAAGTCGAACTGGATGACGAACTGGTCATTCTTGAGGCTTTGAAAATGGAAACCCCGATTTATTGTGACGATGCTGGAACTGTCACTGAGATCAAGGTTAAAGAAGGAGATGCGGTCAATGAAGACGATGTCCTGATCGTCATTGACTGATTCTATTAGCTCAACCCGAAATATAAATCGTCTAACCAGGCAACCCGGCCTTGGGCGAACATCTTGCAAAACCTGTTCGCCTGCTGAACCGTTGTCGCTGTGAAAGGGATAGCCATGTCTCGTAAGCAAACACCATTGCGCCCCTACTTCGAAAAGATGCCCGAAATCGGCAAACAGCTCCGGGAAGGAGAGATTCGTCGCTCGCAAGCCAATGTCGCGTTGGTCCGTGAACAGGAAGAACTCATTGCTCAGGAAATCCAGCGGGTCAAAAATGCCGGAATCCCCGCAGAAAAGGTTCACAGCCGAGGCGGGATGACGATCTACGATCGACTCGAATACCTGGTCGACGAGGGAACCTGGTGCCCCCTGCACAGCCTCTATAATCCGACCGACAATGAAGAGGGCTGTACCGGGGTGGTGAACGGTATTGGCAAGATTGAGGGCAAATGGGCGGTCATTATCGGTTTTGACAACAAGGTGATGGCCGGGGCCTGGATTGCCGGGCAATCTGAAAATATTCTGATGGTCACCGATATGGCCAAACGACTCAACGTGCCGCTGGTCTGGTTGACCAATTGCAGCGGGGTCAAATTGATGGAGCAGGAAACGGTCTATGCCGGTCGCCGCTCCAGCGGTGCTCCTTTTTATCGCCATGCCGATTTGAATCATCTGGGGATTCCTATCCTCAACGGTATCTACGGCACCAATCCGGCAGGTGGCGGTTATCAGGGCATCAGCCCGACCATTCTGCTGGCTCATGACGGAGCCAATATCGCGGTTGGTGGCGCAGGGATTGTCGGTGGCATGAACCCCAAAGGTTATATCGACGAAGAGGCTGCCCAGGCTCTTATCGAAGGGACCAAGAACTTCAAAGGCAAGGTGCCTGGCCGGGTTGAAACCCATTTTGACCAGACGGCATACTTTCGCGAAGCTCATGACACCGAGCAGGGTGTTCTCGACGGGATCAAAGATTACATGCGGATGATGCCCGCCTATGATCCCACGGTTTTTCGGGTTGCGGAACCGGCTGAGCCCAAATATCCGGTTGAAGATCTCAACCTGATTTTACCTGCCAACCAGAAACGCCCCTATGATGCCATCCAGATCCTGGCGCGCCTCACTGACAATAGTGAGTTCATGGAATACCGCCCCGATTATGGTCGTGAGGTGTTTACCGGTATCGCCAAGATCGATGGCTTTCCGGTCGCCTTTATTGGCAATCAGCAAGGGATTTTCCCTGGCTATCCTGACTATGCCAAGGGGGAATACCCCGGTGTTGGTGGCAAGCACTACCGTGAAGGTCTGATCAAACAGGGTGAATTTGTCACCCTGTGCGGACGTGACAATCTGCCGATCATCTGGTTGCAGGACACCACCGGTATCGACGTGGGTGAGCTGGCCGAAGAAGCTGAACTCCTGGCCCTTGGACAATCTCTGGTCTATTCGATTGAGCAGACCGATCTGGCAATGATGTGTGTGGTTTTACGCAAAGGAACTGCTGCGGCCCATTACATTATGTGTGGTCCCCAGGCCAACAACAACAATACCTTTACTCTTGGGACTCCTCTGACTGAAATCTATGTCATGCACGGTGAAACCGCCGCTGCCGCATCCTATGCCCGCCGCCTGGTCAAGGAAGATGCTGCGGGGAATGATCTTGCTCCGACCCTGGAAAAGATGAATCAGATGATTCAGGATTATCAGGACAAGTCGCGGCCCGCCTATTGCGCCAAGACCGGCTTTGTTGACGAGATCGTCTCGTTGCCGGATCTGCGCAAATATATTCAGGCCTTCACGGGTGCCAGCTATCAGAACCCGAAATCGATTACCCCGATCCATCAGATGCTGCTCCCACGCATCATCAAGGGCTGATCCCCAAAAGAACAGCCCTCTTCTGTGAAGATTCTGCTGGCACAACGTCCCCCCCTTTCCCTGGACCTCCTCCCCTGGGGAGGGGGGGGATTTACTCTGGCCTCATCCTGAAAGGGGTTCTTGTATGGACAGTGTCGCAGCTCATTATGCTCGGCAAAACCTGGAATCGACCATTCTGACGGCACTGGATGACGCCGGAATCGACCTTCACCATCTTCAGCCTCAGGATCTGGCCCCGATAGATGAATTTCATGTCGGAGGGCGTAAAGCCACCCGCGAACTGGCCCGGCAGCTTGGTCTTAACAATCAAATGCGGGTTCTGGATATTGGCAGTGGCCTGGGAGGCCCTTCACGCAGCCTGGCCCTTGAATTCGGCTGTCAGGTAACCGGCCTTGATCTCTCTGAGGATTATTGTCGCCTTGCCGATCTCTTTGCCCGACATCTCGGTCTCGGCTCACAGGTTTCCTATCTGCAAGGCAACGCTCTTGACCTGCCCTTTGAAGCCAAAAGCTTTGATCTGGTGTGGACTCAGCACGCTTCAATGAATATAGCCGACAAGGCCGGGCTTTACCGTGAAATCTGGCGGGTTCTGAAACCGGGTGGCAAGCTGGCTATTTACGATGTTCTCTCCGGCAAGGTAAACCCGGTTCATTTTCCGGTTCCCTGGGCGCGAGAACCTGCCATCAGTCACCTGATAATCCCCCGGCAACTTCGGGCACATCTGACAGCGACCGGTTTTCAAATTCTCTCCTGGCAGGACAATACCGAAAAGGGCCGCGACTGGTTCAAAAAGATGGGTCAACGCATCAAATCATCCGGCCTTCCGCGTCTGGGAATCCATTTGCTGCTGGGCCCGGATTTTCGCCTGATGGCGCAAAACCAGGTTCGCAACCTTGAAGAAGATCGCATTTCTTTGATTGAAACAATTGTCGAGCGCCCCTTATAATCATCAGGGGTCAAGAGAAAGGAACCAGGATGTCCAACGATGTCAGCAAAAAAACGGCGGAGACCGCTGCGCTCTATTTCAAAGGTGTGTCCGGTGAAAAACCCTACGAACTCTGGAAATCCTTTGATCGCAACCTGGCCCGAGATCTCTCGCTTTTTATCACCGGGCAGATCTATTCTCGCCAGGTTCTTCCTCATCCGACCCGGCAGCTGGTCGCGGTTGCAACCCTGACCGTACTGGAGAAGACCGAAGAACTTGATCTTCACTTACGGGCAGCGCTCAATGTCGGTTGCAAACCGCGTGAACTGGCCGAAACGATTTTTCAAACCGCCATCTACGGGGGAGTCCCCGCCATGAATCAGGGGCTCAAAACCTTGCGCAAGGTTCTGGAAGAAAATGACTTGTGGCCGATAGCTGACGAAGATTAAGAGTAAAAGATGGGCTCACACCGCCCCCTCCAAGGACCGCATAAACCCATCCATGGGGCTTGACTGTCGCCATCCAGGCGCCAGACATCCTTGGTGAGGGCGGCGTGAGCCCATCTAACGCAGTACGGAATATTCATAACCAGAAACGGGATAATCATGAAATTTACCGGAACCGATTCTTATGTAGCAACCGATGACCTGAACCTGGCGGTCAATGCCGCCATTACCCTGGGTCGCCCACTGTTGATCAAGGGCGAACCGGGCACCGGCAAGACCATGCTTGCCGAAGAGGTGGCCAAAAGCCTCAACATGCCGCTCTTTCAGTGGCACATCAAATCGACCACCAAGGCCAATCAGGGCCTTTATGAATATGATGCCGTCTCACGTCTGCGCGATTCACAGCTGGGAGACGAACGTGTTCATGATATCAGTAACTACATCGTCAAGGGCAAACTCTGGGAAGCCTTTGAGTCAGAGCAGCGAGCGGTTCTGCTGATTGACGAGATCGACAAGGCCGATATCGAATTTCCCAACGACCTGCTTCAGGAACTCGATCGGATGGAGTTCTACGTCTACGAAACCCGTCAGCTGATCAAGGCCAAAAACCGCCCGGTCATCATCATCACCAGCAATAATGAAAAAGAATTGCCTGATGCTTTTCTGCGCCGGTGCTTTTTTCACTACATCCGCTTTCCTGAAGCTGAAACCATGGAGCAGATTGTCGAGGTTCATTATCCGGGAATCAAAAAGAATCTTCTCAAGAGTGCCCTCGAAACTTTCTTTGGCATGCGCGAAGTCCCCGGCCTGAAGAAAAAACCCTCAACCTCTGAACTGCTCGACTGGCTCAAACTGCTGGTCGCCGAAGATATCCCGGCAGAGGTGCTGCAAAGCAAGCAGGCCGGTAAGGTCATTCCCCCTCTGCATGGTGCGCTGTTGAAAAACGAACAGGACCTGAGTCTGTTCGAGCGCCTTGTCGGACGCAGGCGTTAAGGCGTTAGTCTTTGAAGGCCATTGCGTAATACACTTCCGGCTCGAACGAAGCCCTGGCGTCGTTCATGCGTCGGATTGGGGTCTGTGAAGAACGCGGTAGTGGCGTGGATAAGGTTGTGTTTCAGACCGAGTTGTATCAACTCCCCGCTCCCCTGTTTGAAACAACCGACGAGCATACCCGGGCCGTCCTCTTTGCACACCGTGAGTTTAGGGACATGGACAA
>JAJRWH010000111.1 GCA_024276935.1 Deltaproteobacteria bacterium
ATCGCAACGACGATCAACAGCTCGATCAGGGTAAAACCCTTTTCGTTTTTACGGAACTTCTTCAGCATAGTCGTTCTCCTTTTCTAAAATGGTAATAAGGCACCGTGTCGATACGGTATGTTGGCAAACTTATTAGGCAATTAATACAGAACCTGTGCCAACTCAAGAAATAAACAAAAATCATCAATAGTTATCAGTACGTAGGAGTTCAACACTAAAATTGTGGCAAGAAAATATCTACCCAAAATGCCAAATTACGCGTTCCTGGTGACAATTTTCGTCACCCCTCATCATCCATTCCCAGTTTCTCAAGTCGATAGCGAATCGAGCGAAAACTGATCCCGAGAATATCTGCCGCTTTCGTACGGACCCCTCCGCTTTCCTCAAGAGCCTTTAATATAACCCGTTTTTCAATATTTGCAAGGTATGTATCCAACGAAAATTCGCCGTCGTGAAAATCGACCTGAAATTCAGTACTTAGCTTAGCTTTTTGCAATGAAATTGGTAAACAATCAAGGGTTATCTCATCTTCCCAACCAAGAACAACACATCGCTCAACCAAGTTTTCAAGTTCGCGAATATTCCCCGGCCAGTCATATTCGAGCAATGCCTGTAAAACTTCCCCCCGGGCGGGAAGATGTTTTTCACCGGTCTGTTTTTGGTAGAAGTAATCAAGGAGTAAGGGGATATCTTCACGACGCTCTCGCAAAGGGGGCAAAACAACCTGGATAACATTGAGCCGGTAGTATAAATCTTCTCGAAAAGACCCTTGGGCAACCTGTTCGGCGAGATCTTTATTGGTTGCGGCAACCAGGCGGATATCGAGCGGATGGTTCCGGGTTCCACCGACCCGGCGGAATTCACGCTCTTGCAAGACCCGCAACAGTTTCACCTGCATACTTTGCGGCAATTCACCAATTTCATCCAGAAACAAAGTCCCGCTATTGGCCGATTCAAACAAGCCCGCTTTTTTACGCTCTGCACCGGTAAATGCGCCTTTTTCGTGGCCAAACAGCTCGGACTCAAGCAGGTTTTCAGGAATCGCTCCACAATTAACCGGCACAAAAGGGCCTGCCTTGCGGGGGCCATTAAAGTGTACGGCCTTGGCCACAAGTTCTTTACCGGTACCACTTTCTCCACCAATCAGCACATTGGCCTGACTGTTGGCGACCCGTTCAATCAACGCATAAAGTTTTTGCATGGCCGGGCTTTTGCCCACCAGGTTCGAAAATGAGTAGCGCTTATCAATGACCGCCTTAAGAGCCAGATTCTCACGCTTAAGGGTCGATTTCTCAAGGGCCTTGGCGATGATCAGACGAACTTCATCGGTTTTAAATGGCTTGGTAATATAATCGTAGGCACCAAGCTTCATCGCTTCAACCGCTTCTTCAGTGGTTGAAAAAGCGGTCATCATAATAACCAATGCCTCGGGATCATCCGCGCGGATTTCGCGCAACAACTCAATGCCATTTTTATGTGGCATCTGGATATCACTGATCACCAGATCAAATTCACCCTGACGAAACAGAGCCAATCCTTCACGACCATCTGCGGCCTGAACAACACTGAAGCCATCACGATGCAACATGATTCCCAGCATCTCACGCATACTGTCTTCATCATCAACAATTAAAATCTGCTGCTGTTGCTTCGCCATGATTAATCCTGCCCCGGTTGAAAATAGAGTGAGATGCGGGCACCGCCCAGTTTGCTCTCGCCAAGGTCAATCGAGCCACCGTGTGCCTCGATGATAGAAAAGACTGTCGCCAGACCAAGTCCGGTTCCTTTCGCTTTGGTTGAGAAAAAAGGATCAAAAATTTCATTGCGGATTTCTGGAGGAATGCCTGAACCACTATCAGACACACACAGCATATTCGCCTTTTCCTCGAACAGAAGTTCGATGGCTCCCCCTTCGGGCATGGCATCCGCCGCATTGATGAAAAGGTTCCACAAGGCCTGACGCAGCATGTCGCGATCTGCGAACAAAACAGCCCTGGCTGGACAAACAACAGAAAACTCAATCTTCGTAAAGCGATTATCCGTTGCAAGAATATCTTTGAGTTCAGTAAACAACCTGTCGACCTGAAGTTTTTCCATACGTGGTGAGCGAGGCTTGACAAATAGCAGAAAATCGGTCAACAGTTTTGTCAAACGATCTGCTTCGCGCAGGACAATCCCCATCAGACGAGAATCTTCTTCGGTCAGGCTGGCCCCTTCGAGTAGCAGCTGGACCGAGCCACTGATCGACGCCAGAGGATTACGTATTTCATGCGCCATTCCTGACGCCAGGCGGCCAACAGCCGCCAGCCGATCAGCCCTTTGCAGCTGGATCTCGGTTTCTTTGAGCTGAGTTAAATCCTGAAACGCAACCAGCAGGCCAACATCATTTTCCTGATGATCCTTAATCAGGGTCGTCGCATAGCCCAGAATAATTTTACTTTTATGCCGGTCTTCAACCAGAGCTTCAGCCCGTGAAACAATCTGATATTCAGCACCTTTTAGCACCAGAAGCTGAGGGAATAATCTGGTAATACTCTGATCATAGACCTCTTCAAGCCGATAGCCGGTAATCTCTTCTGCCGCCTTATTAAAAGATCGAATCCGTCCCCGGCGGTTGACAATCATCAAACCACTGCTGATATGCGACAGAATGGTACGGTTGAGGCGCTCTAACTCCTGGTAATCGATCTTTTTCCGGTGAAGTTCAGCCTCGCTGGAGCGCCAACGTTCGGCAAGGGTTCCACTTAAAAAACCCGTCAATAAAAACGCGACAACATGAATAAAAACCGTATAGAGATAAGGTTCGTATGCTGCCGGAATTTTATCTTTAAATGCGATCAGATAGCCAAAATACTGGAGATCCAGCAGACCGCCATACAGAATTGCCGCCGTACCAGCAACATAGATGGTTTGTCTGCGCGGTAAAAGAAATGCACCTGAGACAATAATCAACAGATAAACAAAGGAAAAAGCACTGTCCACACCACCGGTGACCAGAATCAGCAGGGTGACAAAGAGGAGATCCCACAACAGTTGAATTTGGGCAAAAAAACGAAAACGCTTTACCCAGAGCAGGGCCAGAGCCGAGACAAGAGATTGAAAATAGGACAGAGCCAGAAGTAGAAACAAAAGGGGGGCAATATCGCCCCCCATCTTGCCACTGAGAAAGAAAACTGCCGTACCACCCAGAAAAAGGGTGATGACCACAACCCGAAAAGCCAGGAACCAGGCGAGACTGCGCCGATCGGGACCTGCCCCGGAAAAGATCTGTTTTTTGCCTGTGTTCAACCGCCGACCGTACCTGCAATCTTGAAGATCGGCAGATACATGGCAATAACCAGACCACCGACTGTCGTCCCCAGAAACAGCATCAACAGCGGCTCCATCATTGCGGTCAGGTTACCAACCGCGTCATCGACTTCGTCATCGTAAAAATCAGCTATTTTGCTGAGCATCGCATCAAGCGCTCCGGCCTGCTCACCAACCTCTATCATCTGACAGACCATGGGCGGGAAAACCCCAGAAGCCTTCAACGGTTCAGCAATCGTCTTGCCTTCGCTGATACTTTCACGTACCTTGGCAACTGCTTTTTCAACCGTTCGGTTACCGGCGGTCTTTTCAACAATTTCCAGACCATCCAGAATCGGCACCCCACTGCTGATCATGGTTGACATGGTGCGGGAAAATTTGGCCACAGCAACCTTGCGAATCAAAATACCAAAAATTGGTGCCTTAAGGGCCAGATCATCAATAACTTCACGCCCCCTGTTTGAAGCATAGATTTTTTTAAAGCCTGCGATCAGCACAATAATGCCAACAATAATCGCAATGATATAATCCTGCACAAAATTACTGAGGTTGATAACGATCTGAGTCGGCAAGGGCAGCGCCCCACCAAAATCGGCAAACATCTTTTCAAACGCCGGAATAACAAAAATCAGGATAACAGCAATAACCAATACTGCAATGCCGATAATAGTCGTCGGGTAGGTCATGGCGCTTTTGACCTGTTTTTTCAGCTTGAGTGCTTTTTCAATATAGGCGGCCAGACGGTTGAGGATTGTATCGAGGATCCCCCCGACCTCACCGGCTGCAACCAGATTGACATAGAGTTCGTTAAAAATTTTGGGGTGTTTACCAAGGGCATCGGCAAAGGTCGACCCTGACTCAACATCATCTTTTATCTGGGTGAGCGCCGCTTTAAAAACCTTGTTTTCCTGCTGACTGGAAAGAATGTCCAGACATTGCACCAGCGGCAGACCCGCATCAATCATGGTCGCAAACTGCCGGGTAAAAACCACCAGATCTTTGGTTGTCACCTTTTTTTCAAACCCGGGGATCTTGATTTCCATATCAAGACCGCCACCACGCTGTTTGATCTTGCCCGGCATGATCCCTTGACGACGCAAATGGGCAGAAACGGCACCTTCGGATGTTGCCTCCATTTCACCCTTGATGTTCTTGCCATCTCGGGAACGCCCGGTCCAGGAAAACTTAGCCATCAATCTACCCCTTTCGGCACTGATTGGATAATTGCATGAAAATTAAAGACCACCACCCGCCGGCGACATTGCCTGTTGGCGACGAAGAATGGCGGCCGGGTTGGCAAACATCTGTTTCAACTCTTCCAGGTCGGACGAACGAACCATGGCATCTTCATGGGTGATTTTTCGGCTGTGAGCCAGCATGAAGAGTGACTGATTCATGGTCTGCATCCCGAATTTATCCTGACCAATCTGCATCTGTGAATAGATCTGGTGGATCTTGTCTTCACGGATCAGATTACGAATCGCCGGGTTCGGCACCATCACCTCAAGGGCCATCACCCGTCCGGAACCGGAGGCATTTTTCAACAGGGCCTGGGACAAAACACCCTCAAGAACAAAGGATAGCTGAGTTCGAATCTGCGCTTGCTGGTTGGTGGGGAAAACGTCGACAATTCGGTTGATCGTCTGGACACAGCCGTTGGTATGCAGGGTCGCAAAACAAAGGTGTCCGGTTTCGGCAATCGTCAGTGCCGCTTCGATGGTTTCAATATCACGCAGCTCACCCAATAGAACAACGTCGGGATCCTGACGCAAAATATATTTAAGTGCTTTTTTGAAACTTTGCGTGTCGGCACCAACCTCACGCTGATTAACCAGACATTTCTTGTGCGGATGCAGATATTCGATCGGATCTTCAATGGTGATAATATGTTCTGCACGCTCACTGTTGATTGCATCAATGATAGCAGCCAGGGTTGTTGATTTACCACTGCCAGTCGGACCGGTCACCAGAATGAGGCCACGAGGTTTCTTTGACAACCCCCTGACAACCTCCGGTAGTCCCAGTTCGTTAAAGCTTTTGATATCAAAGGGAATGGCACGAAATGCCCCGGCAACCGCACCACGTTGCATAAAAATATTACCCCGAAAACGGGATAATCCTTTGACACCAAAGGAGAGATCCAGTTCACTTTCTTCTTCAAAAACACGTTTTTGTGCATCAGTCAGTACGCTGTAACAAAGTTTTTTGGTCTCGGCGGGAGTCATGGGGTCGGCATTTAGAACAACCATCTGTCCGTCAATCCGGATTTGGGGGGCTGACCCGGTAGATACATGAAGATCTGAAGCCCCTTTTTCGATCATGGCTTTCAACAACTGATGCATGTTGAGCATAGGCTATTTCCTTCGAAAAAATATTCCAGAGTCAATGGTCAGAACAAAATCAACCCATTGATAAACGGCAACTATTCAGCTTTAATCATCTCCAACAGTACACCGGAGAACCTCTTCAAGAGTGGTCACGCCTTCCTCAAGTTTGGTTAACGCAGACTGACGCATGGTCTTAACCCCCAGCCGCATCGACTCCTGTTTAATCTCGGCAGTATTGGCCCCGGAAAGAACCATTTCTTTGATCTCTTCAAACATGGGCATGACCTGATAGATACCAATTCGCCCCTTGTATCCCGTATCATTACAGGCACTGCAACCACGCCCCTTGTAAATAACAAAGGATCCAAGTTTGTTGGCAGGAACACCCGCTGCCAGTAAGGCATCACGCGAAACTTCGTCGGGCTCTTTACACTCGCCACAGACCCGGCGACCAAGTCGCTGGGCCGAGATCAGGTTAACAGCTGATGCCACCAGAAAGGGCTCGATCCCCATATTGAGCATCCGGTTGATGGTGCTGGGGGCATCGTTGGTATGCAGGGTCGAAAGCACCAGGTGGCCAGTCAGAGCCGCCTTGACGCCAATTTCAGCTGTTTCAAAATCTCGAATCTCACCGATCATGATGATATCAGGATCCTGACGCAGAAAAGCCCGCAGGGCCGCAGCAAAGTTCAATCCGATTTCTTCATGCATCTGCACCTGGTTGATACCGGCAAAGTTGAACTCAACCGGATCTTCTGCGGTTGAGATATTCTCGGTTGTCTGGTTCAGTTCAGACAAGGCGGAATAGAGCGAAACGGTCTTGCCGCTTCCGGTCGGACCGGTAACCAGCACCATGCCAAAGGGTTTATGGATTTCGCGCTTGAACCATTCGAGAGCCTGTTCCTCGTAACCTAGTTTGGTCATATCAAGTTGCAGGTTGCTTTTGTCGAGCAGCCGCAGAACCACCTTTTCACCGAACAGGGTCGGCAGGCAGTTCACCCGATAATCCATTTCGACACCCCGGCCCATCTTGATTTTTATCCGTCCGTCTTGTGGCAGCCGACGTTCGGCGATATCCAGACTGGCCATGATTTTGAGGCGGGAGGTTATGGCGTTCTTCAATTTTTTCGGCGGTTTCATGACCTCGTAAAGAACCCCGTCAATCCGGTAACGAACCCGAAAGAGATGTTCATAGGGTTCGATATGAATATCAGAAGCCTTTTTCTTGATTGCATCGGTCAGAATCAGGTTGACGAGCTTGACGACCGGCGCATCTTAACTGGCTTTTTCCAGCGCTCCGGCATCTTCAAGATCAGCATCGTCAACCAGTTCGAGATCATCGAAATCATCCAGACCATCCATGACATCGGCCAGGGATGAACTCTGGTCATAGTATTTATCGATGGCATCCTTGATCGCCGCTTCAGCGGCAACCACAACCTCGACGTTGTAACCGGTCATGAACTTGATATCGTCGATCGCAAAAATATTCGACGGATCAGCCATGGCAACAATCAAAGTTGCCCCGGCTCGATTGATCGGTACCATCTGATATTTTTGCGCGACATCGGGAGGAACAACTTCGATAACCGCAGGATCGACATCGAATTCGGAAAGATTGATCGAGGGAACGCCGTAGTGCCTGGACAAAAAGGTAGAGAGATCAGCCTCCTGGATGTAGCCCAGCTTGATCAAGGCCGCACCAAGACGGGTCCCTTCCTTCTTCTGCTCATCAACCGCTTTTTTCAGCTGATCATCAGTGATCAGTTGATTACGGACCAGAAGTTCCCCAAGTCGATTTGTACTCATGTCGGTCTCGTCCCCTCCATCAGGAATGATTAGTCGCCCGCAAGCGCTGCAAACAATCCCGCATCAACCCTTTGGTCGGCGAGAGATCAAACCAGAGAGTAAACGCCTCTTCTCCCTGCCCCGCCAGCATACCAAGACCATCTGCGGCAGCCAAACCTCGTGCCCGAGCCGAGCGGACGAAGGGAGTTTCAGCGGTTGAATATACCATATCATAAACGGATGCACTAGCTTTAATCTTAGCCAGAGGGCAGAAGGAAAGCTCTTCGCCACCCAGCCCCATCGAGGTGGTGTTAACAACCAGATCGGCGTGAGTCAAATATTCATCCCAGGCCGTTGTTTCCAGGCCATAAGCCACCAGATCACTGTCAGGAAAAACAGCCTGCATCTCATTTTTCAGGAGTTCAGCCCGTTGCAGATTACGATTGACGATACACAGCTGCTTAACCCCGACATGCAACAGAGAAACCATTGCGGCCCGACAGGCTCCCCCTGCCCCGAAAAGCAAAACTGTTTTCCCCTGCGGATCAAAATTAAGATCATCACTCAGAGAACGAATAAATCCCAGACCATCGGTGTTATAACCTGTCAGCACTCCGTTGCGATTAACAATTGTATTGACAGCACCAATCAGAGCGGCATCCTGATCGACATGATCCAGTAAAGAAACAACCTGCTGTTTATGAGGGATTGTGACGTTGACCCCACCAATATTCAAGCTACGGATCGCCCCAACAGCTGACTCAAGTTTATCGGGCGGCACATGAAAAGGAACATAAACAGCATCAAGCCCAGCCTCGCGTATCGCCAGGTTCTGCATCATTGGTGAAAGAGAATGAGAAACCGGATCACCGAAAATTCCATAAACAGATGCCGCTCCAGACAGATTCAACCCATCCCTCCGTTCGCCAGATACTCACGATACTGAATCACCTTTACCCCCGACAGAAGCTGACGCCCCCTTTGAACATCCTGCTGAATCGCTGCAATAAGGGATTCTTTATCGGCAAAACTTTTTTCTTCGCGCAAACGGGCAACAAAATAGAGCCTTAACTCTTTTCCATACAGGTCGCCTTCAAAGTCGAGTAAATAGACCTCAATCGTCTTCTCGCCCGGACCGAAAGTCGGACGGCAGCCCAGGTTGACCAGTCCTTGATACCCTGAATCCCCAAAGCGGACGATGACGGCATAGACTCCGGCAGCGGGAAGCTGCTCTTTTTGAGTCACAATATTTGCGGTTGGAAACCCGATGGTGCGGCCACGTTTCTCGCCTCCGACAACCTGTCCCGCAAGCGTGTAATGGCGTCCCAGCTGAGTTGGCATTGCCTCAACCTCACCCGCAGCAAGCAGTTCCCGAACCCGGGTTGAACTGTAAGGCCGTCCATCACCACCCACAGGTTGCAGAACATCGACACCAAAACCGTAGCGCATACCCTGCTGACGTAAGAAATCACCAGTCCCTTTTCGGCCTCGCCCAAACGCAAAATCATAACCAACGACGATCGCCCGCGCATGCAGCTGATCGACCAACACCTCACGAACAAAATCCTCGGCTTCGTGACTCGCCAATTCTGGCGAAAATGGAATCCGAACCAGAATGTCAATATTGGAGGCAGCGATCAACCGTACCTTTTCCTCTGCGGTATTCAAAAGCAAAGGAGCCCGGTCAGGAGCCAGAACTTTCAGGGGATGGGGCTCAAAAGTATAGACCACAGATTTCACCCCAAGATCCCGAGCCCGACGCACCAACGTACGAAAGATTTCACGATGACCAAGATGCACACCGTCAAAGTTTCCCAGAGCAACGGCAGTTCCCTGCTGAAGGCATTCGATTGAACGGACACTGTCAACAACCAGCATAATAATTATTGAACCCTGTCAGGAAGAGTAAACATCTTGAAATAACTGATATTTTAACGGGAATATCCTGGTGCCGACAAGGGCAAAATCAAAAAAACCCCCGACATACCACCACCGAAAAAGCTTGGGGGTCCCCACTGCACGAGCCTTCGTCCCTCTGATCGCCCGTCATCGGACCTGAATTCTTCGTTATATTAAGATATTTCGGTGTGTTACACTATACATGATTGTTTATACGCATAATACTCAATCTAAAAAATCACCCAGACAGCGGGATATTTAATCGTGAAAAAAACCGTATTTTTCTTTCGTTTGTGGATTTTTTTCATCCTGACATCTCTCAGCCTGTCACTTCTTGGCTGTGCCTCACCCAAATCCGGGAAAGATCTCCCCCTGGTAGAGGAAGAAGCCTATATCGATTTGAAGCGAAATTTTTCTCTGGTTGTGCCAACCTCGTGGGAACGTGTCAAACTGCCAGTCGCTCATCCTGCTTATCGGGCAGATACTGTCACCTGGCAGATACCCGGAAACCAAAATCCAACCGGAACATTGCGCATCAGAATACTCCCCCGTCAGGCAAAAGGACCCCTTCAGGAGAAGTTGGCCCTGTTCCTGAATGGCGAGAAAGAACTGCTTCACAGCAACGCTCTGTCCTTCCAACATCCGGCAGGACCTGCGCTTCGCCTGAATGGTCTGGACCAATCCGGCCCCTTGATCTATCTGGTCATTGGCCACCCGAAACAATCGTTCATTCTTGCTTTCAATCTTTCTGCATCTGAGTATGAAAGGATTTTGCCGACTATCGAAAAGATAATTTTGAGTTTTACAATTATCTAAATCATGCTCACAACATTTGAAACTCTGCACAAAAGAGGTACAAAATGGTCCAGGTGCGACCCACAGACCTGATCAGCAAATACTATCACCAGTCCCCTGCTGCACATCAACTCCTGCTGGCCCACAGCCGCAAGGTTTGCTATAAAGCTGTGACCATTGCCCGCGCTCTTGCCACAAACGACATTGATCTGGATTTTATTGCCGAAGCCGCAATGTTGCATGATATCGGCATGATCTGCACCAGGGTTCCGGAACTTCACTGCCAGGGTTCAGCCCCCTATCTGGCTCATGGGATTGAAGGACGACGAATACTGCTGGCTGAAGGTCTTCCTCGCCACGCACGGGTTTGTGAACGCCACACCGGAGTTGGGCTGACCGCAGAAGAAATCATCACCCAGAAGCTTCCCTTGCCTGCACGTGATCTGCTACCTGAGACCCTGGAAGAAAAAATTATCTGCTATGCGGATCTCTTCTTCTCCAAAAACCTTCGTGACCGCGACCGGGAAAAGAGTGCCATAGAAGTCAGAGCGGGGCTGGTGCGCTTTGGCGACAACAAAGGAGCGATTTTTGACCAGTGGCACCGGATGTTCAATCCCTCTGGAGGGCATTGATGTCTCATTGGCTGCAACAATTCATCACTCTCCTTCCCGATGGAGCCGCTTATCTTGCCCTGATTACTCTGGTCGCTTTTCTTGAGGCACTCCCCCTGATTGGCCTGCTTATGCCAGGCAGTACTCTCATTGTTTTAGCCGGGTTTCTGGTTGCCCATGGCAAAGGGCATCTTCTTCAACTCTTTTTCTTCAGTGCGCTGGGGGCCTTCACGGGTGACTTTCTCAGTTACTGGCTGGGAGGACGGCTTGGCCAAAGGATTCTGGCCATGCCCTGGTTACGCAAGCAGAATTCAAAACTGCTTGAGGCCAAAATATTCCTGAATGAAAATGGCGGGAAAAGTCTGTTCTACGCCAGGTTTCTGGGACCGATTCGCGGCACAATCCCTTTTCTGGCCGGAATCTCGCGGATGCCACCAGCTTTTTTCTGCAAAGCCACGTTCATCAACGCACTTCTTTGGGGGATTGCCTATCCGGGGCTGGGATACCTGGGCGGTGAAAGCTGGCAGCAGGCACGTCACCTCAGCAGTCGGCTGGGCCTGTTGGTTTTGTTGACCCTGGGGGCCTGGCTTTTCCACTCCTGGCTCAAACGCAAAAGCAAATAAAAAAAGGCCGCCTCATAATGAAGCGACCAGAAAATTTCAAATCAATAAACGGTTTCAGACGGTCTTCTCGTAACCGTCCATTTCATCAAACTGCAAGTACCGATAAATCTTTTCCTTGTTCGGTGCAACCTTTTCCTTGAACACGGCAAGATATTCAGCGGGAGTCGGCAATTTACCCAGGGTTGAAGTGACCGCACCCAGTTCAGCTGAACCGAGATAAACCTGAGCACCATTACCGATCCGATCGTCAAAGTTACGGGTACTGGTAGAGAACATGTTGACCCCGTCAGGAACTCGCGCCTGGTTGCCCATACAAAGTGAGCACCCTGCAATTTCAAGTCGTGCTCCCATGGCACTGTAAACCGAGAAGATCGCCTCTTCCTTGAGTTTCTGCTGATCCATACGGGTTGGAGGGCAGATCCAGGTGCGAACGTTCGGGTTAAACTTCTGACCCCGCCAGATCTCGGCAGCAGCACGGAAGTGCCCGATATTGGTCATACAGGAGCCAAGGAAAATATCCTGAATCGGAGTTCCGGCCACTTCACTGAGCAGCTTGACATCATCAGGATCATTCGGGCAAGCCAGGATCGGCTCGGTAATTTCAGCCAGATCGATTTCAATCACCGCAGCATACTCGGCGTTGGCATCGGCCTTGAGCAGTTGCGGATTTTTCAGCCACTCTTCTACCGCAGCAATCCGCTTGCGCAGGGTTTCAGGGTGCTGATAACCCTCTTCAATCATTTTTTTCATCAGCGCAATATTGGAACGCAGATAGGTACAGACACTCTCTTCTGAAAGTTGAATACAACCAGCCGCAGCAGAACGCTCGGCAGCAGCATCGGTCAATTCAAAGGCCTGCTCAACCGAAAGATTCGGCAGACCTTCCATTTCGAGAATTCGTCCGTTGAATATATTGATCTTATTCTTTTTCGGGACGGTCAAATGCCCCTGTTTGATCGCATAATAGGGAATGGCATTTACCGCATCACGCAAGGTCAAACCTTCGTTCAGTTCTCCCTTGAAACGAACCAGAACTGACTCAGGCATATCGAGCGGCATAAAACCAAGAGCACCACCAAAAGCAACCAGACCAGAACCTGCCGGAAAGCTGATCCCGATAGGAAACCGGGTATGTGAGTCACCACCAGTACCGACCGTGTCAGGAACCAGCAGACGATTCAACCAGCTGTGAATAACCCCATCACCGGGACGCAAGGCAACACCTTCACGGTCGGCGATAAATTTCGGCAGGTTGGCGTGCATTTTGACATCTGCCGGTTTCGGATAGGCGGCAGTGTGACAGAACGATTGCATGAACATCGGCGACTGAAACTTGAGGCAGGCCAACTCTTTCAGTTCGTCAGCAGTCATCGGTCCGGTTGTATCTTGAGAGCCAACTGTGGTCATCAACGGCTCACAGGCTGTTCCGGGCAAGACACCATCAACTCCACAGGCCCGACCAACCATTTTTTGCGCCTGGGTATAGCCCTGACCCGGCTTTGGAGTCGGATTGTCCGGCTGGGCAAAAATATCTGCCTCACCCATCCCGAGTGCCTCACGGGCCGTGGTGGTTACTGCACGACCGATAATCAGCGGGATACGTCCTCCGGCACGATACTCGTCAGGAACCGTATTCGGCTTGATCTCGAAAGTCGAAACGACCTCACCAGCCTCGTTGGTCACCTCGCCTTTGGCCGTATTGATCGTTATCACATCACCCATGTTCAGATTTGTGACATCCATTCGCAACGGCAAAGCACCAGAATCCTGGGCAGTATTGAAGAAGATCGGCGCAATAACACCCCCGATAATGACCCCACCACGACGCTTGTTCGGAACGGCCGGGATATCATCGCCAATACACCAGAGAACCGAGTTACAGGCCGATTTCCGCGAAGAACCTGTACCAACAACGTCACCAACAAAGGCAACCTGATGACCTTCCTTGCGCCATTTGGCGATTTCTTCGATACCACCAGGAAAACGGGTTTTCCCCATGGCCAAAGCATGCAGAGGAATATCAGGACGGCTCCAGGCATCTCCTGCCGGGGAAAAATCGTCCGTATTGATCTCGCCTTCAACCTTGAAAACCTTGACCTTGATCGTCTCGGGCATGGCAGGCTTGCTGGTGTACCACTCGGCGTTCGCCCAGCTTTGTACAACCTTTTTCGCAGCCGCATTGCTCTTGGCCAGATCAATCACCTGTTCGGCAGCATCATAAACGTAGGTCATCCCGGAAAGCGCACAGGCTGCCTCATCAGCCAACTCGGCATCAGAGAGAGCGCTGATCAACGGCTGAACATTGTAACCACCAATCATGGTGCCAAGGATTTTGACCGCCTGAAGTTTGTTGATCAATGGCGAACTCTTGTCACCAGACAAGATCCCGGCCAGAAACTCGGCTTTAACTTCAGCCGCAGGATCAACTCCAGGAGAAATCCGCTCAGTGAACAGATTGAACAGAAAATCTTCTTTTCCTGCCGGGGGATTCTGCAACAGCCCACACAAATCAGCGGTCTGCTCAGGGGTTAGTGGTAACGCCGGAATGCCCTGTGCGCGGCGTTCTTCTTCATGTTTCAGGTACGCTTCGATCATCTCTCTCCTCCAGTATCATGGTTCGCAGCCTGCGCTGCAGTTGGATCTTGTCTCATTGCCCATCAAAAAAGGGCCTTCGCCCTTGTTAAGTGCCCCATACGGTTAATCCTGCCACAAATTCTGACTCTTTTGCCTGAGGTCTGCACAGGACGCCTTGACCGCAGTTTAAACAACCCGGAACCCACTTGACACAACGAACCAATCGGAACGCTTGCATTGCATACTGTATACGATTCGCACTGTCCTTGTCAAACAATAGCCGCCCCTGAGAACAACCTTTTCATCAGCAACATCCCAACCTTAAACATAATACAAGCCACTGAAGTCATTAATCTTTCTGCCGCTGTGACTTTAAAAGTCGCACAAGAGTTGTAGTTTTAATTCAACCCGAATCAAGCTCTTTCGATGAGAGGTACAAATGTTCGAAACACTTATGCTGCTGGCCTTGATTGTTCTCCCCTTGAGTCAACTGTTGCCCACCACAAAAAGATCGCACAAAAAAAGGCCTGCGTCGCAACGCAGGCCCTCAGACTCACAAATCTGGTCAGCTTCTAATTTTTAACCACCTTGATCAGTTCAACCTCGAAAACAAGGGTACTGCCTGGTGCGATTACCGGTGGCGCACCCCGGTCACCGTAGGCAAGTTCTGGCGGAATCGTGAGCTTCAACTTGCCACCTTCCTTCATCAATTGCAGGGCTTCTGTCCAGCCCGGAATGACGCCATTGACCTTGAAGCTGACCGGCTTCCCCCGTTTATATGAACTGTCAAATTCGGTCCCGTCAATAAGGGTACCGCGATAATTGACCGTTACCTCATCTTCGGCAGCAGGTGTTACACCTTTGCCCTCAGCAAGAACCTCATACTGCAAACCACTTGCTGTTACCTTGACCGCCGGATTTTTGGCATTTTTATCAAGAAATGCCTTGCCTGCGACACGATTCTCTTCCGCTGCCGCAGCGGCTTTTGCCATCTGCTTTTGCTGCATTTCCTGCTGATAGGCAACCAGCACTTTCACCATCTCATCGTCAGTCAACAAGGCATCGGTCTTCTTGTATGCTGCGTCGAGACCGGCGGCCAGCTGTCTCAGATCGAGTTGTAAATCCTGACGCAGAAGGTCCTTGCCAATACTCATTCCAATGGCATAGCTCAGCTTTTCCTGCCCCTCTTTCAAGGGGGCGGCGAATGCGGAGGTTGCCGTCAGCAAGAACAGCAGTAAAAAACAGATTTTTTTCATGCTCGAAAACCTTTCAATTGATTAAAGACAAAAAAAGACCCGGCACGTTGACCGGGTCCAAAGAATAACAGTCTCTTTCTAAAAATCAAAAGAAATTATTGCTCCATTGCCTCTTTGACTTTTTCGAAACCAAGGCTGTAGGCCTTCTTGTTCAGATCAAGAAACGCCTCTGGAACCTTGGCCAGCACTGCGGTTTCACCTGAGTCACGGGCAACAACGTCAGTCAGGGCAATCATCGCCCCAAGAGCCACAACGTTGGCAACAATTTCACGACCAACGTCTTCTTTTGCAATCCGCATGATCGGAATCTTGACAACCCTGAAGTCACCCTCAGGTACATTTTTTACAAAATCATCATCAAGCAACAACAAACCACCCGGCTTGATACCGTTTGCATATTTGTCAGCGGCAACCTGGGTCATTGCCAGACAGGCATCAACCACGGTCGCTTTGGGATAATCAATCGGGCCATCCGAAATGATAACTTCGGATTTTGAAGCACCACCGCGTGCTTCAGGACCATAACTCTGTGATTGAACAGCGTATTTCCCTTCGACAATCGAAGCGGCCTCCGCCAGAATAATTCCGGCTGTGATCAGTCCCTGACCACCAGCACCGGAAAACCGAATTTCATATCTTTCTGCCATGATTCAATTCTCCTTAAGAGGATCAGGCGCCCTGGGCGCGTTGGATGACCTGAGCGTACTGTTCGGTATACTCGGGACGCTCCTCCTTGTGCAGCACACCGGTCAGAACCTTGCCTTCAAGCTGCTCGGGAGTCATCTTTGCCGCTGCGGCAACCGGAACGGCGATCTCCTTAAGACGTTTCATCATGTCGATAACACTCCGGAACTTGTTGCGCCGTCCGTATGTGGTAGGACAATCGTCGAGGATCTCGATAACCGCCAGCCCTTTATGCTTGATCCCCTCGGCAATCAACTTGTCGATCTGGGTCGCATGAAAAGCCGTTCCACGGGCAACAAAAGTTGCCCCGGCCCCGATAGCCAACTTGGCAATATCAAAAGTCGGATCAGGGTTGCCATAAACCGTTGTCGATGCCTTGGCCCCGGTCGGAGTACAAGGTGAGAACTGACCACCGGTCATCCCGTAAATGCTGTTGTTCATGACCAGATAGGTCATGTCAATGTTACGCCGACAGGCGTGAATAAAATGGTTACCACCGATGGCCGTTCCATCACCATCACCACCAACAACAATCACGTTCATCTCAGGCTTGGCCATCTTGACCCCGGTTGCAAAGGCAGCAGCACGCCCGTGCGCTGTATGCAGGGTACAGGTATCAAGGTAACCCGGCAGACGACTTGCGCAACCGATACCTGAAACAACCGCCGTGTTATCACGATCGAGCTCACAGGAATCCATCGCCCGGATCAGCCCCTTCATGACAATACCGTGTCCGCAACCTGGGCACCAGATATGAGGCAATTTGCCCGGACGGATTGATTTTTCGTAATCGTAAGCCATTAGAGGACCTCCTTGACCTTGTCGATGATCTGGCCAGGATTGATCGGCTCACCATCAACACGCCCGATGTGGGCAACTGTACAATTTCCTTTCGCCACACGCTCAACTTCACGCACCATCTGGCCCAGGTTCATCTCCGGACAAACAATTGCCTTGGCCTGATCAGCCAGCTCGGCAATCCGCTCATCGGGGAACGGCCACATGGTCAAAGGACGGAACATGCCAGCCTTCACGCCTTCTTTACGCAATTCATTGACAGCATAACGGGCACTGCGGCTGGTTGAGCCATAGGCAAAGAGAACAACCTCGGCATCGTCCAGCAGATATTCTTCATTTTTCTGAATATCTTTCTGGTTGAGCATGACCTTGTCAATCTGGCGGCGCTCTTCAGCGTCAACCAGTTCAGCTTTTGTGGTCGGAAAACCATCGGCAGCCTTGTTAAGGCCTGTGACATGATAGCGGTAACCACTACCAAACGCTGCCAGTGGCGGAACAAGTCCCTTGGTATCGTCGAAAGGCTTGTACTCTTCCGGCGGAACCGACGGAGCCTCACGATCAATGACCTCAAGTTCGCCAGGCTCGGCAAACTCGACCCGCTCACGCATGTGAGCACAAATTTCATCAAGTTGGATCTGTACCGGCATCCGGTATTTCTCGGCCAGATTAAATGCGCGAACAGTCTCTTCGTAGATCTCCTGACATGAAGCGGGAGTCAGGACTATCGCTGCATGATCGCCGTGGGTTCCCCACATGGCCTGTTGCATGTCAGACTGGCTGGGTCCGGTCGGCATACCCGTTGACGGGCCACCACGCTGGACATTGACAATGACACAGGGGATCTCGGCGATACAGGCATAACCCAGCAGTTCCTGCTTGAGGGACATACCGGGACCAGAGGTAGAATCAAGAGCCTTGGCGCCTGTCAAAGCGGCACCAATCAGTGCTGCTGTTGCGCCAATTTCATCTTCCATCTGAATAAACTTGCCACCAATTTTTGGCAGCTCGACCGACATGACCTCAGCCACTTCAGTCGACGGGGTTATTGGATAACCAGCAAAGAAATTACAGCCGGCATAGAGCGCGCCATGTGCACACGCTTCATTGCCCTGCATAAGAGCTACTTTTTTAGCCACGAACCGACCTCCTTTTCTGTTACAGCTTGTGGACTTTAATGGCGAAGTCAGGGCATCGCAGCTCACACTGCATGCAACCAATGCAAGCATCGGCATTCTCAACTTTAACCACAAAGGCATCCATCGCCAGTACTTTGGTGGGGCAGAACTCAACACAGATGCTGCACCCTTTACAGTACCGCTCGATGATCTCTATTTCCGCTTTCGCACCGCTCATTCTTATCCTTCTCCTTTGTACGTTTTGGCCTGTTTTTCAACAGATGAGGTAAAGCGGCGGAATCCTACCACAAGCG
>JAJRWH010000112.1 GCA_024276935.1 Deltaproteobacteria bacterium
AAATAGAGGGTGACCAGGGCAGCCACAGCCTTGGGGGAGCACTTTTCGGCTCACAGGAATATCGCCTGGTGAGGATCGATGATTATCTGGTTGAAGCCATCCCCGAAGGGAACCTGCTGGTTTTGCGCAATGAAGACCGTCCCGGTGTCATTGCCAGGGTCAGTGGTATTCTGGCGGATGCCCAGGTAAATATTGCCATGCTCAACCTGTCGCGGCGACGGGTTGAAGGGACAGCCGTTTCACTGGTTGGAGTTGACAGCCCCTTGTCCGCAGAGCTCTTGCAGCAGCTGACAGCTGTTGACGGGGTTCTTTCCGCCTGTCCCATTACGCTGCCGCCGCCGAACAATTGGAATGATTGTCAGAAATAATGATCTTTTTGCGCCAAGGTTTTTGGTTGAATAACGTGGAACAATAATGATGAATTCTGCTGCAACACCTGAATCTGCCCTGCCAAAAGGGGTTCGTGATTTTTTGCCGTTAAAAGCGGCCAAAGTTGAATACCTGCAGTCACAGATCCGTCAGGTGATGGATGACTGGGGGTTTCGACCTGTCATCCCGCCCCAACTCGAATTTTTTGACCTGCTCGAAAAGGGCCTTGGCGGCGATCTGCATGCCCGGGCTTTTCGTTTTGATGATCGTCAAAGTGGCCGGTTGCTCGCTTTTCCTCCCGATATGACGCCCCAGATTGCGCGAATTGCCGCGACACGTATGCGTGAGCTGCCTCTGCCGTTGCGCCTGTGCTATTCGGGCAAGGTTTTGCGCCATGCCGAGCAGCAGGCGGGCAAGGATCGTGAAATCTACCAGGCGGGTGTCGAACTGATCGGCCTCGATCATCCTGAAGCCGATGCCGAAATGATCGCCATGGCGATTGAATGTTTGCAGCGCAGTGGCGCGCGCGAATTTACCCTTGATATCGGCCAGGTTGAATTCTTTCGCGGTGTGATTGACAGCCTCTCTCTTTCTGCTGATCTGGCTCGTCGGGTAACGGGGGCGATTGGACGTAAAGACAGTGCTGAATTGACGCGACTGCTCGATGAGGGAGAGATCGATCAGGCGGCTCGCGAAGAGGTGTTGGCCCTGCCCCGGCTTTTTGGTGGGCGTGAAGTTTTGCAGCGGGCGGGACGTCTGGTACGCAATCAGCGTTCGCAAAATGCGCTGGACAACCTGACGCAGGTTCTCGATCTTCTCGACCAGCATGGTGTCGCCGAAAACGTGACCCTCGACCTGGGTGAACTGCGTGGCCTCGATTATCATACCGGAATCACTTTTCAGGGTTTTCTTCAGGGTTACGGGCAGGCCGTTTGCAGTGGCGGACGTTATGATGGGCTGATGGCCAATTACGGCAGTCCGGCACCGGCCACCGGTTTTACCTTCGATCTGCTCAATCTGTTATTTGCCCTTGACCAGACCCTCGATAACCAGGTCAAGCCACAGACCGATCTGCTGGTCTTTGCCCGACATGATGCCGTTGTCCGGGCCCAGCAATTGACTCGTCAATTACGCGCCGCAGGGTACAGTGCCGCACGAGACATGCTGGAGCGTTCAAGTGATGAAGCACTTGCTTACGCCCGGCTGATGAACTATCGTCAACTGCTGCTGGTTGCAGACGAACAGCAGCCGCTTCGTCTGATCGATCCGATCGATCAGACTGAAGAGCAGCTGACAATTGATGAACTTATCCAACGTAAACAACAGAAATAGACTGATTCATGTCCTGCTCTTCGCTACGGTGGAACAGGCGTAAGGCTTTAAGGAGCTAACGAACATTATGGCCAATGTCGTAATCATCGGTGCCCAGTGGGGTGACGAAGGTAAGGGAAAAGTTGTTGATATCTACACCGAACACGCTGATGAGGTGGTACGTTTTCAGGGCGGTAACAATGCCGGGCACACCCTGGTTGTTGGTAACGAAAAAACAGTCCTGCACCTGATTCCCTCAGGGATTCTGCATAAAGGTAAGCGATGTGTTATCGGCAATGGTGTCGTTCTGGACCCCAGGATTTTTCTCGAAGAGATTGAAGGGCTCAAGAGCAAAGGCTACTTGCAGGATGACAGTCAGCTGATGGTCGACGGTGCTGTTCATCTGATTATGCCCTATCATGTTGCAATCGACAAGGCGCGTGAAAATCGTACGAGTGACCGCAAAATCGGCACCACCGGTCGTGGCATCGGTCCGACCTATGAAGACAAGGTCGGACGGCGAGGGATCCGCTTTGCTGATCTGCTCAAGCCCGAAACCTTCAGACGCCGCCTCAATGAGGTGTTGCCGGAGAAAAACTTCTACCTTGAGAAATACCTCGGTCAGGCTCCACTTGATGCCGATGAAATCTTTGCTGAATATCAGGGTTACGCCGAACAGTTGCGCTGCTATCTGGGCAACGTTTCGACCGAGCTTGATGCCGCAATAAAGGCAGACAAGAACCTGTTGTTCGAAGGCGCCCAGGGTAGCATGCTCGATATCGATCATGGCACCTATCCCTATGTCACCTCCTCTTCGACCATTTCCGGGGGAGCCTGCACCGGCAGCGGTGTCGGTCCGACCCGCCTTGATCAGGTGATCGGGATCACCAAAGCCTATGTGACCCGGGTCGGTGAAGGACCCTTCCCGACCGAACTGCTCGACGAAATGGGTGAGCAGTTACGTGCCGCAGGTCATGAATTCGGTGCGACAACAGGACGTCCCCGTCGTTGTGGCTGGCTCGATATTGTTGCCCTGCGTGAAGCGGTACGGGTCAATGGCCTGACCGGCCTGGCACTGACCAAAATGGATGTTCTCAACGATCTGGAAACAATCCAGGTTTGTACCGCCTATAAATACCAGGATCAGCTGCTCGAAGATTTTCCGAGCGACCTTGAGGTGCTGGAACAATGCACCCCGGTATTGGAAGAGGTTGCCGGATGGCAGCAGTCGATCAACGAGGTCAAAGACTTTGATCAGTTGCCACAGGCGGCGATCGATTACGTCAAGCAGATTGAAGCCTGGACCGGGGTGCCGGTCGTGCTGGTTTCAGTCGGTCCGCGGCGGGATGAAACCATGTTGCGCAGTAATCCTTTTGCTTGATTTTTGCGTCAAGTTGGGGCATGATGCCGAAGTTTTCGGGGGCTGAAAAAAAAGTAGAAAAAAGGGTTGACGCACTCATAATCATCGCGTATAAAGATGCTCCGTTACGGGCCGGTAGCTCAGTTGGTAGAGCATCTGACTTTTAATCAGATGGTCGTGGGTTCGATCCCCCCCCGGCTCACCATTTTTTAATAGCGTCATTTTGCGGGACCATTTCCCGCAGGGCACTTAGCAGTTTTAAGTCCCTATCGTCTAGCCTGGCCCAGGACACCGCCCTTTCACGGCGGCGACGGGGGTTCGAATCCCCCTGGGGACGCCATTAACGAAAAACGCTCTGCTGATTCAATTCGGCAGGGCGTTTTTTCGTTGGAGGACAGTATGTTCAGGGGGATTCGAAGCGCAGCAAGCGCTGACTTAATGTCAGAAAAGCGGCCAGGGATGGCCGCGTCAGCGAGCGAAGGGGGGCCTGCGCAGGAGGGTGCGTGATGCACCCGACGAAGTAGGCAGATTCCCCCTGGGGACGCCATTAACGAACGAAGCCTCTCTGCTGAATTTATGAATGTCACCTAAGTATTTCTATAGGTACCGAAAATGATTCAGTATCAGGGGGGATCAAAGTTGAGGTGATTGACGGTAACCTCCTCAGGTTGAAACAATGTAGATACCTTGTTATATTGGAAGCCTTTTTAACGACAGGAGTCACCACATGTTGGCTAAAGTCCAAAAATGGGGCAACAGCCTGGCCCTCAGATTACCAAAAGCGCTGGCGGAAGAAATCGGTGTCAAGCAGGAGTCGCCCGTAAATATTTCGGTGCGCGACCATGCGATTGTCATTGAGTTGGCACGAAAAACTGCAAAGTACGATCTCAACCAGATGTTAAATGGTGTAACTCCAGAAAACCAACAGTCTGAAGTTAAGACCGGGGATCCCACAGGCAAGGAGGCCTGGTAGATGGCTTATGTACCGGATCGGGGGGATCTGGTGTGGCTGCAGTTCAATCCCCAGGCGGGACATGAGCAGGCAGGGCACCGACTGGCTTTGGTTCTTTCGCCAAAACGCTACAATAAAATTACCCACCTGATGCTTTGCTGCCCTTTGACAACTTCAATTAAAGGCTATCCGTTTGAAGTGCTGACCAAAGTCAGTGACAAAGAAGGGGTTATCCTCGCAGACCAGATCAGGAGTCTTGACTGGGTCGCCCGTAAAGCCAAAAAAGAGGGACGCGTTGAGCCATCTGTTCTAGATGAAGTCCTTGCCAAGGTTGAGGCTTTGCTGTGGTAGATATGGGAAAAGTATAATTACATGGGCGCAAGGGTTCCTGTTTGGCCACGTTGCTTTGCTTCAGTAGTAGTGCGATGCGCTGATTGTCAAAGAACGAATTAATTTGGTTTTGACATGAAACAGTCTCTGCTACAATCTGATCCAAAGCATCATCTCCTTGTTCGTAACAGGTTG
>JAJRWH010000113.1 GCA_024276935.1 Deltaproteobacteria bacterium
AAAAGAACCAAAAACCGCGGCAACTTTAGACTTCGGTGTTACTGATGAAATCAACGACAGGGCATGCCAGACATGCGGCGGGGCATCACGTTGAATCGTTGGCGTTCCCAGAACCAGTACATCGGCCTGCTCAAGGGCATTACGATAATCATCATCTCGCATACCACTTAAGGCAAAGTCAGTGACTTCAAATCCCTGTGTCTCAAGCTCGGCCTTGATCACATCAGCCATATTGCGCGTATTCCCGTGCGAAGAAAGAACGGCCAGTAATGCTCTTGGCTTGCCACCCTCAGGAGGCGCAACCGACCAGCGGGCATAGGATTCAATCGCAAACTGCCCTGTTGAACGACGAACCGGACCGTGAGAGGGACAAACCATCTGGATCGGTAGCCCGTCAATTTTAGCCAGGGCATCACGAACCTTGTCTTTAAAGGGACGCATGATGCAGTCAAAATAGAAATGGAAATCAGGATAAAACTCGGCGATCTCGTCATCGAACAAACGTTCGGGACAATAGTGAGCACCAAAGGCGTCACAGGGAAAGAGGATTTCATCCTCAACCAGATAGGTAAAGATCGTATCCGGCCAGTGTAAAGAGGGAGCCAGGATAAAGCGCAATGTCCGACCACCCAGATCAAGCTCATCACCATCAGCGACAATCTGGCTGTTAAAGTCACGGTTGAGCAACTGCTTGAGAAAGTTTTCTCCGGCCCGTGAACAATAGACGACCAGCTCGGGATTCTTTTCCAGCAACCCGGCCAAAGCGCCCGAATGGTCAGGCTCGGTATGATTGACCACGACCGCGTCAATTTTTTCCAGCGGAACCTGCTCGCCGACCTTGCGAAACAATTCTTCAGAAAAGGGTTCTTTGACCGCATCGATCAAAACCGTTTTCTGGCTGCCCTGCACCAGATAACTGTTGTAGGTCGTACCATTATGGGTTGGGAAAAGATCGTCAAAAACCTTGAGATCGGGATGGCGCACCCCCACCCAGTGAACCTTATCGATAATCTGAATACTGTTTTCCATCGGGATCGTTTATCCTCCATCGTCAAAAGTCGGCTTTTCAGCCACCGAAATAGATAACCCGTTCAGTCAAACATCATACAGGTTGACGGGACAGTAAAACAAGTCATTCTGTCGGTTCGCCCGCTAATTCAGTAAGAAATTTTTCGATCCGTCCCAGGTCGGACATCAGCGTCGTAAAACCCTGTGGATCAAGGCTTTGCGCGCCATCACAAAGTGCTTTTTCTGGTTCCGGGTGCATTTCTACCATCAGCCCATGAGCCCCGGCGACAAGAGCCGAACGCGCCATGACCGGGACCAGCGAGCGTTTTCCCGTTGCATGACTTGGGTCAACGATAATCGGCAGATGACTCATACTGCGAATCAGGGGGATAACCGCCAGATCAAGCGTATTGCGCGTCGCTTTTTCGAAGGTGCGGATCCCGCGTTCACACAGCACCAGTTTACTGTTGCCTTCAGCCAGGATATATTCTGCCGCCGAGAGAAATTCTTCAAGTGTGGCACTCATCCCGCGTTTCAGCAGCACAGGGTGATCAAGCTTGCCAACCTCTTTGAGCAGATCAAAGTTCTGCATGTTGCGGGCTCCGATCTGCAACATGTCGGCATGCTCGCAGACCGGCCCCAGCTGTTCGATCCGCATCACCTCGGTCACCACCGGCAAACCAACAGCACGTCCGGCATCACTCAAGAATTTCAGCCCAGCAATCCCCAACCCCTGAAAGCTGTGCGGACCGGTGCGCGGCTTGAAAGCGCCACCACGCAAAATCTGCCCCCCGGCAGCTTTGACCTGCCTGGCTGCGGCATGCATCTGTTCTTCGGTTTCGATAGAACAGGGCCCGGCCATCATCACTGATTTTTCACCATCCCCGATTTTGACTCCGGCCACATCAACAATTGTCGGCTGGGGATGAAAATCACGCGAAACCAGTTTGTAGGGCTTACTGACGTGTATGACCTCGCGCACTCCGGCCAGGTCGCGAATGGCGGTATCCTCAACATAGCCCTGGTTGTCCAGAACCCCGATGGCCGTGCGCATACTCCCCGGAATCGGCTCTGCCCGCAGCCCCATGGCTTCGACGGTTTTTTTAACCGCAAGAATCTGGTCTTCGGTTGCGTGGTGGTGCATGACGATCAGCATATGGATGTCCCCTTACAAGAGGTTAAGTAACAGCAGAAACAGTTTTCAAGTTTTATTCGCCCGGCAATTTGCCCCGCTCGCGCAGATATTCGGCGAGCCGTTGCATTGCCTCATCAATTTTTTCCAGCGGGCTGGCATAGGAAAAACGTAAAAATCCTTCTGTTCCCTCACCAAAATCGATGCCGGGAGTCAATGCCACGCCGGTTTCTTCCAAAATATCAAGGGCCAGCCGCAAGGAATCAGGATCAATATGCCGGGCATCGGCCAGGACATAGAAGGCACCCTTAGGCATGAAAGGAATCCCGAAACCCAGGGTTTGTAATTGCTTGACCAGTTGACGGCGTCGCAGGTCGTACAATTTACGCATCCGTTTTACATCCTCATCACAGTGCTGCAGTGCGGCCAGACCACCCAATTGAACAAAGTGATTGGCACTGATCATGAAATTTTGATGTAAAGCCTGAAGCGGACGCACACACTCTCGCGGAGAGATCAGAAAACCAAGTCGCCAACCGGTCATGGCGAAGGTTTTGGAAAACCCTCCGAGGACAAAGGCATGGTCGGTATACTCGAGAATCGAGTGCTCCTCACCCTCATAGGTCAGGCCATGATAAATTTCGTCTGAAATAATCGGCAGCGGCAATTTGGCCAGAGATTCCAATTCGGAACCACTCAAGACCGACCCGGCTGGATTGGCGGGAGAATTGATCAGCAAACCACGACTACGTTCGGTGATTGCCGCTTCAACCTCACTCGCCCGGGGTTGAAAACCGTTACCTGGATCGGTTCTGAGCGAAACAGGAACTCCGCCTGCGAAGCGGACAAAATTGGGATAACAGGCATAACCCGGATCGGGCAGAATCAGCTCATCACCCTCTTCAAGCAAAACAGAGAACAGCAACAGCATCAGTGGGCTGGTCCCACTACTGACCAGAATCTGCTCCGGGTCAATCTTGACCGCATAACGCCGTCGATAATGACGGACAATCTCATCACGTAATTCGGCTAATCCCAACGAATGAGTGTAAGAGGTTGCCCCCTGATCAAGCGCCTGATGGGTTGCCTCAACAACCGCTGACGGCGTTGCAAAATCAGGTTCTCCCAGACAGAGATAGATAATATTACGGCCCGCAGCTTCCAGAGCTTTGGCTTTTTCCATAACTTCCATGGCCAGAAAGGGAGAAACATTTCTCGCCCGCTGACTGATCGGAATCTGCATCAATTGACTCCTGTCATAAACAATTGCCTCATCCCGTATCGGACAAATCCGAACAGACGTTTTTCAGCTTAAAGGGCACGGATCGACAATGCAACCGATTTCCCCCGGTTGCAAATCATCGGCGACACAAGTATCTTTCTCCAAGCTTCTTTTGCTGCGGGAGTTTTTTCATGAAAGCGATTCTGTTACCACTGCTGCTGATCATCCTTGGTACGCCCGCACTTGCGGCACCTCTGACCAGCGAGGAACAACAACAGGCCCGACAACTGTTTGTCGATCTTGGCTGCCGAGCCTGCCACGACTTCGAAAAAAGTGGTGCCACCCTGGCGCGCTCTCTTGATCGTATCGGCCTGAAACTGGATCAGAAAACGATTCTGCAACGTTTGCAACAACTCCCCGAACAACTCGGAGAAGGCGACATGTTCATGCCCTCTTACCGAACAACACCGCGCGCTCAACTCGAGCTGTTAAGCCATTTTCTTGCTGAACGCAAATAACCTCAGCCTCGAAAGACCTTTTGACCATGACCCAACGCATGACCCTGATCAATTCACCCTGCTATGTCCCTGAAATAAAACTCGAAAAAATCGACAGCATGCAGGAACTTTTTTCAAAACCACAACCTCTCAGTCTTGAGATCGGCTGTGGCATTGGTGATTTCATTGTTCAACTGGCGACAAGACATCCTCAGCAGAATTTTATCGCCATCGATATCTTCAACCAGGGTTGTGATAAAACCTGCCGCCGACTTGATGATGCCGGGGTCTCAAATGTCCGGGTTCTGCGAACCGAAGCACGTTCATTATTGCTGCGCCATATCAAAGCACAAAGTCTGCACGCCCTCTACATAAACTGTCCCGATCCCTGGCCAAAAAAACGTCATCGTAAACGTCGGCTGGTCAATAGCGAGTTTCTCAAGATTGCTCTCTATTGCCTGGAAGAGGGTGGGCACTTCCATTTCTGCACCGACTTCGTCGATTACGGGATTGAGACCAGCGAACTCCTGATGGCAGAAGCCGGTTTCGATAATTGTCACGACCAGCCCTATGTCCATGAGCTTGGCGACTACCCCATTTCCAAATATATGCGCCGGTTTCTAAAACGTGGCCAGCCGATCTATTACTGCCACTACCAACGTCAACCTGGTTATGTTGCCGCCCCGCCACCCCCCCCTAAAAAAGGTTTTCGTCTGCGCTGGGCACAGGAAACCTGATGCAGTGGATCAGCGCCGATCTGCCCGGAATTGGTGGCAGCTACAAGCAATCTGCCGAAGATTTCCTGGTTGAAGAGCTTCCGCTTTATCCCTGTCGCGGATCTGGTGAACACCTTTATTTGCAGATTGAGAAACGTGGCCTGACCACCCATGAAGCATTGCGCCGCATTTCAACCTGTCTCAAACTGAAAGAGCGCGAAATCGGCTATGCCGGGCTCAAGGATGCCCAGGCGATCACCCGACAATGGATTTCACTCCCGGCCCACTGTGAGAAAAATCTTTCGCGTCTCGAAGAGTTGCCTCTCAAGATTCTGGCCGTTAACCGCCACGACAACAAGCTGCGCCTTGGTCACCTGATCGGCAATCGTTTTCGCTTGATCGTTCGCAAACCGGTCGCCCAGGCCAAACAACGGGCCGACCAGATTCTTGAGCGACTGCAAACCGGGGGAGTCCCCAACCGTTTCGGCGAACAACGCTATGGACTACTGGGTAATTCACACCGTCTCGGCCAGCTGCTGTTGAGCCGAGATTATTCAGTATTTTGCCGCGAACTGCTGGGTGACCCACAGAGGATTGTTGATCCGGCCTGGAAAAAAGCCGCGGAACTTTTTCGCCAGCAGAAGTTCGCACAAGCGGCCAGACAACTGCCACGCAGAATGCACGAAGAAAGACGTCTGATCAGCCTGCTGGAAGGAGGTCACTCTCCTGAATCCGCCGTTCTAGGCCTGCCAAAACGTCTGTTGCGGCTCTACCTTTCGGCCTTGCAATCCTGGCTGTTCGATCAGCTTTTATTGCAACGGCTGCCACAACTCGGGCAGTTGCAAAATGGTGATCTGGCCATGAAACATGCCAATGGAGCCTGTTTTCTGGTTAAAGATGCGGCCCAGGAACAACCGCGGGCGGACCAGTTTGAAATCAGCCCGACAGCGCCTCTTTTTGGCAGCAAGGTCCGGCTTGCAGAACAGACGCCTGGCCTCGACGAGCGGGCCGTGTTACAGCAAATCGGCCTGCGGCCCGAATCGTGGAAACTGGGCCATGGCCTGACCATGACGGGTGGCCGGCGCGCCCTGCGTGTCCCCATCAGCGCCATCAGCACCCGTCAACTCGGTGCCGACCTGCAACTTGATTTCTGCCTGCCACGCGGCAGCTACGCAACCGCCGTTTTGAATGAATTGATGAAAAAAGAAACCACAGAGAAGAATCTGCCGGTCAAGCTTGTTGCCACCCCCAAAACACCATAAAAAAAGACGCCTTACGACGTCTTTGCTTGCTGTTTTTTTATGTCCCAAACTTATTCAATCCGTCCGATCAGCACCTCGCGTGGTTTACCACTGCCATCGGAAGGCCCCACAATTCCTTCGGATTCCATCCGTTCAATCATCCGTGCTGCCCGATTGTAACCAACCCGCAAACGACGCTGTAACATTGAAATCGACGTCTGGCGGGTCTCTGAAATAATGCGCAGGGCTTCATCCCAGTGTTCATCGTAACCCTCCTCATCTGCACCACCGGCACCGCCACTTGACGGTGGGGCAGTAAGAATCGATTTGTCGTAATCCGGCGTGCCCTGCTTGGCAAGAAAATCGACAACCCGCTGAACTTCCAGCTCGGAAACAAACGCCCCGTGGACACGCTGAAGATAACCGACACCAGGTGGCAGAAAAAGCATATCTCCCATCCCGAGCAGGGTTTCAGCTCCCATTGAGTCAAGAATTGTCCGGGAATCGGTACGCGAAAAGACCTTGAACGAAATCCGGGTTGGAAAGTTGGCCTTGATCAACCCGGTAATAACATCGACACTTGGGCGCTGGGTGGCAAGAATCAGGTGGATTCCTGCGGCACGTGCCATTTGTGCCAGGCGGGCAATCGATTCTTCAACCTCGCGTCCGGCAACCATCATCAGATCGGCCAACTCGTCGACAATAATGACGATATAGGGCAAATGACCATGTTCAAGCTCTTCTTCAGGCTCGGTAACCGGTGGCAATTCGGCATCCACGGCCAGCATGTCCTCGGCATTCAGAACAATGGTCCCATCCAGTTCTTCCTGAGGGGCCTCATCCTGAGCTTTTTTGGCCTCTTTGGCCAGTTTACGATTGTAACCATCGATGTTTCGCACCCCTTTGTCGGCCATCAACTGATAGCGGCGCTCCATCTCACGCACCGCCCAGGCCAGCGCAAGATTGGCTTTTTTGGGATTGGTTACGACCGGCAGCAGCAGATGCGGAATCCCTTCATAAATCGACAATTCAAGCATTTTCGGGTCGATCATAATCAGGCGGACATCTTCAGGGGTCGCCTGATACAGCAGGGAAAGAATGATGGTGTTGATCGAAACCGATTTACCACTGCCGGTTGAACCGGCCACCAGCAAGTGAGGCATCTTGGCCAGATCCGACACCACGGTCTGACCAAAAATATCCTTGCCGAGGGCCATCGGCAATCTCCCCCCGTTACGCTGAAAATCCTTGGAATCGATAATTTCTTTCAGGTAGACAAACTGACGCTCTTTGTTGGGGATCTCGATACCCACCACACCCCGACCGGGAATCGGTGCAACAATGCGAATCGAAACCGCCTGCATCGCCATCGCCAGGTCGTCTTGCAGGTTGGCGATTTTATTGACCTTGACCCCTGCGGCAGGAGCAAACTCATACATGGTCACCACAGGCCCCGGCTTGACCTCAACAACCTCACCTTCGACACCGAAATCAAGCAGTTTCTTTTCCAGCATTTTGGCGGCCATCGCCAGGCTGTCACGATCAATCGGCGGAGCCGGATCGCCATCGTGGTCAAGTAATGATACCGGTGGCTGGTGGTAGGTCCCCTCTGCTTCAAGAAACGAAAAGGCCACCTGATTTTCTTCATCAGGGGTCTTTTTCTTTTTACTGCGCGGTTTACTTCGTGGGGTTGGCAGTGGTTTGGGTTCAGGCGGAAGAATCAGCGGAGTCCGAATTTCAGGCTCGCGGTGAGTCGCTTTATCGGTCCGGGCCAGACGGCGTTCACGACGAAGTTCAAATCGCCGCCCGAAACGTTCGAGAATTCCATCAAGAAACAGCACCAGACTGAAGCGGGTTGAAATGATCAGGGCAACCAGAAAAAAAACAATCAGCACAACCGCCGCACCACTCAGGTTCAGATAACTGGCCAGCATCCGTACCAGAACCCGGCCAATGGCACCACCGGCTTCACCGATCCGGTTGCCGAACAATTGCACCTGCTGAAACTGAAGAGCCAGAAGTCCCGCCAAAGAGACCTGCAACATCAGAAAGGCCCCGGCCCGCTGCCACCGCAAATGAACATCACGAAACTTGAGCCAACGCCAGGCCAGAAAGAGACAGGCCAGCGGAAAAAGTAACGCCGTCAGCCCAAAAATCTGATAAAGCAGATCGGCCAGATGGGCCCCGAAAACGCCGCCAAAATTCTGAATTTCAGCGGGATGAAGACTGTTGTTAAACGAGGGATCAAGATGACTGTACGATCCCAGACAGAGCAAAAGAAACAATCCTGCGGCCAGCCAGATCAGGCCCAGAACTTCTTTGCGGATACGACTCTCTGTCGGAACTTCAGGAGCTTGTTTGCTCATCAGTTTTCCTTGTTTATCAGCCCGGCAACAACGAAGTTGCCAGGATAACACTTCCCAGCAACAGACAGTAAAGGGCAAAACCACCTAAACGACGACGCTGCAAGACCACCAGCAACAAACGAATCGCCAGAAGTCCACTGACAAAAGCGACCAGCGTTCCCACCAGATAGGCGGGAATTTCGCTGCTGGCAACCTGACCCAGATCCTTGAGTTGCAGCAGGGTTGCACCACCGACCGCAGGCAAAGCCAGCAAAAAAGAAAACCGGGCAGCGGCGGTGGCATCGACTCCCCGCAGCAACAGACAACCAATTGTCGACCCGGAGCGTGAAATCCCCGGCATAACCGCCAGCCCCTGGGCAATCCCGACCAACAGGGCATCAACCTTGTTCATTTGGGTCAGGGAACGACCACCAGCTTTTGCACGACCGGCATAAAACAGCAATAAGCCGGTAACCAGCAACATGCCCCCCACCAACGGCATGACCTCGAACAGCTCGGCGACAATATCCTTGGCCGCCAGACCGATTATTGCCGTCGGCACCGAAGCCAGTATCAACAGCAACAGAACGCGGCGCTCGCCCGGGTCACCACCCGGAAAACAACTGCGCAGCAGCCGGATCAGATCTTCACGAAAAAAAAGCAGCACCGCCGCCATGGTTCCGGCATGTAACAGAACATCAAATAATAATCCTGGCTGATTGAACCCGGGAAGAAAATGCTGGGCGATTGCCAGATGCCCGGAAGAAGAGACCGGGAAGAACTCGGTCACCCCCTGGATTAAACCAAGAATAGTCGCTTGCAAGATCGTCATAAATCTTATTCTTTCATTCCATGTCAGGCGTCAACAAAGCCCTTTACAGTTCCAGAATCACCGGCAGAATCAGGGGACGACGCCCCAGACTGCGATTGAACAGCCGCCGCAATGTCTTGCGCACATTAACACGCAATTCCTCCCAATCTGCAAGGGCTTCCGAACTCTGCTCCGCCAACAGCTCCCGCAGGCAATGACGAGCCTCTTCGAGCAACTGTTCGCCAACCTGCTCTTCTTCGGGAATAAAACCACGCGTAAACAACTCTGGCCCATAAACAATTTCACCACTGTTCTGATTAATCGCCAGCATCGCAATAACCAGACCATGGTTGGCCAGATGACGACGATCACGCAGTTCCATACTGCCAACATCACCGACCCCTTTACCATCCACAAAAACCCGACCGGATTCAAACTTGTCACCCTTTTCGAACCGGGATTCACTCAGCTGTAATGATTGGCCATTTTCAAGCACTTGCGTATTCTGTGGATCCATTCCCAACTCAATCGCAAGCTGGCGGTGCTTGACCAGATGCCGATACTCGCCATGAATCGGCACAAAGTAATCGGGACGCACCAGATTGTGCAGCAGCTTCAGCTCTTCACGGCTGGCGTGTCCTGAAACATGTATTTCACTGGTTTTCTCATAAAAAACTTCGGCACCCCGGCGATAGAGGTTGTTGATCAGATCAGAGATTGCCTTTTCATTGCCGGGAATAAACTTTGAAGAGAGAATCACCGTATCCCCCTCTTCAAGCTCGATCTGCTTATGATCTCCCAGGGAAATTCTCATCAGGGCACTGAGCGGCTCCCCCTGACTGCCGGTGGTCAGAATCAGTACTTCATCCGCAGGCAGGTCACGCATTTCGCGCAGGTCAATGAACTGGTCATCACTGGCCCGCAGATATCCGAGCTGGCGTGAAATTGCAATATTCGACACCATACTGCGCCCATTGACCAGAACCTTGCGCCCACTGGCCGCAGCAGCATCTATCACCTGCTGGATCCGATGAATATTTGACGAAAAGGTCGCAACAATCACCCGCTGACGGCAACCCGGTATAATCTCGGCGAAAGCCTTGGCGACCGTGGTTTCTGAAAGGGTATAACCCTCATTCTCGACATTGGTCGAATCGGCCAGCAGCAGCAGAACCCCCTCTTCACCCAGTTCGGCCAGCCTCGCCAGGTCGGTTTTTTCTCCATCTACCGGGGTCTGATCAATCTTGAAATCTCCGGTATGCACCACAATTCCTGCCGGGGTCCGGATCGCATAACCAACGCCATCGACAATAGAATGAGCAGCGCGAAAGGGTTCAATCTGAAAGGGAGAAAGATCAAACATCTGGCGCGGAATCACCGTTTCAAGCTCGACATCCGTCTCCAGATGATGTTCTTTAAGCTTGTTGTGCAGCAACCCGAGCGTCAACCTGGTGGCATAAATTCGGGGACAACCCAGCTGATGCCAAAGAAAGGGAATCGCTCCGATATGATCTTCGTGGCCATGGGTCAGAATCAGGCCGACAATATCATCAACCCGATCAAGCAGCATGCTGACATCGGGTAAAACCAGGTCAACGCCCATCATATAGGCTTCAGGAAACATCAGCCCGCAATCGATCAGCAGAATCTTCCCCTGGCTCTCAAGGGCCATCATATTCAGACCGATTTCACCCAGCCCGCCCAAAGGCAAAAAATGCAATACAGGATCAGGCGATTTCGGCATTTTCCCTCTCCTCTCCTGCCGCCAGAACGAGACGGTCCCGCACCTGAGCCATCAGCGTATCCGAATCTTTACTGGTCAATCCGGCCGTTGCGATCGGCGGAAGAATCCGCAAGCGAATCTTCCCGGACCTGATACGAAAACTGTCCTTTGGCAGAACATCGCGACTGCCGCTGATGGCAACCGGAACAATCGGAACCTGAGCCTTGAGTGCGATCAGAAATCCCCCTTTTTTAAAGTTCTGTATCCGCCCATCCTCTGTGCGGGTCCCCTCGGGAAAGATGACAACCGACGTCCCGCTTCGAATCCGCTCAGCAGCGGCAATCATACTTTTCATCGCTTTACGCCGATCACTGCGATCAATCGGAATATAACCACAACGACGCATTGCCATGCCAAACAGCGGGATACGAAACAATTCTTCCTTGGCCATCCAGCGAAATTGAAAGGGCAAACCGGCAAAATAGCACAGAATATCGAAATTACTCTGATGGTTGCCGACAAAGATCACCGGCTGCTCCGTATCAGGAAGATTCTCGAGACCTTCCACCTCAAGCCGAACCCCGGCCAGCCACAGGGAAACAACCCCCCAGATATGGCCACTATTGTGCATATAGTCGGGACTCAGCAGTGAAAATGGCGCGCCACAAATAATCACCAGCGCAGTCCAGGGGAAAAAACAGAGATTAAAGAAGACAGTACGCAACACGCCCGACTCTCCACAACCGGAACCGGGCGCAAACCAACAGTCCCCGGAAACGAGTAATAAATTCGCTATATTACTGAAATCTAAGCATTTTAGTCAATCATTTTTCCTGATTGGACATTAACAGGTTTACTTCGAAGTATACTATCGGCTACATTTTGCTCAATCAGGAATCAGTCAATGGGGGCCAAGATAAAAGTAAAACCGCTACTGGCGGCTTTTCAATGAAGAAAGAGGAGGAAATTATGTCCGTCAATAAAGTTATTCTGGTCGGAAACCTGGGCAAAGACCCGGAACTTCGCTATACCCCTTCGGGAGTTGCCGTTGCAACCTTTTCTCTGGCAACGACAGAGCGTTACAAGGATCGCGACGGTAATCGCCAGGAAAAAACCGAGTGGCACAACATTGTTGCCTGGCGGCAGCTGGCTGAAATCTGCGGTAAATTTCTCCACAAAGGGAAACAGGTCTATATCGAAGGCAAGATCCAGACCCGCTCTTATGATGATCGCGATGGCAACAAACGCTACATGACCGAGATTGTGGCCGATCAGATGCAGATGCTTGGCAGCAAAAATGACGATCAGGGCGGCGGCTACGGTGGGGGGCAACCACAAGGCAACTACGGCAATCAGAACGCCTCGGGAGACCAGCAACAGAATAATCGCACCGGCTCCCAGCAGCCACAGCCTGCCCCCCAAACCAACAGCTTTGAAGAACCGACCTACAACGACGATGACGAGATTCCGTTTTAACCCTTTGCAGGGCCGGTTATTCAGTAAAAAACGCATAAAAAAAGGATGTGTCTTTTCAGCAGACACATCCTTTTTTTACACGTTTTCTTACCGGGCCAACGCCTTAACGTAAACGATAGGAAACAACCCGCCAGGCCCCATACAGATCTCGGCCCAAAATCAGCATCTCCAGCCCCCGGCGCTTATTCTGGAAACGGCTGTCGTAGAGCAGAATCTCATATTGACCATCAGGAAAACCGGAAAAGCTGGTACGACTGGCGGTACTTTTGATTGAACGCTCCTCAAACCGGCCAAAAAGACCGCGGCGAGTTTCCACTTCCTTAACCCACTGGTCAAGATCACTGGTCGCGTGCAGATATTCGCTCCCCTCCCACCAGGCCTGCTGATAACTGCCCGCATCCAGCAATTCAAGAAAATCGTTTGCCGCCTGCCTGGCTGGATTATCCTCTGCCCCCACCGGAGCAACAAGCCCGCACAGCAGGATTGCCATACAAACAAAAAAAGAACCGATCCGTCCCTTAAAAGGACTCACAGGTTCCAGCAGATTATTCAGCCATATTTCTTTCATATTAATCCCCCTCAGCTTTGGTTCGTCTACTTGAATAATAACCTGTGGGGCCCAAGAAAACAACCTGGCGCCTGAAAATAAAAGATCCAGAAGAGGATTGACAGGATCATCCGGACAGTCACGACTTGACCCCAGAGATAAAGCGGGGTATTTCTTGAACCTGAAGAGGGATGACTGATGCTGGAACAACGAAAAACTGCGCTGAAAAAAGCTCTCACCGACTCTGATGCTCAGGTTCGCGACGCTGCGGCGACGGCACTTGACCAGTTGGAAGCTCTGGACAACCTGCCGCAACTGCTGGCCCAACTGACCGGCCAGGATCGTCGTAAACGTGTAGCGGCTGCCCACGCCTTGGGCCGCGTTCAATCAACCCGGGTCTTTATTCCGTTGATCGAGGCCTTAAGATCAGACGACCCTGACCTGCGAGCCGCTGTCGCCCGCATCCTTGGCGAAAAACGTCATCCCAAGACCCTTTCTCCGCTGGTCAAGGCACTTTCCGACCCTGAACCCGGCGTCGTCACAGAAATTGCGACTGCTCTGGGGAATTTTCAGGACCCGCGCCTGCCGAAAGTTTTAAGCTCACTGCTGAACCGTGAAGAACAGATTGCCCTGGCTGCCATCGACTCTCTCGGCAAACTGGGTTTTCCCGAGGGTGAACAGGCGCTGCTTGGCGCGATGCAGGACAAACGCCCCCAGCTCCGTCGTCAGGCAGCTCTGGCGCTGGCAAAATTACAAACCGACGGCTGAACTCATCCCTGAAAAATCTATCCTGCAAGCACATTCTTCAAGGGCCTTCCCGGTTCTTTCTGGCAGAACAATCTCAAAATCTGCGCCGTCCCCGCAAGCAATCAACAAAGAATAATGAGAAGTCCCTCAATGACACATTGACAAAAATAAAACAGCATTCTATAGTTTTACGTCGGGGGGCTGAAAATGCCTGAAAAGCTCTCCGTATACAGCTTGACAGCCGGTATCACCACGTATAGAATCGCGTGGTTTATTTGACCGATTCCATTCAGGAGGACGGGGCATATCATGGTGAAAAAAGATAAATCCGAATATATCATTCAGGCGGTTTCCCACGCGCTGGACCTGCTCGAACAGTTTCACGACGATGTCGACGAGCTTGGTGTTACCGAGCTGAGCAAGCGCCTGAAACTTCACAAGAATAACGTTTTTCGTCTTTTGGCGACACTTGAGTCCCGGGGATATATCGAACAGAACAAGGCGACCGAGAACTACCGACTTGGTCTCAAGGCGCTTGAACTGGGGCAGACATTCATCAAACAGATGGGCCTGTTGCGCCAGGCACGGCCAATTCTGGATCGGATGGTCGAAGAGAATAATGAAACGTCCTATGTTTCTATTTTCAAGGAAAACCATATTGTCTATCTGGATGTGGTCGAAACCAACCTGACTGTCCGGGTTGTTTCACGGGTGGGCTCCCGCCTGCCAGCCTATTGCACCGCATCAGGCAAGGTTCACCTGGCCTTCATGTCCAGCGAAGAACTGGAAGCGACCCTGGCCGAGCAGAACCTTGTTCAGCACACGCCCACAACCCTGGCAGAAAAAGACAAGCTGATGGCCGAACTGGAGAAGATCCGGTCCCAGGGTTACGCAGTCGACAACGAAGAACTTGATCCCGGTGTGCGCTGTATTGCGGCCCCGATTCGTGACTACACCCGCCGTATTGTGGGAGCGGTCAGTGTTTCTGGCCCCAGCATGCGTCTTGGCGACAAACGTCTCGAAGAGGAGTTGATCCCAATGGTCCTGCGGGCCGGTGAAGACCTGTCGACTCGTCTCGGCTACCCGCGCTGAGCCTCTTGATCATTCCTCGCAAACTCGAAGGGCTCCGTAAACGGAGCCCTTTATCTTTTTACATATGATTGATTTTTCAGGCGAAATTGAGCAGACACAGCAGGCCGGGGTGAGTCACCCGCTGAACCTGCCATTTCTTTTTGAGCCCCAACAGGCAAAGGGTCAGGCCGTCCTCCTGATCCACGGGTTCGGTGCCAGCCCCTATGAAATGCGGCCACTGGGCGAGGCTCTGTGCCAGCAGGGATATCTGGTCCTCGGAGTTCGTCTCGCCGGACATGGAACAACCCCGGAGGATCTGCGGGCTTGTTCCTGGCAGGACTGGCTGATATCAGTCCAGCAGGGATATCAATTTTTACGTCAAAACGCTGTGACAATTAACGTTATCGGCCAAAGTACCGGCGCCTTGCTGGGTCTTGCCCTCACCAGACAACCCTTGTCAAAGCTGGTCCTTCTCTCTCCTTTTTTGAAATTGCGTCACCCGCTCGCCAAAATGGCAGGATGGCTCAAATACCTGATCCCCTATCAACACCGCCAGCTGCCAGACCCACAACGCCAGCACTACTATGAACGTCGTCCTCTGGCCGGGGTTGAACAGATTGAGCGGTTACGCCGCCACATCGAACCCATGCTGGCAGACATCTCGCTGCCAACCCTGATTCTTGCCGCCGCAGGTGATCAGACTGTCGCCCCCGGAACGGGCCGAAAGCTGTTTCTGAAACTTGGCAGTTCACAAAAGAGATTTCATCTTCTGGGCGCCTCGGTCCCTCACGTCCTCAGCACAGAAGAAAATCCACAATTTGTCGAAACCTGTCAGCTGATCGAGGAGTTTCTTGGCAACAGCTAAGTCATCCCCACCCCATGCCGCCCTCAATCGGGTTCAATCCTTGACCAACCTCTGCCAGAGGTCGGCAACCGCCTGTTCAAGCTCGGTAAAACTGCCCGAATTATCAATCAGATAATCGGCCCGTGCCACTTTTTGCTGCTGAGGCATCTGCGCGGCAATCCGCCTTTGGGCCTCAAGCAGGGAACAATGATCACGCGCCATAAGTCGCTCTACCTGCAACACCGATGAAATGGTCACCACCAACACCTTGTCGACCCGACTCTCGGCACCGGCTTCAAACAACAGGGGTGCTTCATACACCACCAGAGGGGGCCCGCTCGCAACCAGAGTCGCCAGGTGTTCTTCCGCCAACCGGGCAATCGCCGGGTGCAGTAACGCATTAAGCCGTTGACGTCTGGCCTCATCGGCGAAGACCAGCCGCCCCAACAATTCACGATCAAGACTGGCGTCTTCCCGGATGATCTTCTCGCCAAACTCTGAGGCCAAAGCCTTCAGCAACCGGGTTCCTGGCGCAACAACTTCACGCGCCAACTGGTCGGCACTTAAGACCGAAGCCCCCCTTTGCCGCAGCAGTTCGGCAACCTGGCTTTTTCCACTGGCGATATTTCCTGTCACTCCAAGAATCAAAGTCGTCTTTCCCATGATAGAATTGATACAATCACTATCAACAATGAAACAGTTCCGTGCATTTTTCCCAGTTTGTCCGAAAGGAGCTGACCATGAAAGATACCCTGCCCAGAATGGTTCTACGCCAGAGTGAACGCTTTAACGGTCGTGTCGCCATGCGCCGTAAACAGGGTGGTCGCTACCGCGACATCAGCTGGGAGCAACTGGCAGAAAAAGTCAGAATTTATGGCCGGGCGCTCCTGACACTGGGACTCAAAAACAACCAGCATGCGGCAATCATGGCTCCCAACCGTCCCGAATGGGTTTGGGCTGACCTGGGAATTATGGCCGCAGGCGGACGTACTGTGCCCGTTTACCACACCGAGGCGCTCAAGACAATCCTCCACATTCTACGAGATTCACAAAGCCGCTTTCTGTTCACCCATTCTGCCAGCTTTGTCGCCGAGCTTGTAGACGAATCTGATCAGGTTCCAAAGCTGGAAAAAATCATCCTGCTTGAAGGCAGCGTTGATCATCCCCTGGTCATGTCACTGGAAGACTTTCGGGCTCTTGCCGAAAAGACCAAAGTTGAAAAACTCGAAAAATGTCTTGCGGCAGGCAAGCGCGAAGAGGTCGCAACCCTGGTCTATACCTCCGGCACCACAGGAACTCCCAAGGGGGCCATGCTGACCCACGATAATATTTTGAGCAATGTCGAAGCCAGCAGTCACCTGATTCAGATCAGTGACTCAGACGAGTGCCTGTCATTTTTACCACTGTCGCATATTTTTGAACGTATGGCCGGTTATTACCTGATGCTGCACCAGGGAGTAACAATTTCCTACGCCGAAAGCATCGACACGGTTCCGGCGAACCTGGCCGAAATCCATCCGACCATCGTCGTCAGTGTTCCACGTCTGTACGAAAAAATGTACAACCGGGTTCTCGAACGCGTATCCACCGGCCCCTGGCTGAAAAAACAACTTTTCTTCCTGGCGCTCAAAGCCGGTAAAGCCAAGGTTGCCTGCCAGCAGCGGGGAGTCGACCCCGGTTTCGGATTAAATCTGGCCATGGCGATCTTTTCGAAACTGGTTTTTGCCAAGCTTCAGGAGCGTCTTGGGGGCAAGTTACGTTTTTTTGTCTCCGGTGGAGCGCCTTTGGTCTGTGAAATTGCCGAATTTTTTCTTGCTGCCGGAATCCCGATTTACGAAGGCTACGGACTGACCGAAACCTCACCGGTCATTGCCGTCAACTATCCGGGGCACCATCGCCTGGGCAGTGTCGGACAACCGCTGCAAAACCTTGAAGTACGGATTGCCGAAGACGGTGAGTTGCTGGTCAAAGGCCCCAGTGTTTTTCAGGGGTACTGGCAACTCCCGGAACAGACCGCTGAAGCCCTTGAAGATGGCTGGTTTCACACCGGCGATATTGCCGAAATCGATACGGATGGCTACCTGCATATCACCGACCGCAAAAAGGATCTGATCGTGACTGCAGGGGGCAAGAATGTGGCTCCGCAAGAGATTGAAAACATTCTTAAAGCCGACCGGTATATCAGCAGCCTGATGGTTTATGGTGACCGAAAACCTTACCTGACGGCACTGGTCGTCCCCGACTTTGAAGCCTTGACCAAATATGCCGCTTTCAAAAAAATCGATTTTCTCGATCACTGTGATCTGGTCAATCACCCCCAGATTCTCAACCTGATCCGCCGCCGTATTGACCAGCTGCAACAGGATTTGCCCAATTACAAAAAGATTCGGCGTTTCACTTTACTTTCGCGCGATTTTATCGGCGACAAAGGTGAAGTCACCCCAACGCTCAAATTGCGGCGCAAAACAATCAGCCAACGTTTTTCTGCTATTATCGAGAATATTTACCGTCCCGAAGGCGAAGGAATCCATGACACCAGTTTCTGCATCATCGACCATGATGAACAACAGGGCTGAAGTGTTATATTTACAACCCTGTCCTGAAAGAGTATCTTGGGGCGAGCGGATCCTTCTGGCAACCTGGTAACTGTTTCAAAAACTCTGCGGAGGACCATTTGGCTGATAACCAGCTGATTTCGGAGATTGAAAACGCGCTGACCGAACTGGTCAAACTGATGAAAGCCCTGCGGCTCTATCCCAAGGGGCATCCCAGTCTGCGCGCCGCTATCGATGAATGCATGTCTGCCTTTCAGCCAATGCTCAACCATCAGGAAAATCGTGCCATTCAGGTCAATCAGTCCGGCTTCACCCTGGGGCCTGTTCCCATCGGTGAAACCAATCAGGCCTTGCCGGATCTGGCCCGGATGCTGGCAGAACGCCGGGTCAATCAACTGATCTTTCTGCCGGGATTACCCCCGCAGGAGATCCTGGTCCTGCTGGAAGGGATTACCACCTCGGCAGAAGAAATCTACCGTATAGGGGGCCTGCCTGCTTTTCTGCATGAACGTCGCGTCACAACGATCTGGCTGAATGAAAGCAGTCTCGATCGGGTCCAGCAAAAACGTCGTGAACTTGCTGCCGCAGCAGAGGAAAATCCCTCAGACCCTGGTCTTGACCACTGGGGAACGGCGCCGGAAACCTGGGGAAAACCGGACATGGCGCAGCAGTTACGCGATATCATCGACCAACTCAATACCGAATTGAGTGATGATGCCTACCGCGGCCAGATAGACAAGCTGCTCCAGATCGCTCCGGCCTACCTTGAACAGACAGGACCTCCCGGAGCCTTGCGGATTCTCCCTCTCCTGCTGATTCACAGCCGTCAGCAGGATCGTCGTCAAACGCAGCGAACTATTGCCCAGAATGCTCTGGAACGCCTGCTCACGGATCAACTGGTCGACCAGCTTCTTGCCCAATTCAGTCGCACGGCACTGACCCCGCAACAATTTCAACGCTTGAAACAATTTGTTGTTTCATTGGGAACCCGCATCGCCCCTCAACTTCTTGCCCGGATGAGCAACGAAGAGGATGGAACGATTCGGAAACGGCTGACCAGCCTGCTGGGTAAAATGGGCGAACCCCTGCTTGATCTGCTGCGCGAAACGGTCCACAGCAGCAAGTGGTACGTGGTTCGCAACGCGGTAACCCTGCTTGGCGATCTGCGCCTCGATGCCGGAATCAGCATTCTTGCCGGGCTGACCAGTCATCCCGACCAACGGGTACGCCGCGCCCTGATCCGCTCTCTGGCCATGATCGGGGGCGACAAGACGGTCCCTCCCCTTTACAAATTGACGCAGGACCCGGCAGTCGCTCTGAGACGTCCTGCAGTCAAAGGATTGGGGGCAACCAGAAGCCCTGAGGCAGTCCGTCCCCTGCTGGCCATTGCGCAAAAACTTGATCCCCTGGGTCGCCAGACCGAAATCCGCAAAGATGCGGTCACTGCCCTCGGGATTCTGGGCGACAAAGGAGCAGTCACCCCCTTGAAGCTACTGGCCAAACGGCCCAATATGCTGCGCCTGCAACGCCTCGAAGAGTTGCGGGCCGAAATCATTCTGACTCTGGGCAAACTTGGCGATGAAACCCTGACAACCGAGCTGGAAGCCTGGCGAAAATCTCCCCATGGAATCGTTCAGCGCGCAGCAGAACAAAGTCTGTCTCTTCTCACGAAAAAACATGATCACTCCACAGCAGATTAAACAGATTCCTGCCAGTCTGGCAGCAGTATTACAAGGAATGCGCCTCTATCCGGGTGAACACCCCCAGGTCCGGCGCCAACTCGACGCAGTGCTTGACTGCATGCGTCCCTTGCTGCAACAACGCGGACGATTGCAACTTGGATTTGCCGATGGAACCCTGCTGGTTGAAGATCTGCCCTGCCTCGAACAACATCCGGCCATTCTGGAACTTTCGCAAAAGATCCGGGCCTGCGACCTCAAAGGGATCCGTTTTGATGTCGGGATCGACAAAACCGAACTTCTGGAGCTGATGGTCCAGCTCAATCGAGGCAATACCGAAATCGCCGATGCTCTGGACATTCTGGGCATCAGCCATATCCACGTCATCCCTGAAGAAGACTCTCCACGTGAGATATACCGCCAGACCCTTGACGTCGTCGAGACGGTTTTTGAAGATGCTCGCCTTGGTCGTCGGCCTTCAACCAGTCTGGCATTCAATACCGTGCATAAAATGGTCAGTACCGCCATTGGCCGCCCCTATGCTCTGCTGGCAATGACCCTGCTGAAGGATTACGACAACTACACCTTCACCCACTCGGTCAATGTCTCGGTTATTTCCCTGACTGTTGGTCGCGCCTGCAATCTGCCCGAAGAACAACTGACCCTGCTCGGCATGGGGGGCATGATGCATGACCTCGGCAAAATGACCATCGAACATGAAATAATTACCAAACCGGGCCAGTTGAACGAACAGGAACGAATTAAAATGATGGAGCATCCCCAGCGAGGAGTAGAAATCGTTGCCCGGATGGATGATATCCCCCCTGAGGTTGTCGACATCATTCACCATCACCACCTCCGCTACGACCGTACCGGCTACCCCAAAAACAGCCGCGGGCGGGTTCTCTCTCCTCTGGTCGATATGGTGGCGATTGCCGATATTTTTGATGCCATGACCACCGTGCGCTGTTATCAGAAACCCTTCACGCCCAAAAAAGCTCTGGATCATCTGCAGGAGATGAGCGGCTCTCATCTGCATCCCGAATTCGTCTCTGCCTTTATCAATTTTCTCGGTCCCTACCCGGTCGGAACCCTGGTCCGTCTGAACGATAATATGATTGCTCTGGTCGTCGATCAAAACCATCAGGGGGAAGGCTCACTCAAACTCAAGCAGATTATTACCGCCGAAGGACAACGTCTGAGCGAATCCCCCGAATTCAGTCTGCCGGACAGCAGCCGGATCCTGGCTGAAGTTGACCCCCTGCTCAAGGGAATCCAGGTCGACGAATACCTTTAACAACGTCCTCTATCACAAAAAACAATCTGATATCCCGGCTTTGCGCACTGACAACTTGACAGGTGAACCTTTGTCAGGTTCAATAATCCATAGCATCAAAGACCGTGAACAGATCATCAACTTGAACAATAAAACCCTTAAAAGGTGGATTAATGACCAGAAAAGCCAAACAACGCGACGAACAGATTATTTATGGCTGCATGAAAGCTATCCGCAACCTGCCGGGGTTTCATATCGATTTCGTCATCAAGAAAATTGGCGGCCCTTTCGCTGGCACCATAAAACTGGGGGGAGAATGGGGCGAAAAATATTACTATCTGAAGGTCGTTCCCAAACTTTCACCTTCGGTCGCAGATCTGGTGATACACCAACTGACAACAACTGCGGCACCAGCCAACTGCTCGCCACTGTTGCTGACCCATTACGTCAGTCCGAACCTGGCGGCAAAGTTCAAAAAAAAGGGAATTGAATTTGCTGACTGTGCCGGCAACCTGCTGTTGCAGAAATCACCTCTCTATGTCGAAATCGGCGGGCAGAAGCATCAGGATCGCCACCAGTGTCTTGACCGTTTGTTCCGGCCTGCCGGGCTGAAACTGATCTACCTTTTTTTACGCAATCGCCAGGCCGTCAACGCCACGTACAGGGTTCTGGCCGATGATGCCGGGATTGCCCTGGGCGCAATTGG
>JAJRWH010000005.1 GCA_024276935.1 Deltaproteobacteria bacterium
AAAAAACAGGGCAAAAAACCGGATCGGCCGCCTGAACTGCGAAAAACAGTTTAACTTCGACAATTTTCAGTTATCAAGGAACGCTCACCATCGCCGAATCAAACCGGTTTGGGGAGTGGTGTAACTCTAAACTTCAGAAAGTGAATTATGAATCGAGAAAAAGATCGGGAAATAATGGCTCGCCGGGAGTGACCGCATAGGCAGAAAAATCTGTCGTCCCTTCCTCGCGCAAGACCTCTTCATCGATGAAGAAATTGCCATGACACCCGGACGCTGGCCGTTTGAATATTGCCAGTGCCGCATCGGCAACGATTGCCGGTTGGCGGCAATTTTTGGGTTCGACCATCCCCTTCAACATGGCCAGGGCGGCGGTCTGAATCACGGTTTTTGGCCAGAGAGCATTGACCCCAACCCCCTGTGGGCCAAATTCGGCAGCCAGACCAGTAACACACAGACTCATCGCATATTTGGAAATCGTGTAGGCCGTATGGCGGGCAAACCACTTGGGATCAAAACTTACAGGCGGAGACAGGGTCAGAATATGCGGATTTTCGGCTTTTAACAGAGAGGGCAAACAGGCCTGACTGGCAAAAAAGGTTCCGCGGTAATTGACCTGCTGCATCAAATCGAAACGTTTGGCCGGAACATCCAGTGTACCGGCGAGATAAATGGCACTGGCATTGTTGACCAGAATATCAATCCCACCAAAATGTTCAGCGGCTTGCGTTGCACATTCGGCCACACGTTGTTCATCCCGTACGTCCATGACCAGCGGCAGACAACGCCCTCCGGCCTGCTCTATCTGTTCTGCTGCACTGTGGATTGTCCCCGGCAGCTTGGGACGCGGTCTGTTGCTGCGGGCTGCAATGACAATATTGGCTCCTTCGCGGGCTGCCGCCAACCCGATTTCGAGACCGATTCCCCGACTGCCACCCGTGATGAATAATGTTTTGTTACGTAAACTTTTCATAACAACTCCTGTCTCATTTGTCTTTCACTGAAGCATAGCAGAAAACAGATGACCTTTACTTTTATCTGGCAACAGGTATCATTAATCATTAGAAAAAATCACCCATCTAACTGTCGATTATGAATGAATTAATTCTCACGAGCATCCTGATAGCAGCGGCGGTACTGGCGGCTGGCCATGCTTTGCTGCGCAAACGTGATCCCCGATCAACCTTCGGCTGGATTATGGTCTGCATCACGATCCCGGGCCTGGGGCCGTTGATCTACTGGGTTTTCGGCCTGAACCGGATTCGGACCCGTAACTGGAAAATGCACGAAAGGACCAGCAGCTGGCCTTCACCGGTGGTCTGTGAATGGTCCCCTGCCCTGTCTCAGGCCAATCCTTTTGATCAGGAAAACTTCGCTTCACTGCTGAATCTCTCAGATCGCGTTACCCGCCGTCCCTTGCTGCCCGGTAATCGACTGACCCCCCTGTACAATGGTGAGCAGGCCTACCCGGATATGCTCAGGTCCATCAACGAGTCGCAGGAATCGGTCTATCTTTCAACCTATATCTTTGAGTCGAACCAAACCGGCAAGGATTTCATTGCGGCTCTGGCTCAAGCGGCGGCCCGTGGGGTTCGGGTTCGGGTGCTGGTGGATGCTCTGGGTGAGCGTTATTCTTTTCCCGTTGCCCGCTGGTTGATGCGGCGCAACCGGATCACTGTTGCCCGGTTTCTGCCCTTTTCCCTGCTGGCGCGAGGCTTTCACCTGAACCTGCGGGGCCATCGCAAGATTCTGACCGTTGACGGTCGCATCGGCTATACCGGCGGGATGAATATCGGGGATCGGCATCTGGCCAATGATCCGCAAAGAAAAAAACGGGTGGTTGATGTTCACTTCAGGCTCGAAGGACCAACAGTCGCCCACCTGGAGGATGCCTTCGCCGAAGACTGGCGGTTTGCAACGGGGGAACGCCTGCCGGCAACCCAGGCAAAGGATTTACTCAAAACACAAGGGAGCGTTTTCTGCCGCGGTATCAGTGCCGGGCCCAATGAAGATTTTGAAAAATTGCGCTGGATAATCAATGGTGCCATCGGGTGTGCCCGAAAAAATATCCGTATCATGACCCCCTATTTTATTCCCGAACGGCCCCTGGTTTATGCGATCAATACCGCAGCGTTACGTGGAGTAAACGTTGAGCTGTTTCTTCCCAGCGTCAACAATCTGCCCTATGTCGCCTGGGCAACTCGCGCCTATCTGGCCGAACTGCTGCAATACAATGTTCGCATCTATTACCAGCCGCCACCTTTTGTCCACAGCAAGCTGCTGGTGGTGGATGATGTCTACGCTCTGGTTGGTTCAACCAACCTTGATCCGCGCAGCCTCCGATTGAATTTTGAATTCAATCTTGAGGTTTACGACAAGGATGTTATCGGCAACCTCTGCCATCATTTCGCGGTCGCCAGAGAAAAGTCCCGTGAACTGACTCTGGCAGAAATTCAGGAGCGCACCATGGCAGTCAAGCTGGTCGATGCCACGGCCAAACTTTTCTCCCCCTTCCTCTGATTTTTTCGTGTATTCTTGCAGATAACTGCCAACCTCGCTCTGAAACCGGACGCAACGCCGTATGAAACTGCTCAACAAAACCATTGACCAGTGCCTCAACCGTCTCAGCGGTTCGTACAAAGGCTACCTGTCTCCCAAAATCCCCAAACAGTTCACCATCCCGGTCATTGAAGAAGTCGGCAATCAGATCGACTCTATCCCGCAATTTATTGACCAGCGTCTGTCACGCGATGTTCCAGGGCTGGCATTTGGCAAACCTCTGATTATTTATGATGAAATCACCCGTGAGATCGCCGGGGAAAAGATCGTTGATCAGTTCAGAAAAATGGGCGCTCACCCAACGGCACAAATCGTTCGCAGCAACAGCTACTCTGAAATTGAACGAATCCTGCCATTGAGCCTCAAACGGTTTGCTTCTCTGGAAGCAGATTGCGAAATCTCGTCGTCACCGGTTGACCGCAAATACGGGGCTATCAAATGTGGAGAAAAATGCTGCGATATCGTTTACGGGGTCGGGGGTGGCAGTGTTATTGATACCGCCAAATATATTGCCTACAAACTGAACCTGCCCTTTGTTTCGGTGCCGACGTCCCTGGCCAACGATGGTTTTGCCTCACCTTTTTCTGTCATTAATCTGGGACCAGACGGCACCATGACGCTCTGTGCCAATACACCGTTGGCAGTTGTTGTCGATATTGACCTGGTTAAATCTGCCGATGGCGGATATCAGCGCCGAATCCGCAGCGGGATCGGTGATCTGCTCTCCAATCTGACGGCAATTCTTGATTGGCAGCTGGCTGGCAGAAAAAACCAGGAGCGGTATGAGAGCTATTCAGGATTTCAGGCGGTCTGTGGTGCCAGACTGGTGATGAAAGAACTGCAAAATGATGAGGATTTTTTCTACAACGATCATTTTCTGGAGATTTTGGCCTGCTCCCTGATCGCCAGCGCCGAGGCCATGAGCCGCTATGGGTCAAGTCGACCGGCCAGCGGTTTTGAGCACAAGCTCTACCACGCCTACAATGAACTGACCGATTTTTCTCCCGGGGCAACACATGGAGAACTGGTTGCGGTCGGTGCCCTTCTTTCGAGTCATGCTCATGGTCAGGGCGAGCAGGAGTTGAAACAGGCCTATCAAACTGTCGGGCTACCGACTGACCGCCAGGGATTGACAGACTCTGGCATCAACCCTGAGCTTCTTCTTGAGGCCGTCGCGACCGCACAGAAGATCAAACCTGATCGTTACACGATTTTGGAAGATAGCGGTGTAGAAAACCTGCAAAACGCTTTGCAACATGTTTTTCCTGCTTAGACAACGGCCCTTACCAGCGGCAGTTTGATAATGAAACAGGCGCCTCGGCCAGGCTGTGAATCGACCAGCATCTTCCCCTGGTGTGCCTCGGTAATAATAAAATAGGCGACCGACAGTCCAAGACCCGTGCCTGAGCCAACCGGCTTGGTGGTATAAAAAGGCTCAAAAACTCGCCGCAGGGCTTCACGGTCCATCCCCGGGCCATTATCTTCAATTTCTATTTGCAGCCAATTTTCGACTGTCCGCATGCGGACTGAAATACGGGGATTTTCAATTTCGGCCATCGCCATGGCTTGGGCAGAATTTTTCAACAGGTTGAAAAAAACCTGCTGAAGGTTGGTTCCTTCACAAGGAATATCCGGCAAATCGGAGGGGTAATCCCGACAGATGACCACCTTGCGAAAATCATAACGTTGCGCCTGATTATAGTCATTGTCCAGCAAAGCAACTGTTTTATCCATCAATTCGGGCATGTTGTTCAGGCGAATGCAGGCGTCACCCTTGCGACAGAAGTCGAGCATGTTGTTGACGATTCCGCTGGCCCGTTCTCCGGCCTCAAGAATCATCTCCATCAGGTTGATGATGTCACGCTTCTGCATGTACTTTTCGATCAGATCAATACTGCCACCACAATCCGAAGCGATCAGTTCATTCTTCTTCAATCCCTTCTGCAGACGATTTTTCATCACCTGGATATTTTGTAAAATGGCCGCCAGAGGATTATTGATTTCGTGCGCCATGCCTGCCGCCAGGCCACCCAACGAATGAATTTTTTCGGTCTGCACCATCATTTGTTCAATCCGGACCTGATCTGTCACATCATCGACCCGAATCACCGATCCAACCTTGCTGCTGCCACTGACCGGATACAGGGTCAGGTCAAGCCAGTGATTTTCACCCGCCCAACAGTGGGCAATCTTTGACCAGCCAAGAGACTGATGTTCGTCGATGGCTTTGTAAATACTTTCAAGCTGATCGGCTCCAAGAGTCAGAACCGATCCCAGTTCTCGTCCACGTGCCTCTTCGGCGGAGACTCCGGTGACTTTTTCTGCTTCGGCATTCCATTGCAATATCCGCCCATCACGATCAACGGCAATCAGCAGCGAGGGCATGGCGTTGATCATATCTGACAGCAGTGTGCGTAAATGCTGGGTTTCTCGTTCGATCCGCTGATGTTCGAGAGTAATGGTTGTCAACTGGGCCAGTGTTTCGAGCACCTCCTCTTCGAAAGGTTCAGGTGAAACACTTTGCGGAAAGTAGAAGGCAAAAGTCCCTTCGACAGTTCCGGAAAAGCTGTGAACAGGTTGTGACCAACAGGCGTGCAAACCATTTTCAAGGGCGACATCTTTGACCTGCGACCAATTTGAATGGGTGGCAATATCCTCAACCACAACGCGACAGCCCCGCCAGGCAGCCTCACCGCAGGACCCCATCCCCTCTCGAACAGGCGTGCCATCAATCAGTCGACTGAATTCTTCAGGCAGGCCCGATGGAACTGCCTGATAAAGACGCTGTCTCTTTTTGTCTATCAGCATGATGGTTGCAATGGCGCCGGGTATCTCTTCTTCGGCGATGCTCAGAGTCACCTGGAGAATTTCTTCCTGTGAGGCACCAAGTACCAGACGTTGCAGAAGACGCGTCAACTGCTCCTGATAATTCTCACGCCGAGCCTGTTCGGTAATATCGCGAATAATTCCAACCAGGTATTTACGACCATCAGGACTGACAAGAACCGACTTATGGGTGGAGATAACCCGCAGCCGCCCATCCGCAGTCGTCAGCTTTTCAACATTGACGTTGTCGTTGCTACTGGTAAAAACAAGGTCATCCTTATGCCAGAAAATATCGGCCTGCTCGGCAGGAAAAAAATCATAATCAGACTTACCGAGCAACTCTTCTTTGCTGAAACCGATAAACTCGCAAAAAGCCTGATTGAGATAAACCCAGCGATGTTGTTCATCTTTGACAAAAACCGGATCGGCAATGGTCTCGACAATCTGCCCCATAAGTTCGACGCCAAGATGAGGGAGTTGCGAAACCGACAAGGTTTGGGGAGGATCAGGGTTCAAAAGGGTATCCGATCAACAGGCAATAGAGTGATTTTACAAACTGTTTTTCGACTTGTTCTTTCATTCTGCGAACTAGTGTCCCGTGCGGTTAATTCTGCCTTCTAATTCTGGCCCTTTTGACTGCAGTCTGCGTTGCCCCTCCTCGGCTTAGCTCAGGCTAGGCCTGTGTCGGCGCGTCTTGTCTGCAGTCAAAATGACTCAGAATTACTTGACACAACTAACCAAACGGGACACTCGTTTCTGTCCGGAAACCGCCCTTTTTCACAATCTCGGCGTCAATCTGCGTATTTAGATTGTGCGGCGTAAAGTACTACGCCTCCGCTCAAATACTTGATTTCCTTGACCTTGCAAAAAATTGCTGGTTTCCTAATCAGAAACTGCCAGTGTCTCATCTAAGAGTTTCCAGATGGACACGAACTATGAGATTAGCACAAAAAACATTCTTTGCCAGAGTTGGGCAAAAACAGAATGGTTGACAAAACAAAGGTTGGTTGGTGACCTGCCTGACGCAAGATATTTTGTGTTCGTAAAAGAACGTGTTATAACCCGATGAGTCAAAGCGGCAACCATGTCGGTGGAACCGCTGCATCATTCTCTCATCAATATCCCGTTTTTTGTCGGGACGAATGTCCCTTTCATCGTTACATTAATATCTTATCGGGAGGCATCATCTATGTGGAACATCAGAACCAATGTCCGTCGCTTATTCCAGTTTCTTGCCATAATTCCGCTTGCAGGAGCGATCCTTTTTTCAGCTCAGCCTGCCTCTGCAGCAAAAATTCGGGTAGCCGGAATCTACACCCAGCCCATTCAGCAGAAATGGGACGCCCGTCTGCATCAGGCTCTGGCCAAAGCGGCCAAGGCCGGTGAAATCGATTATGTCTTCTCTGAAAAAGTAGCAAACACTGACTATGTTCGTGTTCTGCGCGAATATGCCGAAAATGGCACCGATCTGATTGTTGGTGAAGCCTTCGGCATCAGCCGTGAAGCACGCAAGGTCGCCGATGATTATCCCAATGTGGCTTTTTTGATGGGCGACCCCTTTGACAAGTATGGCAGCAACTTTTCAGTTTTTGACAACTATATTCATGAACCCTGCTACCTGATGGGCATGATTGCCGGGGCCATGACCAAAAGCAACAAGATTGGCATGGTCGGGGGTTACCCGATTGGTGAGGTCAATCGACTGTTTCACGCCTTTATGGACGGAGCAAAATCGATCAACCCGAAGGTTGAGTTCAAGGTTACCTTTATCGGCTCCTGGTTTGATCCACCCAAGGCTAAAGAGGCTGCTTTTGCCCAGATCGAATCGGGCGTTGATATTCTTTACGCCGAGCGCGCCGGTGTGGTCGATGCTGCACGCCAAAAGGGAATTCTGGCTTTTGGCAACGTCAACGACATGAACAAGGAAGAAAATGGCAAAGATGTTGTCGTGACTTCGGCCATGTGGCACATGGAATCAGCAATCGGCAGAGCGATCAACCTGGTCAAAAAAGGTCAATTCAAGGCCGAGAACTACAAAGAATGGACGATGATGGCCAAAGGCGGAGCCTCTCTGGCCCCTTACTACGAGTTTGAAAACAAAATTCCGGCAGAAATAAAAGCCAGGGTTGAAACCCTGAAACAGCAAATCCTGACCGGAAAGTTTGTCGTACCAATCAAGGACGATGAGCCAAAATCAACATTCTGAGTCATTTTGAGATCACAGGTTAACACTATCTTGGTGTAAAGGGGGGCAGCAGGTTTTCCTGTTGCCCCCTTCTGATGTACCAATCTGCTGAAAGTCCAGACCATGACGGTTCTTCAGATCAAGAATGTCAGCAAAAGTTTCGGCTCACTGACTGCCAACGACGATATCTCCCTGACCCTGAACAAGGGTGAAGTGCTGGCACTGCTGGGAGAAAATGGCGCAGGCAAAACAACCCTGATGAATATTCTGTTCGGCCATTACGTCGCAGACAGCGGAACCATAGAAATTCACGGGAAGAAACTTCCGCCCGGGGCAACGGATGCCGCAATCGCTGCCGGGGTCGGAATGGTACACCAGCACTTTACTCTGGCCGACAATCTGACGGTGCTTGACAACATCATCCTCGGAACCCAGCCTCTGACTTCGTGGCGGATAGACACCCACCAGGCCAGACAGCGCCTGACCCATCTTGCAACAGAGTACGGCATTCATATCGACCCCGACAAACTGGTGGCGGACCTTTCTGTTGGTGAGCGTCAGCGGGTTGAGATTATCAAGGTTCTCTACCGGGATGCACGCATTCTGATCCTTGACGAGCCCACCGCAGTTCTGACCCCGCAGGAAACCGATCACCTGTTCGAGACTCTGGGCACCATGGTTGAGCGCGGCCTGTCAATTATTTTCATTTCGCATAAATTGCACGAAATTCTCCGCATCAGCCATCGGGTCACTGTTTTACGTCGCGGCAAAGTTGTTGGGGAGATTGTCACCAAGGAAGCGGATCGTGACATCCTGGCCGAAATGATGATCGGTCACAAAGTCACTCGGCCCAGAGTTGAACATCTCGCTCCCGGTGATCCTGTTATCCGACTTGAAAATATCACTCTGGCGGGAATGCAGGGCCATAAAACCCTGCTTGATGATGTCTCTCTCACCGTCAATGCTCGCGAAATTGTCGGGCTTGCCGGTGTCGCGGGTAATGGCCAGGCGGCTCTGGGTGCGCTGCTGAGTGGACTGCGCGCACCAACAACGGGATCGGTCTTTTTTAAAGAGAAAAAAATGCGGCGCTTTGCATCCCGCGAGTTCATAAAAATGGGCGTGGCCAGGATCCCCGAAGATCGGCATACCATGGGAGTTGTCGGCGACATGACTCTGTGGGAAAACATAATCAACGAAAATCTGCGTGAAAAACCCTTATGGCGCTTCGGCTTTCTGATCAACTTCAAGGCCTGCCGAGACTTTGCCGCCAAACTGATCCAGAACTTTGATATTCGCTGCAAAAATATGGAGATGCCGACCAGCCAGTTGTCTGGCGGCAATATGCAAAAACTTATTCTCGCCCGAACCCTGCAGAACAATCCCGATTTTATTCTTGCCAATCAGCCCGTGCGGGGGCTGGATGAAGGCGCAATTGCAGCGGTCCACGAACGACTGCTTGAGGCAAAGCGTCAGGGCGCCGGGATTCTGCTGATTTCGGAAGATCTGGATGAATTACTGGCACTGGCAGATAAAATTGTCGTCATTTACCACGGTAAAATCAGCCAGCCCTTGCCGGTTCAAACTGTCACGGCACGCGATATCGGCATTATGATGGCCGGTCACCTCGATCATGCCGCATCCTGTGAGGAGGATATTTCAGCATGAGGCTTGAACAACGTGAAGAGGTCAGTCTCTGGCTGGTATTTCTGGCCCCGGTTTTCGCTGTTGCGGTTGCGCTGGTTATCGCATCAGGCCTGATCGTCTGGACGGGAAAACCGGTAGGCGAAGCCTACTATCATCTTTTACGCGGTGCCTTTGGCTCCAGCTTCGCCTGGACCGAAACCCTGGCCCGGGCAACCCCGCTGATTCTGACCGGACTCGCCGCTGCGGTCGCTTTTCGCGCCAAATTCTGGAACATCGGTGGTGAAGGACAGCTCTATTGCGGAGCCCTGGCCGCAACCTGGCTGGGCACCGGAATGATCACCCTGCCGCCCCTGTCGATGATACCGCTGTTATTTGCCGCCGGGGCGCTGGCTGGCGGACTGGCGCTCCTGGTCCCGGTCTATCTGAAAACCAAATTGAAGGTTGATGAAGTGGTGACCACCCTGCTGCTTAACTTCATCATTCTGCTTTTTGTCAACTACCTGCTTGAAGGCCCCTTGAAAGATCCCATGTCCCTGGGCTGGCCCCAGGCGATGCCCATCATTGATGCCGGGGTGCTGCCAAAACTGGTGGCCAGAAGTCGGCTGCATTTCGGCCTGATCGTCGGCCTTGCTTCGGCGGTCATTATCTGGGTGTTGCTGCGTTTTACCATCTGGGGGTATGAAATTCGTGCTGTCGGTCATAACCCCGCTGCGGCCGCTTTCGCCGGAATCAATATCAATCGAACCGTCCTGCGGGTCGCATTACTCAGTGGCGGATTGGCCGGTTTTGCCGGCATCACAGAGGTCGCTGGACTCAAAGGCTACCTGACCCTCGACTTGTCTCCCGGTTTCGGATACGCGGGGATTGCCGTCGCCATGCTGGCCAATCTGCGCCCGCTGGGGGTTATCGTCTCGGCCATTTTTCTGGCCGGAATTTATGTCGGTGCAGATACCATGAGTCGAGCGGTCAATATTCCCAATTATATTGCGGATGTCATTGTTGCCGCTTCGGTTCTTTCTGTTCTGGTCAGCCTGATGCTGACCCAATACCGGGTACGGTTTCGCTAGCGCAAAAAGAGAAGGATCTGGCTGAATGAACGATATCCTTGATTTACTGGTCAATGCCGGCTTCTGGGCCGCCACCCTGAGAATTGCCTGCCCTCTGATATTCGGTACTTTGGGCGAACTGATCTGTGAACGTTCGGGGGTTTTGAATCTAGGCATTGAAGGGATCATGACCATCGGCGCCATGTCAGGCTGGATGTGGGTCTACAAAGGAGGCGACCTGTGGACCGGGCTGTTGTTCGCCGCCTTTGTCGGCGCAGCTTTCGGCCTGCTGCACAGCCTTTTTGTTGTCTATCTGGGACTCTCGCAACATGTTTCGGGGATCGGTATTACCATGCTCGCCTCCTCCTTAAGCTTTTTCAGTTTTCGGATGATGTTGCCATCGACCACCACCCCGCCAAAAATCGTTCCTTTTCAACCGGTCGAGATTCCGGTTCTGACTCACCTGCCCTTTGTCGGTGAGGTATTTTTCTCCCAGACCCCAATGACCTATCTGGCCATCGCAATTGTCCCGCTGATTGTGTATATCCTCTATCGCACCCCACTCGGGCTGGCCGTGCGGATGGCCGGTGAAAATTCGATGGCCCTGGAAGCTCAGGGGATCAATGTTCTCAGCATCCGCACCGGAGCCGTAATGGTTGGCAGTGCCCTGATGGCAATCGGGGGAGCCTATCTGACCATGTCAGCTTTTGATGCCTTCTATTTCGGGATGATCAATGGTCGCGGCTGGATCTGTATCGCCCTGGTTATCTTTGCCTCCTGGCGGCCCGGAAAAGCCCTGCTTGGAGCCTTTCTTTTTGCCGGAATCGACGCTTTTCAGGTCAGGGCGCAGCTGTCATCCAGTGCCAGGATTCCTTATCAGTTCTTTTTGATGCTGCCCTATTTTCTCAGTATTGTCGCAATGATTGTCATGGCCCGAAAAGCCCGTTATCCCAAAGCCCTGCTGGTTCCTTTTCGGCGTGGGGAAAGAACCTGACAGCGTTAAAATCATAAATCTCAAGGTCTGGAGAATGGCATGTTTGATCTGATCATACGTAAAGCAAACCTTCCTGACGGACGTAAAAATATCGACATTGCCATTCGAGATGGTCAGATTGTTGAGGTTGGTGCCGCAATCAAGGCCCAGGCCGTTTCTGAAATAGATGCCCAGGGTTGCCTGACAAGCCCTCCGTTTGTTGACAGTCACTTTCATATGGATGCCACTCTCAGCCTCGGCCAGCCACGCATCAATCAAAGCGGGACCCTGCTGGAAGGGATCGCTCTGTGGAGTGAGTTGAAACCGGATCTGACCGTTGAGGCGATAAAAGAACGGGCTCTGGCACTTTGTCGCTGGTCGATTGCCCGGGGCACTCTGGCGATCCGCAGTCATGTCGATATCTGTGACGACCGTCTGCTGGCGGTTGATGCCTTGCTCGAAGTCCGTAAGCAGATGCGTCCCTACATCGACCTGCAACTGGTTGCCTTCCCGCAGGATGGTTACCTGCGAGACCCTTCTGCCAAAAAGAATCTGCAACGCGCTCTCGACAAGGGGGTCGATGTGGTTGGAGGAATTCCCCACTTTGAACGCACCATGGATGAAGGACGCCAGTCCATCAGACAATTGTGTGAAATCGCTGCCCAACGGGGCCTGCGCGTTGACATGCATTGTGACGAATCTGACGACCCGCTCTCACGACATGTCGAAACCCTGGCCTTTGAAACCCGTCGTCTGGCGCTGAATGGCTATGTGACCGGCTCCCATTTGACATCGATGCATTCGATGGACAACTACTACGTCAGCAAATTACTCCCCCTGATGCGTGATGCCGATCTGCATGTGGTGGCCAACCCTCTGATCAATATTGTTTTACAGGCGCGGCATGATCATTACCCCAAACGGCGCGGGATGACCCGGGTGCCGGAACTGCTTGAAGCCGGAATCAACGTCGCTTTTGGTCATGATTGCGTTATGGACCCCTGGTACAGTCTTGGCTCGCATGACATGCTCGATGTCGCCCATATGGGTCTGCATATCGCCCAGATGACCGGTGTAGACCAGATAAAACAGGCCTTTACTGCCGTAACCACCAACGGGGCGAACGTCATGGGCCTCGACAACTACGGACTTGAACCTGGGTGCAACGCCGATATCGTCATTCTTCAGGCAGGCAGTTCCATCGATGCACTGCGTCTGCGCCCCACCAGACTCTATGTCATTCGTCGCGGCCAAATTATTGCCCAAACCCCAAAAACCACAACACAATTACAGTTGGATGGCAAAGAATCTGATGTTCAGTTTACCTGTGATCTGTTCTGACCCAGGCAGAGACTTTCGTGCTCGCAGCGTTTCAATTCCCGCCCCTGAACATGCAAAAGGACGACCCATGGTGAAGATATAATGCCCACTTGCTGGATTATCGCTGGCCCCAACGGCGCAGGCAAAACCAACTTTGCCATGGAATACCTGCCCAAGGTGGCGCAGTGCACCCATTTCATCAATGCAGACCTGATCGCCGCCGGGCTGTCACCATTGGCACCGGAAAGAGAGCTTGTTGGCGCAAGTCGAATTTTCCTGAAAGAGATTGATGAACGTATCGAAAAAGGTGAAGATTTTGCTTTTGAAACCACCTTGGCTGGTCGAACCTATCTACGACTAATCAAGCGGCTTAAAATGACGGCTGGCAGGTAAAATTAATCTATCTGGCTTTACCCAGTGTCGAAATGTCTAAACTGCGCGTTGCAGAACGTGTGACGCACGGTGGCCACAACATTCCCACCCGCGATATTGAGCGTCGTTTTCCCCGTAGCTTGCGCAACCTGCTTAACGATTTCAGTCAAAGAGTGAACCGCTGCATCTGTTTTATGAACGACGGCGAAACTCCGGTCCTGGTTTTTGAGCAAAAAGGGACAAATCGTGATATTCTACACAACGATTACTATCAGTTGCTTCAAAAGGGTGCACAATAACCGAACATCAAAAAAAAATTCCATCCAAAGAAGGGCAGCTTTTGCTGAATACTCTGCAAAAGGCCGTAACGGAAACCCTGGAAAGAAAAAGGCGTCTTGGCCAATACGCAGTTGTCTGGCACAGAGGAAAACCAGTTATAATGGGCGAAGATGCCCCGGTTACCCGTTAGCATGACGACCTCACCGAAAAACCATCCCTGGCCACTTTTCTGAATTTAGCCGGGGCTCATCTAGTTTCAATTCCTTAAATATACAAAAGGACGACCCCAGGTGGGATCGTCCTTTTTAATTGGTGGAGGTGGCGGGGCCTACTTCTTCGACTCCATCACGGAGTCTCCTGCGTAGGCTCCCCTCCGCTCGCTGACACGGCCATCCCTGGCCGTTTTTCTGACATTAAGTCAGCGCTCGCTGCGCTTCGATTCCCACCACCGAAATGTGCAAAAGGACGACCCCTGATGGGATCGTCCTTTTGAAATGGTGGAGGTGGCGGGAATCGAACCCGCGTCCGAAAGCCTTCTGCGACAGGCTTCTACATGCTTAGTCTGTGTTTTAAGTTAACCTGATCAGTCTCCCACAGACAGGATATTGATCAGGCGAGTCTGCTTGAGTTTCGCCCCGGTGCCGCAGACAGTCACCGGAACTAGCCTGCTCAATTAACGTCTCGTCAGCCACACAGGCAATGAGTGAAGAGACGTAGCAGCTTTAAGCTGCTAATGCGTAACGAACGTCAGTGTCGGCGTTTGTTAGTGTTGGGCTTTGTTACGGAGCCAGCCCACTCCGGCATGCCACCTTCGTTTCCAACCCCCGTCGAAACCTTGGCACCCCCATTTAAACCTGACGTCAGGCACCGGGCCTTTGACGCCGTGTTATTAAGCATCTTCTTTATTATGGCATATCTGGCACAGGCTGCGAAACTGCTATTTCACTTCAGCGTGTCGCATTCTTGATTGCACGGTTCATTTCGCGATTGGCTTCTTTGCGTTTGAGCGTTTCGCGTTTGTCGTGCAACTTTTTTCCGCGCCCGACACCGATTTCGAGTTTGACCAGACTGTTCTTGAAATAGATCTTGGTCGGCAACAGTGCCAGCCCTTTTTGTTCGGTATAACGAATCAACTTATCGATTTCAGCATGATGCAAAAGCAGCTTGCGCATCCGGGTTGGATCGTGGTTTTCACGGTTGCCCTGTTCGTAAGGACTGATGTTCATGTTATTGATGAACACTTCGCCATTACGGATTCGACAAAACGACTCTTTTATATTGACCTGACCCAGGCGTAATGATTTGACTTCTGTTCCCAGAAGCACCAACCCCGCTTCGAAAGTCTCTTCAATAAAGTAATCGTGATAGGCTTTTTTGTTGCTGGCGATGATTTTAATGCCCATGATCCAACAGTTCTTTGGCTTGAGTGTCCGGTTCTGGTTGAATTTCAACAATACGCGGCATGAATATTTCGCGATGCAGCGCACGGGTACCGACCCGGATACACAAAAAGGTTCCCACCAGGAAAGCGACCCCGATCAAGGCGGACAAAAGTTTGGGATCAACTCCGATATCGGTGCTTTCGGCAATATACTGTCCAGCAATGGCGCCGATCAATAACCCGACAACCGGCAGAATGTAAAGAATAAAAGAGGATTGTAAAAAGTGCTTGGTGCTGGTCACAACCTTGACCTTTTCTCCCACCTCGGCCCCGATCTGGTTGAACGCTTCAACCAGCATTGATTGACCGTCATCCCCGATCTGACAGGCTCCAGACGAGGGACAATGCTGACAGGCACTCTGCTTCTGGCAGATCACAACCGCGATCTGACGCCCTTTCAACTCGACAATTGTCCCGTATTCTTCAATCACCTGATTCTCCTGTAATAATCGCTATCTTCAAAGTATAAAGAGTTCGCCAGGGCTTTACAACACGGAAACGCCATCCAGAACCAGAGCAGCAACCTTTTGTCCTGCCCCTTCAGTGATCAGAGTTTCGAGCAGCTTTTTATCTGTCAGAGGTTCCTTCCGACGGACAATCTGAAAGCTGCACCTCAGGCCAGGCGTCAACTCACCAAGTTGCCCCTGCAAACCAAGCGCGCTGGCCCCTCCCGTTGTCGCCAAAGCAAAGAGTTCAGCCGCATCCAGCACATCATCATAAGCATTGGCAGCAAAAGAGAGTTCGTCCCACAGTGACAGGCTCTGGTTGCTTGCAAGGCTGTCAGTACCAAGAGCCAGCTTGACCCCGGCTCGTTTCAACTCGGCCACAGGTGCGGTTCCCACCTGCAACCAGTCGTTTGAACGCGGGCACAGAACCAGGTGAGCACCTGCTTTTGCAATTGTCTGCATCTCCTCTGCGGTCAGTTGCACCCCATGCACCAGAAGCTGATCGGCAAAAAGCCCGCCAAGCTGTTCCAGATAAGTAACAGGGGATAGTTTCCTGGCTTTGGGGCTGTATTTCTGCCAGTTAACGGCCGGATAGAGTCGTTCTACCAATTCGCCTTCGGCCCGAGCGAGAAAATCAACCTCAGCTCGGGATTCGGCAATATGGACCGAACTTTTCAACTGCTGCTGCCGACAGAGCTCAAACAACTGACTCATATACTCGGCGTGAATGGTGTAGGGGCTATGAGGGCTGACCGCAAACCTGAAGTTGCCACTTTGGGGCCGTTGCAGTGTCGTGACCAGCTGCCGATAAAGCTGTTGTGTCCGGGCGGGATCCTGCCCCAGAGATTCGAGAAAGATCTGACCGCGCAAGGGCGAGTCGGCATAGATATTTAGTCCCGCATGCCAGGAGAGGATATCTCCTACTGCGGCAGTACCTGCCTCCAGACAGCGTTGCAGGCCATGTCGAATCGCATCGGCCATCGCTTCTGACGACAGCAGACTGCGTTTGACCTTGATCAGGCGCAGCATCCAGTCAACAAAACTGCCAGGAGCTGATGAAGCCCCGGCCTCTTTGGCCCAGGCTGGATAGAGGCTCAATTCAAGATGGGTATGAGCGTTGACAAAGGCTGGCAACAGCACCGCCTGGTCAAAATCGACGATCTTGGCGGTCGGCTCTGATTTCTTTAATTCGTCAAGTGACCCCAGGGCAGCAATCAGGCCATTTTGCTCAAGCAGAGCCCCACCATCAAGCGGGGGGGCATCTCCATAAAGCAGATGCCGGGCGCGGTAAATTGTGGCCATCAGCGTAAATCTCCGTTCGATAAAAACGGGGTGGCGGCAGAGGCGAGAAACGTTTCTATCGGCTCAAGAATGCACTTGTGTTCCGACATAGAACTATCGGATCGGCACAGTTTGAGTGATGGTTCGGCAACATAGGATGCGGAACAGTCTCCTGCTCGCTGTCAGGCAAGTAAAAAACCGTTGTCGATCAAACGTGTTTTGCCGATATAAACCGCCAGTAACAAAACCGAATCCTGGTCTACCTGGTCCTGTTCCTGCAAACTCAGCTGATGACAAATTTTCAGGTAATCGATTCGGGCCTTATGGCAGTTCTCGATCTGAGCTTTGACTTCGGCCAGAATCTTTTCACTGTCAAACACTCCCTGAGCAACCATCTGCCGGGACTGGGCAATGGCTTTTGACAACACCAGAGCCTGGCGTCTTTCTTCAAAGGTCAGGTAGCTGTTGCGTGAACTCATGGCCAGGCCATCGGCCTCGCGGACGATTGGCATTCCGACAATTTCAACCGGCATATTCAAATCGAGCACCATCCGTCTGATAACGGCCAGCTGCTGAAAATCCTTGGTGCCGAAATAAGCCAGATCGGGCTGGACAATATTGAACAGCTTGCTGACAACCGTCGTTACCCCTTTAAAATGACCGGGTCGACTGGCGCCACAAAGCAGATCGGTAATTCCTTCAACATCAACCCGGCTGGCATAACCGGCAGGGTACATCTGGCTTGCCGACGGAGCAAAAATAACATTCACCCCGGCTTTTTCGGCCAATGCCGTATCAGCGGCTAAATCCCGTGGATAGTCTTCATAGTCTTCACCAACGCCAAACTGGGTTGGGTTGACGAAGATCGAAAGCACCAGAAGATCAGCATTTTCACGCCCCTCTTCGAGCAACGAAAGATGGCCCTGATGCAAAAAACCCATTGTCGGCACGAAAGCGATTCGACGCCCGGCAGCTTTTTGCAGGCGGCTCCATTGCTGCATTTCAGCAACGGAAGTGATGGTAATCGTCGTGGGCTCCTGTACAGGAAGCCTTGCTTCCCGCGGATAATCCAAAACCCTTGCCACCTGCTCATAGTCGAAAAATGTCTCTTCTGCATCAATTACCAGGTTTGTTTTCATTTTCGATCAACACCGGCCCCCCTGACCGGCCCTCCTTCCTTATTTGAAAGAATGTTCTTCTCCAGGGAAAACGCCTGTTTTTACTTCATTGATATAGGAACTGATCCCCTCACTGATCGTTTGCCGGACATCGGCAAAACGTTTGACAAATTTGGGGGAATACTTGTCACAAAGACCTAGAATATCGTGGATAACCAGCACCTGACCATCGCAGTCGACACCGGCTCCGATTCCGATTGTCGGAATCGATAGTTCCTGGCTGACCTGGGCCGCGAGCCGGGCCGGAATCCCCTCCAGGACAACGGCAAAGGCCCCGGCATCTTCAACGGCCCTGGCGTCGGCCATGATCTGTTCGGCCTGGGCATCCTGGCGGCCCTGAACCTTGAACCCGCCCATCCGGTGAATCGATTGCGGAGTCAGACCGATGTGCGCCATCACCGGAATATCAATCGCGGTAATTGCAGCGATGGTTTCGGCGAGATTTTCGCCACCTTCCAGTTTGACCGCCTGAGCGCTCGCTTCTTTAATCAGCCGTCCTGCGTTACGTCGCGCATCGCTCAGATCAACCTGATAGGACATAAAAGGCATATCGGTAACAATCAATGCCTGCTCCGTCGCTCTGATCACCGGTCGGGTATGGTAAATCATTTCTTCAAGGGTCACCGGCAGGGTGTTCTCATAGCCCGAAAAGACCGATCCCACCGAATCACCCACCAGAATGACGTCGATTCCCGCCTGATCCATCAGTTGGGCAAAGGGATAATCGTAAGCGGTCAGAACACTGATTTTCTCACCCGAGTTTTTCATCCCGGCAATATCGAGAATTGTTTTTCTTTTCTTCAATGGACTTATCCTTGTCAGAAAAAAAAAGCCTTCCGACAACGGAAGGCATAGTTAGGCGACAGGGGAAACCCCCCTGATCCTGTCTGCTATCGCTATTCCGTCCCGGTCACAATGGATCCAGGCAGTATCTGTTGTTCTCACCAGGTTTTAGCGGCTCCGGTACGAGTCCCGGGCCACCTGATGTGTGAAAATTTCACTCACCTTAAAAAAGCGTTCTACCCTATACCACAGCCATCAAAGGGCTGTCGAGTCTATTTTTTATCTGCCAGGGTCAAGCCGTCCTGATAGGCATTTGCACACTTTTTTCCCAGATCCCAGTATTGACGAATCCCGCCCAGATAAACCAGAGGATCAAAGGCTTTCGCATCAATATCACCCGATTCGGCAAAGGCGCTGTCAAGGGCATGAATCTCGGCTATCTCCCCCAGCAGAAGACGGTAATCTCCTAATTCGATTTCACGGATAAAGCGGCATTCAACATTCAACGGCGATTCAGCCACCAAAGGAACCGCAATCTGACTTGGTGTTTCCAGGGTCAGGTTGGTATTTTTCAACTTGTCTTCTTCGCGACCTGAGCGAACCCCACAATAATCGGCTTCAACAGCCAGACTGGCCGGAACCAGATTGACCGCAAATTCTTTCGTTTGCAGGATGTTCTCATAGGTTTTACGCCCCGAGTTCAATGAAACAGCGATTGTCGGTGGAGTTTTACTGACAATTCCCACCCAGGAGGCGGTCATCAAATTAACCTCGCCCGCCAAAGAGATTGAACTGATGATTGTTGTCGGTTGGGGGAAAAAGGTGACACAAGGCCCCAGGGTTCGTTTCGACATTATGTTGGCTCCATGGCAAAAGAAAAGGGGCGACGTGCGGTCGCCCCAGTATTTTCAGAATCTTTTATAGCTGCCTCTGGCAACAAAATCAACCATTGAGCACCCCTTCCAATGCGCGCAGCAAAACGCTGTAAGGATGAAAATTAACCACATCTTCATGGGCCAGTTTTTCTCTCAGATCACGATAGCTGCGATATTTTTGCCTGCGACTGCGAAAGAAATCCCGACTGTCGCCCTTGTTTTCGACAACAATCTTGTGAACAAGACTGAAGACCAGATTACGGATACTGCCCAGCAAGGCTTCACGGGCCCGCCGGTCCCAACTGTCATGAACCGCAACCGCTTCGATTCCGGCAATAATCTGATCCATCGCCACCCGGTCCATAACTTCAAGATTCAACAGCAACAGGGATCTCATGTCGTGACCGGTTTCACGAATCAGTCGCACCAGCGGTAAAAAGGTTCCCAGATGCGCCAATATGGACAGCTGCCTGGCCACCGGTTTCGCCAGAGACATAGCAAGCAACTCGGCCTCACGCTGCTGACAATCCTGCCAGATTTGCTCTGAAAGAGCTTCGGGCAATATTTCGATATATTCATCGTACCAGCGTATCAACCCTTGCAGGCTCTTTTTGTCCTGTGGCAGATGCAGGTTGTGACTGAGGGCAAAATGACAGAAGTTGGCGAGAACTTTTTCAAGGTGCAGCAACAGGTGATATTGCCGTTCAGCAGGCAGCTGATTGTCCAGGGCAAAAATTTCTTTGCGGATATCTTCAGCTTTGAGCAGATGGTCAAACAAAAGGTATGTCTGGGCAACCTTGCCCAGGGATGCGCCGGTCAAGCGGGCAATTCTTTGGCAGAAACTGCTTCCGGCACGGTCTACCACATGGTTGGTCATCATTGTTGCGGCAATTTCGTGGGCCAGCGGGTGCTTTTTGAGCATCGTGCTGTAACGGTCCCGGGCCTGCTGCGGGAAATAGCTGAACAGCTGGTTGTCAACAACGGGTCCGACAGGCAAGCCCTCGTCAAGCAAGGCACGAAACAGGGCCATTTTACTGTAGGCCAGCAAAACAGATAATTCAGGCCGTAACAACCGCGCCGGATGACGGGCAGCAACCTCTTTGCGCGATGGCAAAAATTCGTCACGGCGATCAAGCAGGCCTGAACGTCCCAAACGATCCATCAATTCAAGGTGAGGTTCAACATCTGCCTGGCAGCGAATCTCATCCAATGAAATTGACAGGGTCTGACCGTAGTTGTTGGCCAGAACGTCCTGGCAGACCTGCTCTTCCATTTCGGCCAGAAGTTCATAACCTTCTTCCATGGTCTTCATCTTGCGCCCATGACGCAGAACCTGGAGCAGAATTTTCAGGTTGACCTCATGGTCAGAGCTGTCGACTCCGGCTGAATTGTCAACGGCATCGGTATTGATCCGCCCGCCACATGAGGCAAACTCGATACGACCACGCTGAGTCAGGCCCAGGTTCCCCCCCTCGCCCACCACCTTGCAGCGCAACTGATTGGCGTCGACCCGCACGGCATCATTGTGACGATCACCGGCATCTGAATCTTTTTCGGCTGATGCTTTGACGTAGGTACCGATCCCGCCATTCCACAACAGGTCAACCTCGGCGCAAAGCAGCAATTGAATCAGACCGGGAACGTCAATCGATTTATTCCTGATTCCGAGCCATTTGCGCACCTGAGGTGACAAGGGGATTTCCTTGAGTTCTCGCGAGAAGATTCCCCCACCTTCGGAGATAAGGCTGCGATCATAATCATCCCAGGAAGAACGTGGCAGGCTGAACAAACGTTGCCGCTCTTTATACGAAACTGCCGGATCGGGATCGGGGTCTAAAAAGATATGGCGATGATCAAACGCAGCCAGCAGACAGATTTTTTTTGACAACAACATCCCGTTGCCAAAAACATCGCCACTCATGTCACCAATACCGACCACCGTAAAGGGCTGGTTCTGGATATCGAGGCCCATCTCACGGAAATGTCGTTTGACGCTCTCCCAGGCACCACGCGCGGTGATTCCCAGCTTCTTGTGGTCATAACCGTGCGATCCCCCACTGGCAAAGGCATCGCCCAACCAGAAACCATAGGCCTGACTGACAGCATTTGCCGTATCTGGCAGATGGGCTGTGCCCTTATCGGCAGCCACCACCAGATAGGGGTCCTCTTCGTCGTAGGCAATCAATCCGGCCGGGCGGACAATTCCTTTGCGCGTCTGATTATCGGTCAGATCCAGCAGCCCCATCATCAGATGTTCATAGGCATCCTTAACCAGGGCCATTCCTTCTTCGCGCGTGCTGAAGGGCGTTTTGACAATGAATCCCCCCTTGCTGCCAACCGGTACAATCACCGAATTTTTGGTCATCTGAGCCTTCATCAACCCAAGAACCTCGGTCCGGAAATCATCGGGACGATCCGACCAGCGGATACCACCCCGCGCAACCTTGCCACCCCGCAGGTGAATCCCTTCCATGGTTGCTGAATGAACATAGACCTCAAACATGGGTCTCGGGGCGGGCATTTCCAGAACCCCCAGGGAGCTGATTTTGAAACTGATGAAATAATCATCCATTTCCCGGCGTCTGAAAAAACCGGTTCGTACAGTTGAGTCGATCAGGTTGAACAGGGTCCGTAATATCTGATCCTCATTGGTGTCCTTAACCTGAGACAGGGCCTCGGCCAGATCCATACGCACCGGAGAAAGAACCAGTTCTTCGCGGGCTACCGGATCATCCCAGTCAGCACAGGGTTTAAAGCGGCCCTCAAAATACCGATAAAGCAACAAGGCGGCCTGGGGGTTGTTGATCAGGGCATAGGCGACACGTTTTTTGGTGAAAGTTGTTCCCAGTTGAAAATAATAGTTGCGATAGGCCCGGAAAACATCGATTTCCTGCCAGTCCAGACCGGTCAAAAGCAGCAACTGATGCAGATAATCGTTTTCAACCTGACCAGATTCCATGACCTTAAGGGTTTCAAGCAGCACCGATTTGATCTCAGGTATCGGCAAGGTATTTTCGAGACCGGGTTTGATCGCAAAACTCTTGATATAGACTTCGTGACCTTCAGGTTTTACCAGGTAATCAACCTCTTCAATCACCGTCAGGCCGATATTTTCGAGAAAAGGCATCAAATCATTGAGGTAGCTGCGTGAGCGTTTGTAATACTGCAGCCGGTAGTAGCGTTCATCACCTTCAAAGGGGCCCCACAGATCAAAGACCGTCTGATCATCGGCCAGAACCCGCTCTATATTGCGAACATCACGTACCGCAAAACGCGGGTGCAACCGGGTTTTGTAATCGGCATCAAACGCCCTGCGATAACGGCGATACAGCTGGTGTGAACCCAGATCTGAATCAAGTTCGAGCAAACGCCGAAACTTGCGCTTCCAGGGCAGCGCCAGTCTGGTCAGACCATGCTCCAGTTGAATCAGGTCGATGGTCAGGTGGGGCTGAAACACACGCAGGCTGACATGGACACTCAGATAATCTGCCGACAGATGGATATTACGGCTATCGACCGCCTGAGCCTTGAAGTAACGCTTGAGATAGTTTTCTATCCGCGTGATACCGGTTGCCGAGTAAAAACTTCGTGGCATGATCAACAACAGCGTCAGACCACAGCCTGACATGTTTGGTGCTACAACGATTTTTACCCCTGATTGGCGGTGCATCTGAACAAAATGCTGCACCATGCGGCGCAGTTCGTCATCGCTCAACAAAAAGAGTTCAACCTTGGGAAACGAATTCAGGATTTCTCGCACTTTACGAAAATTATGACTGGCAACCGGAATATTCAATCCGGCAAGAACATTTTCGATCCGGGTCTGCAAAACCGGTATATTCAACGCCGGTTCGTCAACGCCCTGTTGGGTATAAAAGCCCCAGAAACCATGTTCAATGACAGCCCCCTGCTCTGTGGGCTCACGAAGCCCCAGGTAGGTCAGGCGTTCAAAATGACGAATCGGATTGCGCAAGTTTCCCTTTTCGAGAACCACCGGACCTGGAACAGATGTTCGATTGGCAAATATTTCTGCACAGAGATCGACCGGAGATTGATTTTCGCCAAAGGGGTCGAGAATCAAGCCATCGACAACCCCCAGACTGCTGTCGGGCACAACCGAGACAGGTTGTCCCGCAACCTCCTTGAAACTACGTGCGGCGACAGGAAAGAACTTGTCACTGCACAACCAGTGAAACAGATCGGTATAACGGGAAAAGGTCTGACAGGTGCTGAGATGCCTGATTTTATCCAGCATGGCCGGACGCGCCTCGGCGATCTGGATGGCAGATGAGATAATCGACTCAATGGCCGCCAACAGTGGCTTGCGGCTGCTTTTGGCAAAATGTTTGAGTTCGATCCAGATAAAGGACTCACGCTTCCCTTCTCCTTCGGTTCCGGCAATCGTAACCAGTTGGCCCTTTTTGCGGGTGACACTGAGGATCGGGTGACAAACGACACTGAAATTGAACGCCTCCCGGTGGAGGTATTCCTGAACACTGGTGAAGATGTAATTGGCATCAGGGGCGTTGCAAAACAGAAAATAGTGGCCGGATGTTGCCAGCGGCTTCAGTTCAAGTTTGATTTTGCGGTGTCGACTGCGCAGAAAGGTTGCAACGGCATCCAGACTTTGAAAAAGAGCGTCGGCACTGAGACCACCACGCATAATATCCGGAACCTGTTGCAGCAGAATTTCTGCAAGAGGTCTGAGGTGTGGAGAATCTTCAGGGGTCAGACGCTGATCAAGCTGGTGCAATAGATCAGCAACCGGCAGCACTTTTCCCGAGTGGCCGTGTGGAACGAATTCGATTTTCATACAATCTCCATAACTGGTGAAAATGTGAGATGAAATCCGTATTCGTCAAGGCTATCGAAGGGAACAGGGGTCTGCAAGCAATGGAGCAGAAATATCAGGAAAAAACTGTCCGCAGGGCACGGGTCAGACGGGAGAAATCTTCAAGATCGAGGCTTTCGCCACGGCGGGCCGGATCAATCTGTGCGCTCTCCAGCCCTTCTGCGACCTGTTCACGGCTGAATCCGCCCGCAATCAAGCTGTTGCGCAGCTGTTTACGTCGTTGGGTGAAAGAGGCTTTGACAACCTTGGTAAAAAAGGCCGGATCAACAGGATCAACTCGTGGTTCTGCCAGGGGAATAAAATGCAAAACCAGTGAATCGACCTTGGGTGGCGGAGAAAAAGATTCTGGCGGAACCGCGCACACGACCTCGATATCGAACCAGAGCTGACAAAGGACCGAGAGGATCCCATAGTCTTTGCAGCCAGGATCGGCACAAAGCCGGTCACCGACTTCTTTTTGAAACATCAGGACCAGACGCGAAAAAAGTGTCCTGTTTTCTATCAGCTGAAAAACAACCTGGCTGGAGATATTGTAAGGAAGGTTGGCAACCAGCGTATAGGGAGGTTCTGTGAGCAGAGTTGCCATATCGGCTTTCAGGATATCTCCGGCATGGATTTTCAATCGGGAATCTCCCCGCTGCTCCAGACGTGCAATCAGATCACGATCAATTTCGAAAACATCGACCTGCTGCGCAACGGCAAGCAACCTGTCGGTTATGACACCGAGTCCGGGACCAATTTCAACCGCACGATCTGTGGCAGACAGAGCTGCGGCATGCATAATCTGGTCGATCACAGATTGATCATGAAGAAAGTGCTGGCCGAAGCGTTTTTTGGTCCGGTAACTCATCGGGATTATTTATCCCTTTTCTTGCGGCGACGGGGCCAGCGGGGAATCCGCCATAATCGTAAAACGGGAACAAACTTCAAGGTCAGAATGTAGCCAATAACCGCTGCGGCAATCCCGAAGAGCAAGCTGCCAAGAGAAAGTGGCAGAATAACCTGCCAGCCAAAGAGTTTCAGAAAATGATAATTGAACTGAAGCTGCATCTCCGGGTGCGGCAGCGCCAGCAGAATCCGGCCAAATTCATATTCGAGACCATAGATAAAGGGTGCGGTTACCGGATTGGTCACCCAGACTCCGAGAATTGCAGCCAGCTTGTTTTCACGCAGCAGAATCGCAGCAAACAGGGCCAGTACCATCTGCACCCCGAAAGTAGGTGACATCCCGATAAACAGCCCCAGGGCCATGCCCCGGGCTATCCGTTCAGGAGAATCCCGCAGACGCAGCAGACGGATCAGGTTCAGTTTGAATTGTCTGAAAAAAGCCCAGCGTCGCCACATGGCGAACCCTCCGGTATCAGGACATTAAATATCACATGTAAACAACTTCAGGTGGTAACAACAAACTCCTGGCCAGCCTCAACCAGAGGCCAGTTGGAAACAGCATTCAAATCATTGCAACTGCAAGCACCACGGGCAAGATATTCATCTGCAGCAACCGCCAACATCGCTGCATTATCGCCGCAGAGTACCGGTGATGGGAAATAAACATCAAGAGACTCCTTGCAGCAAGTGTTCAGAAATTCCTGTCTCAACCCTGAATTACACGCCACACCACCGGCAACAACAATGCGTGACAGTCCTTCCGCACGGGCGGCGCGCAAGGTTTTCTGCAACAACACGTCGACCACAGCCTCTTGAAAAGAGGCCGCAATATCGGCAATTTTATTTTCATCCAACTGGTCACCCAACGATTCTATGTAGGTGAGAACCGAGGTTTTCATCCCGCTGAAACTGAAATCAAGATTCGCTTTTTTAAGCATGGGCCGAGGAAACCTGACTCCTGATGCGTCGCCCTGTATGGCCAGCCGATCAATCACCGGGCCACCGGGATATGGCAAACCGAGCATTTTGGCAACCTTGTCAAAGGCTTCACCCGCCGCATCATCAATCGTCCGACCGAGCAGACGGTATTCACCAATTCCGTCAACCCGAAACAGGTGACTGTGCCCACCGGAAACTGCCAGGGCCAGATAGGGATAAGCAACCTCCTGCTCCAGCTGGATCGCAAGGATGTGCCCCTCAATATGATGAACACCGATAAAGGGTATCTGACGAGCAAATGCCAGCGCCTTGGCATAGGAAACTCCTACCAGCAAGGCTCCGACCAGTCCCGGTCCACGGGTCACGGCGACAGCTTCAATCTGATCGAGCGTTACACCCGCCTCGGCGAGTGCCGCGTCAACCAGAGGACAGATCGCCTGCAGATGCTGACGGGATGCAAGTTCTGGAACCACGCCACCAAACCGGGCATGGATATCAATCTGCGAAATAATCAGATTCGCCAGAATTTCACGCCCGTTACGCACGACCGCGACAGCCGTTTCGTCGCAGGATGATTCAATTGCTAGCAGCAGCATACACGACTCAAAGCAGGTTTGCGGCCAGTTCGGCCAATGGAGAACGTTCACCCTTGGTCAATGTCATATGGCCTGAAATATCTTGACCCTTAAGACGTTCAACAGCATAACTTAAACCATTACTTGAAGAATCAATATAGGGATTATCGATCTGGTACGGATCGCCGGTCAGAACGATTTTTGTCCCCTCTCCGGCTCGGGTAATAATGGTTTTGATCTCGTGTGGTGTCAGGTTCTGGGCCTCATCAACAATCAGATACTGGCGAGGAATCGAGCGACCCCGAATATAGGTCAGCGGCTCAATTTCCATCAGACCAAGATCGATCAGCTCCCGGTAGCCACGTTTTCGTTTGCCACCCTCATCGACACTCGACAGCAACAATTCAACATTGTCAAAAATCGGCTGCATCCAGGGAGCCAGTTTCTCTTCGATATCACCGGGCAGAAAACCCAGATCACGCCCCATAGGAAAAACCGGGCGGGAAACCAGCAGGCGGCTGTAAACGGCTTCATCTGCTGTCTTGTGCAGCCCGGCGGCAATCGCCAGCAAGGTCTTGCCGGTTCCTGCTTTTCCGACCAGAGAAACGACTCGTATTTCATCATTGAACAGCAGGTCAAAAGCAAACTGCTGCTCCCGGTTGCGGGGATGAATCCCCCAGACGCCCTCTTTGGGAACCCGCAGGAGCGGACGCAACTTTTGCTGCAACGCATCATAGCGTCCGATCGCCGAATGAGAAGGATTTTCTTCATCGACCAGAGTGACCCCCTGATTGGCAATGAAATCACCTTCAAGGTCAAGCTCACCCTTTTCATAAAACAGATCGACCTGTTCATGCGCAACCAGTAATTCAGAGGTTCCGGAATAGAGATCGTCGATCGAAACCTTATCCGATTCATAATCCTGGGCACAGAGACCGATCGTGTCGGCCTTGATCCTCAGGTTGATATCTTTGGTAATAAAGACAATCGAGCTTTGGCCAGCATCAACCAGTTCTTTCGCTACCGCCAGGATCCGGTTATCCCCCTGATCAACCTGCAATTCAGGCGGTAAACGCTTCATCGCCTCTTCACGATAAATTGCGATTTTAAACAACCCGCCGCCTTCGAGGCGTACCCCTTCGAAGAGTCGTCCCTGACTGCGGAAGCCATCAATAATCCGTGAAATCTGCCGGGCGTTGCGGCCAGTTTCACTCTGTTCTTTTTTAAAGCGATCTATCTCTTCGACAACTGTCAACGGCAGGACAACGTTATTGTCCTCGAAACGGAACAGGGCCTGAGGGTCGTGCAGCAGAACATTGGTGTCGAGCACATAGGTTTTCATTGATTTTCCTCATTGAATAACATCTGAGTTCTCAACCGAAAGGACAGGCAGTTGATTGTCAACGATCCAGTGTCGTCACTTCGAGTCCATCAGAGGTTGCCAGAATCTTGATATATACGGGACGATCACGATAGGTCCCTTTTAAAACGACCTCGCCCTCCATATTCAAGGCATTGAGAACTTCTTCAGGAGATTCCTCAATTTTAAACGTTCGGTAAATTCCGGACTGCCCCAGCTCTTTCCGGGTCACCGGCTTGTCCGGTGGTAAAGAACATGCCAGAAGCAAACTGACCAGCAGAATCGTTAGCAACGCTTGAATTGTACGCATATTCATATCTCCTTTACGCGAACAAAGAAATCCTGATCAGCAGTTCGAAACACCTTGACTGATCTGCTGAACGGCCTTAAGTAGCTGTCTGATTTCATTTTCTGATGTAAAGATGCCGGGGCTGACACGAACCGTTCCTTGCGGATAGGTTCCCAATGACCGATGGGCATCCGGTGCGCAGTGCAGACCAACCCGAACCGCGATACCAAACTCGTGGTCAAGGCGAAAGCCAACCTCTGCCGGATCGCAATCCTTGATCGTAAAAGAGACGGCATCACCCTGATGTTGCAGCTGATCGGCGATATACAGCCTGACCCCGGCAATTTCTGCCAGACCTTCGATCAACAGCTGCAAATGGTGGCAGGTCTGCTCACGCAAGCGAGCCACTCCCTGCTGTTGCAAATACTCAATCGCCGCCAGCAGCCCGGCAATTCCGCCCAGGTTGCGGGTTCCGGCTTCAAGACGCTCGGGGAGAGCCTCAGGCTGCAAATCAGAATGGCTGTTGCCACCTGTTCCGCCATAGGTCAGGGGTTGCACCTGCAGATCGGGTCGAATATAGAGCAACCCGGTGCCTGACGGGCCCAAAAGGCTTTTATGCCCCGGGGCCGCATAAAGATCAATTTGTTCCTTCTCAATCTCAAGCGGAAAAGATCCGGCACTTTGCGAGCCATCCAGCAAGAAAAGAATCTGCTGCTGCCGACAAAAAGCCCCCAGTCCGGCAATCTCCTGCAACTGTCCATTGACATTGGAACAATGATTCAAAACCAGCATTCTGGTGGGTTGTTCCAGACAGGCCTGACGTAACGGGTCCTGCCCGATTCGACCCTGGGCATCAGCCTGAACCTTGATCACTTCAACACCCAGATCTGCCAGACGCCGTAAGGGACGGGTAACGGCATTATGCTCCATACTGCTGGTCACAACCCGATCACCCGGCTCAAGCAAACCAAACAGTGCCGTGTTGATTGCCTCTGTGGCACTGGAAGTGAAAACAATCCGGCTTGAATCTGCTACCGCAAAAAAATCTGCCACCGCCTCACGAGCGGTAAAAATCAGGCGATCTGCGGCAAGACTTGCACCATGTCCCCCGCGCCCGGCATTGCCTCCACAGCGTAATGCTTCAAGAATCTGCTGGTAGACAGCTTCTGGCTTGGGATGACTGGTTGCTGCGTTGTCGAAATAAATCCTGTTTGCCATCGATTCAGTCAGCCTCGTTATGACGTGGTCCGGCACAAAGAGGATCACGCTGAAAACCATCCTGGCGGCAATTGAGTGCCAGGCCACGGCAGCCGCCAAAACAGAGGTGATAATCACTGCACCCGGTGCAATCTCCCGGTTTGAGAGAAACCTTTTCCCGAACCCGAAAACGTGCCGCAGAGTCCCAGAGGGTCAGCAAATCATTTTGCAGCAGGTTGCCCAGAACCAGTGGCCAGGATGAACAGGGCCAGAGGTCACCATTGGCAGTAACATGTCCCAGGCTGTTTCCGGCCTGACACCCGCCATATTCACTGCGTTGTCCGCCACCTTGCGGAAAGAGCAGTTCCCAGAGAAACAGGTCATGGACTTCCAGTTTGATTGTCGTGGTATCCAGCGGATTTTCCTGTAGCAGTGCTTTCAATTCGACAAGATCGGCAGGACCGAGTAAACCGGCCTCTCCAACCGGCTCAGAATTAGCACCTATTTTATGGTTTGGCAACTTAAAACAAGGGAGTTTCAGACGCTGACAAAGAGCCAGCAATGCCGGAAGATGCCGCAACTGCCCCCCACCCGGAACCCAAAGGAGTGAGGCCTGACAACCAGCCTTGTCAAGCTGCAAAAAGAAAGCCTCCAGCTGTTGCAAACCCTGCGGTTTTCCCAACCAGTGACCAGCATCAACAAAAAGAGCCTGGCCCGGGGCAAGATAGGCCAGATTGTCCAGCTCCTGCGGATTGTCTCCCAGAATCAGCGCCAGCTGGCAGCCACCTGAGGAAAGGGTCTCAACCAGTGGTTTCAACGCGGATGACAGCAAAGGACGTTCATCCAGCAGAACTGAAAAAACTCCTGCATCAATCAGGCGATCAGCAATTTCAAGCAGCTGATCGTCTGCCAGCAAGGGTTTTCCCCGGTGGTTCAAATCCCAGGTAATACGTAAAGGAGCATCAAGGATATCGAGTGACATCAACCAGATCTCTCTAATAAAAGAGGGGAGCAGCCAGCTGCTCCCCTCTTTTATCATCAGCAGGGATGAACGTTGGATGAACCAACAACTCGTGGTTTCATATACTTTTTCATCATGACCTCCAACTATCGGGTTATTCAGTTGAGCCGTTTCAACTGAAGTGGGTTACTTCTTATTTCCAGCAGTGCGGGTCAGGTTCGCTGAGATCACCGGTTGTCGCAAATGCGCGTGCGGTACAGCCTCCCAGGCAATCTTCATAAGCTCCGCAACCCTGGCACTTGCCTTTTGCCTCTTTGTTGCGCATCTTGTTCAATACCGGAGAATTGTACCATACCTCTTCGAAATCATCTTGCAGAATATTACCAACCACCAACGGAATAAACCCGCAGGGAGTCATATCCCCATTGGGGCGTAAATGGAGTGACAACTTCCCGCAGCTGCTGCCTTTAACCAGGGAGTTCTCCTTGTATCCGGGCAGCGAAGCGATCACCGGATCATCGAATGAAATCAGCAAATCTCTAGTTTCTTCTTTGACTTTCAAGGCTTCAAGATAAAAATCTTTCCACTCTTCAGGGGTCAAATCAAGTTCCTGTCTGTTCTTGAACCCTCGCCCGCTGCATTTGAAATTGTGCAGATAGACCTGGGCGACCTGATGCTCACGAGCCAGATCGAGCAGGTCGTTGAAATTTTGATAGTTGATGCGAGAGATGACCGAACTCATGGTGCTGCGAACACCCGCCGCAGCCAGTTCGTCAAGGGCGTTGACCGCGCGGTCGAAGGAACCGGGCCGATTGCGAAAGTCATCGTGCAGGGCCCCATCAGCGCTGTCGATACTGATTCCGACACTGCGAAAACCACAGGCCTTGATCTGCTCTGCCGCCTGCTTGTCGAGCAACCAGCCGTTCGAATTCATCGAAACGTTCAGACCCTGTTGGCGCGCGTAATCACTCAGGGCAAAAAGATCCTTATGAATCAGAGGTTCACCACCGCCAAAATTGATAAACGGAACCTGATGCCTGGCCAGACGATCGACAATCTGCTTCAATTCTGCAAGTGTCAACTCAGCACATTGCTCTTCTCGGCTGTAGCAATGGCTACAGGCAAAGTTGCAACTGTACGAGAGTGTCCAGTTGAAGGTCAGTGGTGCCGAGAATTGTTCAGTCAGTGGATTGGTCATAGGAGAGCCAGCCCCTTTCAACAAGATCAGCGACGAATTCCTGCACATCTGCCTGCAGGATAGTCGGGTCAACGTCAAATTCCTTTTGCAGTTCCGTCACCAGCTGTTCGATATCCCGCTGACCGTCACAGAGGGTCCAGATCATACCACCCAGCAGATTCAGCTGGTGCATCATCCCGGAAATCAGCAGAATCACGGTCCCTTCATCACCACCCTCTTCTCCCGCAGCCATACGTTCCAGAACAGCCTGCTGGCGACGCTTTTCTACCCGCCAGACAATATCCGGATTTCTTTGCAGTTTATTCACTAAATGGTCCTTTCACCTGAAACGATGCAGATCAAGCTGTCCGCTCGCGATAAAGCAACATATTTGCCAAAATGAAAACCAGCCCGGCCATGACCGCAACCTTGCCATTGAGGCCGACTCCGGCGGTTGTTCCGGCAATCTGCCAGGCCTGGACCAGCCCGGCTCCGACAAACATTCCGATCACCACCAACCCGGCATCGGCATCACCTTCACCAGATTTGATCAGCTGCCTGAACGGGCATCCACCAATCACAACCGAGATGATTCCGACCAGCAACATCCCGAGAAAACTCCAGATCAGATCAAGATGTGCCCCCGGCTGGCCATAAAATCCGGGATGAAATTGTCCGGTTAAAACACTTGTTGCAAAACCACTGGTCAGAAAAGCTGCCAGCCCCCAGAGCAGCGGGGTTCGCCATCCCATCAATAATCCATCACGAATCGCCCCGGTTACGCAAAAGCGACTCCGTTGTGCCAGCCCTCCCAGGACCAGACCAACCACCAGCGAAATCAGAACAGGAGCAGCTTGCGCCGCGCTGCCCCGCGTCGATTGCAGCAGAAATCCGGGCGGCCAAAGAAGAAATGTCAGCAAAAGCACAAAACCAAGCGGAACCCAGAATCCGGCTCCTCCGGTCTGGCGTTGGCTGCCACCAAAATTGACCCCGGCAGCCAATCCTTTGATGCCCAGCCAGACCCCGAGAACCAGACCGGCAATTCCAGTCAATGTCGTCAGATCACCAGCCACAAAGCGCAAGAACATTTTGATGGGACAACCGATAAAAACCGCACACCCGACAATCAGAAAGATTCCGGCCAGCAACCGGGGCAAGGGTGCACTCCCCCCGCGAGATTTAAACTCACGCCCGATAAGGGCCATCATTGCCGCCCCCAGAACGAAGCCAATCAGTTCAGGGCGCAGGTACTGCATTCGCGGATTATTGTGCAGCCCCAGAGCCCCGGCGGTATTTTCGAGAAAGCAGGAAACACAGATCCCCGAATTCTGCGGATTTCCCCACACTACCAGGAGAACCCCAAGCAGGCCGAGGCTCAACCCCGAAATGAGAATAATAAGCTGCTGCCGATCGAGTCGCTTCATAGAAATCTATTCACAACCTCCAGCCAGGCGACTCTGGAGGTAATAGAGTCCGGTCAGGGTGTTTTGCAGGGACTGACTTTGCGGATTGGACTTTGCGCGTTGCCTGAAAACAGGCAACTGAGCCTCAACCAGGCCCTGAATTTCCGGGTAGCGCGATAGCGGACTGGCCTGATCGACATAATCGCCATTCAGACGCACAGCACGAACAAAATGATCTATCGCCTGCTTGACCGCTTTGCGCTTTAACAGAATTTCACCTCGTAAAATCTCACCATGCGCTTCTTGTGGATACTTGCGGGCCAGCTCATCCAGCTTGAGCAACGCGGCGGCAAGCTGACCTTTCTGGCGCAGCTGCTCGACCGGCTGGTAAAGGTTGTGTAAAAAGTTGACTCGGGCCTGATAGGCAATTTGCTGCTCCAGGGCTTTGTCTATCCTTGCCCCAGAACCTGTGGGGGCCTGCCCCTTCAGCAACAGCAGACCAAGAACCAGGACACAGCCCAGCAAAAGAGCAAAAAGCAACAGGTCGAATCGATCACGCCTGATCATCAGAACTTTTGGTAAGGCGGCATATTGGCCCGCCTGGCCATCTCGCGTAACAGATCGTAGTCAGAATCGGCCAGGGTTTCATAGCCATCGACCCAGGCCGACGCCAGAACCTTGAGATTTTCGCCTTCAAATTCGACCGTTGCATCCTGAGTGAGTTGCACCAGTGTCTGTCTGAATTTCTCAACCAGCTGCGGATCCAGATCTTTGCGGGCGCCAAAAGTGCAATAGGGAATAATCGGGCTTTCCGCAATAATATTAAAATCATCCGCCTGAATCTTGCCATCACCAACCATCAATTCCAGATCGAGCGAAGGCGCAGCGCCGACATCAAATTTGCCAAAATAAACCCCGTAAACCACCTTTTCATGCTTGAACGAACCGGAAGGAATCGCATAGTAGGCAATATCGGTCTCAGGATCGATCCCGGCCCGCAGCAACAGATCATACTGGGCCAGAAAACCACTGGGAGCCAGCTGGGGTCCAAAAACCATCCGCTTGTCTTTCAGATCTGCCAGGGTTCTTATCCCGCTGCCCTTGCGTGAGATAATCGAACCTGAAGTGTGGGTGCCGTAACGACCCCGTTTTTCCGTCGCCAGCAGTTGCAACTGGTCTTCTTCGTGCAGAATCAGATAGACCAGCGAATTGGTATGGGTAAATTCAAACTCTCCGGCAGCAAAACGCTCAGGAAAATCCTGGGTATCAACCGGGACAACTTCAAAATCAACCCCGAGCTGCTGTGACAAATAGCGCGTCAGCGGACGAAACCGTTCCAGGGTTTCTTTTTCGCTGTTGCAGTTCATATAGCCGATCCGCATCTTGGGGCGGGTTCCTTCTGGCTGGCAGGCGCTCAATGTTAAAAGCACAAGCAACGCGCTGAGCAGCCACAGGCCAAATCTGGCAGGTTTCAAAATACTTTCACCTCAGGTTGTTGGTTCAGGGGCGGTGCAATCTGCAACCGGCCAAACCCCTCACGAGTTTGGCCATCCATCACTGCGGGAGTACGCCCCCTGGTTCCATACCAGTTTGTTCCAATTTCCAGATCATCTGATCCGGAATTATAGAAACTGTATTCACCGTTTCCCTCAATACGATTATTGCTGATCTGGCCACCGGAATCGACAATCTTCACCCCGGAGCGGCCATTTTGGGCAATCAGGTTTCCCTGGATATCGACGACAGATTCTTCAAGATAAATGCCATGTTCACGGTTGGCCGTAATCCGGTTGCCCGAAAAAGCTCCACTGCTTCGCTGAAGATAAAGACCACGACGGTTGTCACTGATCAGATTGTTGCTCAATTGGAGCTTCGAATCACGGAGACTGACACCATTGGTCCGGTTTTTTTCAATCCGGTTCCCCGTCATTTGTAATTCGACAAAAACCGCTCTGACCCCCCAGTTGTTGGCAAATATTCGACTGTTTTCAATAACGACTTTCGAATCGCGAAACTGCAACCCGTTAAAATTACGACTGAATTCACAATTCTGAACAAAAACCGTCGATTCCTGGAATTGAGCTCCCCGTTGATTGTAGCGAAAGGTTGAAGAGCGCAACCTGGCTAACGAAAAATGAGCATGAAAGCCACGATAGCCGTATTCGACCAGACAATTTTCGAGCAGATTTTCACCCTCTTCACTCAACATCATATTGAGTGTTCCCCAGTCACCAGGAGCCGGGTTTTGTGCTGCAGAGGTGAAAACAATCGGTTGCTCTGCAGTGCCCCGTGCAATGAAGCGACCCTGGGCAAATATTTCACTTTCACCAATTCCGTCGCCATTGGTATCGATCCGGGTGAAACGAACTCTGGTCCCGGGACGGATTTCAAGAGTCGCTCCGGTTGCAATCGTCAGAATTCCGTCAATCAGGACATCACCCTGCCAAACGGTATCCTGGTAGATTGTGTTCTCGCCGTGATATTCAAGGGCGAAAGCCAGCGATGGAAAAAACAGCAGGATGATCAGCAGGGATTTCATTGTGAGGTCTCCCCTTGCACCAACTCGTGAAAATTGACGCGATTGGAGCGCAGAGCATCACCCAGCAGATCGCGATAACCAGAAGGGGCCACAGCGCCCAGATCATTACGGGCAATCTGAAGCCCCTGCTGCTTTAGGGAACAGCCCGCAGCCAGATACAGACCCTCTTCAAGGTTGTCAATAATCCGGACCTGTTGCAGGTTGAGAGTATTCTGATCAAAACAGACCAGCCCGGCATCCCCGCCACTGATCTGCCCCCGGTTGTAAACAAGCTGGCCACGCCCCTGAAGCAGGAGACCATAACGTGAGCCTAGCAGATTGACCTCTTCCAGCTGCAAAGAGCTGTCAATACTGAGGATAGCCGTTTCTGCCGCCAGAATATCAACATAACGAAAGATGGCGGATTGACTGTTAAACAGCTCAATCCCGGCCCAGTTCTCGCCTTCGGGTGTCGCTGCATCGAGAGATATCCTGATCGGCGCGTTTTGTTCTCCCGCAAAAAGGATCTGTCCCTTGACCAGAATTTCTGTCCCCTTGTCGAGAAATTCCGGATCGATTTTGGTGCTGTCGGTTCCAACCACCAGGATTTGACTGCCGGGAGCAAACTCCAGACGACGATTCACCGGAACCAGCAGGTCACCTTTGAGCTGGATCACCCCGCCCAGCCGTAAATCCTGCGGTAAAACTCCGGAAAGAATGATTGGCTGCTCCAGGGTTCCAACCTGCAACGCAGGTCGATTCACGGTCGGAGTCAGGGCACAGCCCGTCAGTCCTCCCAGAACCAGCAGCAACAGAAATTTATACATTTTTGGCATCGGGTTATATCCAGCCTTTTTCAAGCATGAAATCGCGCACCGCACTGGCCGGCAAGCGCCCCTCTTTGATGGCCTGACGTACCGGATCGAGGCTTTCACCAGTCAGTTTTTTCTGAAGACGTGCAAGGGCACGGCCAACGGTTGAGAACTGCAGGTCATGCAAAGGTCTCGGCCCGGCATAGAGGAACAGATTATTATCCAGTTGCAATACCTGGGTAGCAATGGTCGTTTTTTGTGCCGAGAATCCCAGATCAATCTCCTCGGCAGCAAATGCGTCAATTGCTGAAAGTTCAGATTTCAACGCAATTTTTTCACTTTCGATCCCGGTTTTTTCATGCAGATAGATGGCCACCAGATGGTAACGCATTTCTTCCATGACACCCGGACCGACCGCGATGAAAAGTTTGGGGCCAAAACAGGCCGCAGCAGGCGTCGCCAGCAAGATTAGCAACAGGCCCGCCAGCAGCAGATTCGCTCTCAGCGCAGAAAAAGCCATCGAATCACCGTATTGAGGTAAAGCCCGGCCAGCAGGCTGACATTGATCATGGCCCCGGCAAAATAGAAACCCTTGCGTGAATCAGATGCGGCCAGCTTTTTAACCGCCAACCCGGACAGCAGATATCCGACAATCAGCACCAGAATGACCAGCCATTTCAGAAGATCGATGGAGAGCAGAACCCCCGGCTGGAGCAGGGTTCCCAGCAGATGTACCGCCAGATAGCTTTTGACACCACTCAGATCGCTCAGAACCAGCGGCAGATAGCCCAGCTTGGCATTCAGCTTGACCAGAGCCAGAATCAGGTGTGAAGCGAGCAACAAAGGGATTGTCGGCAGCAACAGGGCTGACGACCCGGAGAACAGAGAAGATTTTTCATGTTTCTCCACAGGTTCGAGTGGCGTATCAACCCTGGAGATTTGAAGTGATCTGAACCGATAAACAATCATACCTGGTAAGGCCAGCAACAACGGAAGCAGCAACGTAATCCAGAGGGCTGCCAAAAGAAAGTAACCGTCGGCCTGCCAACCAAGGATCAGAGCGGTTTTCTTTGGTATCGCAAACAGAATTTCGCGTAAAGGAACATTGACCTTGCTGAAATTGGCCGTCACCATACCGGTCAGAACCAGCAGCAAAAAGGCTTCACCACGGCCAAGCAACGCCTGTGACATCTCGGCCAGCCAGGGGCGAAAACCCATGCGCAGATTATCGTTGCAGCAATTCTCGACACAGTTCATGCACAGGGTACAGTCACTGTTATCGTTAATCTGACGCGGATGGATATCTACCGGGCAACCGGGTCGTTGCCGTTGAAGGTGCAAAACTGCAGAACCCAGCGCATAACGCTGCCAGTAGCGGGTTTCTGAAACACATTGTACGCTCTGGCACTCGGCGCAAACGGCAGAATCTCGCACCCGAAGCTCAAAGGGTGCCACCCTGGCATAGCATTTGAGAATTGCTCCTGCCGGGCAGAAAAGCTGACAAAATGCATGCTTGCGAAAAACCACCGAACTGAAGATCAGGGCTGCCAGAAGCAGCACCAGCAGGCGCGCGGTATAATCAGGGTAACGGTGAATCGCCAGCAGATATACCGCTATCTGCAGGGAGATCAACACCAGGGTTACCGGAAACATCCCACCCAGCCAACCCGGTAGCGGACGTTTTAAACCATAGCGCGACAAAAGACCATTGAGCCAGCCGAAGGGACAGACGGCACACCAGAAACGTCCGGCGACCAGAGCCAGAATCACCAGCCCCATGATCCAGACCACCCAGAGGCTGAAAGTCGCAAAACTGGTATACATCAAAGGATCGGGAACAGCGACGCCCGGTATCCGGTGCTGACGCCAACCACTGCCAATAACAAGCAGTGTCAAAGCCAGGGCCAGCAAACGTAACGCCCGCCAAAACCAACGACTGCGCAGGACAACGCCAACAAACGGAAGATGAAGGAGATCTTTCACTGGTTCACCCTGCCATCAGTGGTAAATGTTATACGGCTTGACATATTCTCCCGCCTCATTGCGATAGGTGTAGCGCCGACCGGTCATCATCTCAAGTGAACGTGCCGCCCACTCGCGAACGACATTGACATCATCTTCAAGCAGGGTTTCCAGGGCTGCCGCCTGCTGCTCACTGCCAATCGGGCCCAAAGCTGTCGCCGCATTCATCCGCACCCGCCACGAAGGATCATGCAAGACCGCAACCAGAGCGTCGACCGCCCGCGGATCTTTGAGTTTGCCCAACGCCGTTACCACATCGGCACGATTGGCCGAATCCAGATGCTGCAACAGGATTTCAAATGCTGCCGGATCTGCGATATCGCCCAAAGCACGTATCGCAGCACCTTCAGCCTCGGGGGACTGGGGCTGGCGCAAAAAGAAGATGAGCGGCGCAACAGCCAGACGATTCAGTTTGATCAAAGAACGTGTTGCATACTTGCGCACCTCAACATCCTGGTCAGCAAGGGCTTTAACCAGAGGAGGCACCGCAGCCTGACTGCCTATTTCACCCAAGGCCCAGGCCGCAACATAACGTCGCCCGAATTGAGGATTTTCCAGAACTCCGGTAATCGCCGGGATCGCTCCGACCGCCTTGAGATTGCCCAGTGCCGCAATAACGTACTCACGTTTGATCCGGTCTGGATCAGCGACAACCGGTAACAACGCAGGAACTGCATCTTTCCCGATTTCGAGAATCAGCGCGTAAACGCGATCATTGGTTCGCTCTCCCTGCTCACCAAGAAGGCCAACCAGCTGCACCAGAGCTTCGGCATCACCATTTCGTGCCGAGGCGGCCAGTTCATCAAGAGCAATCGGTTCACGTGTCTGCTGACAACCACAAATGGCCAGCAGCAGAAATGCCAGGGCCAGTCTCACCATATCTTCGTCACCCGGATATTGACCCCTTCAAGAATCTGATCCTTACGGATAACCACCGCCGAGGGTTCAATTGTTCCCTGATCATAACGTCCGTAAAGATCGCCCAACTTCGGTGGACCTCCAAAATTATCCCGGGCGCAAATGTAATAGGTTCCGCCTTCGGGCAACAGCATGCGATAGCGCCCGTCAGGACCGGTTTTCTCTGAAACATACTTGGGTCGTTCCGACATCTGGACGTGATCGTAGACCTGAATTCTCAACCCTTCGAGCGGATTTCCATCGGCATCGGTAATTGTGCCTTCAAAACCGGTCAGAGTTTTTGCATCCTGGGTCGTCAAACGCCGATTATCACCTATTTTGACCGGAGCCACAACATTCAGCTCATCCATTCCGGCCTTGACCGTCAACTGGATAAAGTCACTGCGATTATCCCCCGCGACAACAGGCCCGACTGTTTCACCACTGGCCCGCTTGCGCACAACGGCGACATACTCACCCACGGGAAGATCTATCGCAAAATTTCCCAGCCGGTCGGTTGCATCTGAAACCGCAAAAGCCGGTCCGTAGAGATCCATCCCTTTTTTGTAAATATACAGCGAAGCTTTCTCCAGCGGCGCGACAACCTGGCCCTTCACACTCACCAGTTCAGTTTTCTGCGAACCGACCGTTGCAGGCTGGTCACTACATCCCCAAAGGGCCAGCAACAGAAGAAAAGAAAGAATTCTAAATCTGGTCATCATTTCTGTCCTCATCATTTCCCTGAAACGTTTGTAGGCACCAGTACCAGAGTCTGAGGTACTGTCGACGCATAATGCTCATAGAGCGAATTGTCCATCAATGAAATACCGAAACTGATCGCAGACTCTTCTCCCGGAGCAAAACGGGCATCACGCTCAGAACCGGTATCAAGAGCCCGGCGCAAAACCAGAGTCCAGCGGCCATCTTGCCAGAATGATCTGGCAACAACATCAGCCCGATCACCTGTCGGTGCATCAGTCAGATACCCAGGAGCCCGTGAATACAGAGTCAAGGTCTGGCCCTCGATGGCAACACCATCATAGTCATAGACAGGACGATCTCCCGCAGCGAAAACCTCGCCTTTCATCTGCGGACGAACCTGACGTAACGAGTTGGGATGGAAAAGCTCTCCAGGCAGATCACCATGCATCCCTTTTTGATCGATATAACGATCATCGGCAAAAGCCAGCAGACCCGTCCGGCCGGCCTTCCAGTTCCACAGATCCAGCAACGGCCCCGGCTTGAAAAGCTTCATTCGATTGTGGCCACGAAAGCTTTGCCCGCTGACCCCGAAATCATCGAGGTGACAGGCGTAAGAACAGGTAAAATCAGGATATTTTCGTTCTGAATCCCAAAGAATACCAATGCCATCCTCAAAATCACCGTTGCTGTGCCAGGCAGAACCATCATAGCTCCAGCCACGAATGTTGTCATTGCGTGTTGAATCAACCCAGGACAGGCGCAGATAAAGATCCGTCGCGGTGTAAAAAGCCCGCACATCGATGGCGATTGGTTCGGGCAAACCGGCACCATGATGACAACTGGCAGTTGACGTATGGACCGTATCTTTGTCGATTTCGGGCAAGGGATTAAGTTTGTTGAGCCGTCCCCCCTTGACCGTTACCGTTTTAGGCAACGCAGCATCCCAATCAGCCGCCTGCGGCCGATGATCGAGTTTGAGGGCATACAGGCGATCCGGTTCAGTGTCCGTACAGGAACTGAGCAAAAACAAAAAAATGATGAGGATTAAGCTATTGAAGCGCAAGATGGTTTAATCCCGTTTCTATTTTTACAAAGGGCTGAAGTTCATCGATAATCTGCAACATATGAGGGATTTGTCTGAGCAAGGATTGTACCAGAAAAACAAAGCAGCTGACCGCCAGCAGAGCCGCTGAACAGGCCCGTTTAAAAGATTGTCATTTTGCAGCCATGACAGATTTCTGTCATTCATTGCGTTCGATCAGGCCGTATTTCTCCATTTTATACCTCAGAGTTGTGCGGGCGATTCCCAGCGCTTCGGCAGCACGAGTCTGTGAAGCTCCTTCACGCCGCAGAGTCTGAATAATCAACTGGCGTTCAAGGTCATCCAGAATTTCAGTAAGATTGCTCCCGGTCTGCGGCAGGGTCAGACAGATTTCATTGTCACCACGGACTTCCTGTGGCAGGTCATGGGGAGTAATAATGTCACCCCGGCAAAGAACCACTGCACGTTCTATGGCATTTTGCAGTTCACGGACGTTTCCGGGCCATTCATGGGCAATCAACGCCCCCATGGCCCGGGGAGAAATTTCAGAAATCTTCTTGCCGGTTTCCGCTTTGTACTTTTCCAGAAAATGCTGAACCAGGGGTTCGATATCCTCACGCCGGTCGCGCAGTGGTGGCATCACCAGATGAACAACGTTCAACCGGTAATAAAGATCCTCACGAAATCGACCGGCCTGAACCTCTGCTGCCAGATCCTTGTTGGTGGCCGCAACCAGCCGCACATCGGTCTTGATCGTTTTGGTCCCCCCTACCCGTTCGAACTCGTGTTCCTGGATGACACGTAATAATTTGACCTGTGCCGCAGAGCTCATTTCAGCAACTTCGTCAATAAACAGCGTTCCCTGATCAGCCAGTTCGAAACGTCCCTTCTTGGTGCCAACAGCCCCCGAAAAGGCGCCCTTTTCATGACCGAAAAGCTCGCTTTCAATCACTCCTTCAGAAAAAACCGCACAATTCAGAACGATAAACGGCTTTTCCTTACGCGGTGAATTGTAATGAATAGAGCGGGCAACCAGCTCTTTTCCGGTCCCACTTTCACCGGTTACCAGTACGCTGGCATTGCTGACCGCCACCGAGGAGGCCATCTCGAAAACATCAGCCATAATTTGTGACGAACCGATGATTCCTGAAAAACGATATTTATCTTCAAGTTCCTGATGCAGATACCGATTTTCTGCCAGCAGCCGTTCACGCTCGAAAGCCTTGTCGACCGTCAACTTGATTTCGTCGGTTTCAAATGGCTTGGTAATATAATCGTATGCGCCGGCACGCAAGGCTTCAACGGCGCTCTCGACAGTTCCGTAGGCGGTGATAACGATAATCGGCAGGGCCGGATTGAAGGCCTTGATCTCACGCAACAGCTCCAGACCGCTCATCCCCGGCATCTGGATATCAGTCAGAACCAGATCGATGCTATCGGTTTCAATCAGCTGCAAGGCATCTGCCGCAGAACCAACCGTCAGGGTCTCATAACCCTGGCGTTCAAGAATTCTGGCCAGCAGGCGTTGCATCCCGGCTTCGTCATCAACGATCAGTATTTTTTCTGCGGACATGGATAACCTGTCTGAAATTCATGAATCATTTTACCCTATTCGATGGCCAGCATAACGGAAAGCACCTCAGGGAACAAGCAGACAAAAATGAATCAATTTCCAACAGTCAACAACATTCCCCGGGGATTACACCTCATCTGTCATTCTACGGCACGCTTCTTCTGCGCCAAGCAGAAATCGGGAAGCGGTCAGAGTTTGCCCGCAGGGTTTTTATCAATCCCCAAGATATTTTGTGATCTTGACAGAACGACCTTGACAGACCCCATATCTGGTGGTTTATATTCTGAACCCACCAGCATATTGTGTCTATAGAAGACAATATTTGTCATCATTGAGGGTGTCAACCGGTTCATTGAGGAGTTCCTGTTATGTCGAAAAGTCCAGCTGCCCAAATTCTGCCCCTATCCAAAAATGCCCTGACCGTTCTGGCCAAACGTTACCTGAAACGGAACAGCAAGGGGGAGCCAACCGAAACTCCTGCCGACATGTTTCGGCGTGTTGCTGAAACAATCGACGCTGCCGAACCCGCCGTCAAAGGAAAAAAGAAAAAATCCTTTGCCGATCAATACTACCGGATGATGACAGATCTTGATTTTCTGCCGAATTCACCCACCTTGATGAATGCAGGCCGGGAGCTGGGGCAATTGTCAGCCTGCTTTGTCCTGCCGGTGGAAGATTCGATGGAAAGTATTTTTGAAGCAATCAAGAATACAGCCCTGATTCACAAAAGTGGTGGCGGAACCGGGTTTTCATTTTCACGCATTCGTCCGGCCAACGATGAAGTCCGGTCGACCAGTGGTGTCTCCTCCGGCCCTCTTTCGTTCATGCGGGTTTTCGACACTGCAACCGAAACAATCAAACAGGGCGGCACCAGACGTGGGGCAAATATGGGGATCATGCGGGTTGATCATCCCGATATCATGGACTTCATCATGTCGAAACGCGACCAGACCGTCTTGACCAATTTCAACATTTCTGTCGGCATTACCGAAGCCTTCATGATTGCTGTCGAAAAAGACCAGGACTACGACATCATTAATCCCCGCGATGGCAAGGTCCTCAAGAAACTCTCTGCTCGCAAGGTTTTTGACAAGATTATTGATATGGCCTGGTCAAACGGTGAACCGGGAATCATTTTTCTGGACCGCCTGAACCGGGACAATCCCACACCACATATCGGAGAATTCGAAACGACCAATCCCTGTGGTGAACAGCCCCTCCTCCCCTATGAGTCATGCAACCTGGGATCGATCAACCTGGCCCACATGCTCAAAGGCAACGAGATCGACTGGGACAAACTGGCTCAAACGACGGCACTGGGGACCCGTTTTCTGGATAACGTCATTGAGGCCAACAAGTATCCCCTGCCCGAGATTGACGAAATGACCCGCGCCAACCGTAAAATCGGTCTGGGTGTCATGGGTTGGGCCGACATGCTGATCCTGCTCGGCATCCCCTACAACAGTCCGGAAGCGATCGCCCTGGGTGAAAAGGTCATGGGATTCATCAACGACAAGGCGCATGAAGAATCGATCATTCTGGCCCAGGAACGCGGAGCCTTCCCTAATTTCAAAGGCAGCACCTACGATAAACCTGAGGCTCCGGAAATTCGTAATGCCACCTGTACAACCATCGCACCGACAGGAACAATTTCGATCATTGCCAACAGCTCCAGTGGTGTTGAGCCCCTGTTTGCGGTTTCGTATATTCGTCAGGTCCTGGATAACGACATTCTGATTGAAGTTCATCCCCTGTTCGAAAAAATTGCCCGGGAACGGGGTTTTTACTCTGAAGAGTTGATGAAAAAGATCGCCGAGCATGGCACCGTCGCTGACATTCCTGAAGTCCCTGAGGATATCCGGCGTATTTTTGTCACCTCTCATGACATTACTCCCAAAGACCATGTTTTGATGCAGGCGGCTTTTCAGCGTCACACTGACAACGCCGTTTCCAAAACTGTCAATTTCACCAGTGATGCGACCCGCGAAGATGTCGCCATGGTTTATCAGCTTGCCTACCAGGAAGGGTGCAAGGGAGTCACCATCTATCGTGATGGCAGCCGCGACATGCAGGTTCTGTCGGTCAGTAAAAAGAATGAGGAAAAACCTGAAGATATCGTTCCGATGGAAACCAAAAAAGCCTCACGCAAACGGGACCGTCCACGGGCTCTCAGGGGTGAAACCTTTCAGATGACAACCGGCTGCGGCCCGCTTTACGTCACCATCAACGAAGACGAAAATGGTGCGTTTGAACTCTTTACCACCATGGGCAAGGCCGGTGGCTGTGCCGCATCACAATGTGAAGCCATAGGCCGACTGGTTTCCCTGGCCTGGCGCAGTGGCGTTCAGGCACGCCAGGCCGTCAAGCAATTGATCGGCATCACCTGTCACAAACCTGCCGGTTATGGTGAAAACCGGATTACATCCTGTGCTGATGCGGTAGCCAAAGCCATCGAAATGCACATGCTTCCTGATGGCACTGCTCCGACAAAGTTTGTCGGCAATGGTGGCGCATGCCCTGAATGTGGTGGTCCGGTCGAGCACGAAGGCGGATGTTGTGTTTGTCACTCCTGCGGCTATTCAGAGTGTGCCTGATTTGAAAGATGGTGAAACCAGTACCTGGGAAGCACGCTGCAAACGCTGCGGACTTTGCTGCTTCGAAAAAGGGATTGATGGCAAGGGGAAAATCATCACAACTCAAGTCCCCTGCCGTCATCTCGACATTCATACCCGGCTGTGCCAAGTTTATAACCATCGGCAGCAGATCGAATATGATTGTATCAAGTTGACACCTGAAACGATTGCCCAACTCGCGTGGCTTCCCGAATCCTGCGCCTATCGGCAATAGGCAACCACCCGTCTCCGGCAGAAGGATTCAGTTCTTCTGCCGGAGTTGTTTCAAACTCACTTCAAAGTGGCACGATTATGCGGGCGGTCATAATCAAGTTGCGGCCCGCAGGGAACAATTGCTGTCGGATTGATTGTGGGATGGCTTCCATAGTAATGGCGCTTGATCTGTTGAAAATTGACGGTTGCGGCAATTCCCGGCTGCTGATACAGATCACGCAGGTAATTCGACAAATTTGGATAGTCCTCTATCCGGCGCAGATTGCATTTGAAATGACCGAAGTAAACGGCATCAAAGCGGATAAGAGTGGTAAAAAGTCGCCAATCTGCTTCAGTTATCTGTGAACCAACCAGATAGGGCTGTTTGCCCAGCAAGCCTTCAAGCCAGTCCAATGAGTCAAACAGATCCCGGCAGGCCCGTTCATAGGCCAGCTGACTGGTCGCAAAACCGGCGCGATAGACACCGTTATTGATTTCTGTATAGACACGCTCATTTATGGCATCAATGGCGGCACGGCTTTCGGCCGGGTAATAATCGGCCTGATTTGCACTGAAATGATTGAAGGCCGAGTTGAACATACGAATGATCTCGCTCGATTCGTTGCTGACAATGGTCTGTTGTTCCATATCCCACAAAACCGGCACCGAAACCCGGCCCGTATATTGCGGATCAGCCCGTTGATAGAGCTGATACAGCAAACGAATCTGTGGTGTCGGGCTGGCCAGAGCACTTTTTTCGCTCAACTCCCAGCCATTTTTCAGCATCAACGCCTCGACAACGGTAATCCCTACAACCTTCTGCAACCCTTTTAAAACACGAAAAACCAGAGCCCTGTGTGCCCAGGGGCAAGCCAGAGAAACATAGAGATGATAACGGCCCGACGCCGCGGCAAACCCTCCCTCACCGGTCGGACCAGGTAAACCATCCGGCGTCACCCAGTTGCGAAAACTTGACTCCTTACGCACAAATTCGCCGTCATTCTTTTCTGTGTCATACCACTGGTCCTGCCAGTGTCCATCTACGAGAAGTCCCATAATGACCTCGGGTTCGCGTCAGAGAAACAATCTGTTTCCAAAAATGGAAGAGCTTTCCTGCAGAATAGCACAGCAGCCTTGACCCGTGCTCGGTCATGCCAGGGGATGGTCGGTCATAAACTAAAACCAGCCGGACAAGAATATTCTCAGGCACAAAAAAAGAGGCAACGCAAACTGCGTAACCTCTTTTTTACTGGTGGGCGTTACTGGGATTGAACCAGTGACCCTTGCCGTGTGAAGGCAATGCTCTCCCGCTGAGCTAAACGCCCGTAAATTGGATGGCCTTTATAACAACAACACCTGCGACTGTCAACAAATCCCCGCCCCTCAGGAACAAGACCATTTGCTCACCATCAACGATCCAGACACATCACCCGGACCTCGGCTTCTGCGTGGAGAACGCCATCAATTTCAATACGTGATGCAACCTTGTGCAGACGGCGGCGAGTCTCGACAATCTGCCCCTTCAGGTCAACAGTGGCATCAACCGGCACCGGTTTGCGGTAACGAACATTGATCTCGGCAGTGACAAACTGCTCTCCAAGGCTGCGGCAAGCGTAAATGGCAACTTCATCAAGCAAGGTCGCGAGAATGCCTCCGTGAATAACCCCCTGCCACCCCTGAAAGCGCTGATCAAGAAGAACACGGCTGGTTGCGGTCTGGTTGGTGCTGTCAACCTCCAGCTGAATCTGGAGACCTGCGGTATTATCACAACCGCAAACAAAACAACCCCGATCGGCCTCTACCTGCAAATTGTCTGTTTCAGTCATGATTTAAACGACCGACTCCGGCATATTCAAAACCGGCCTCACGAATCAACTTCGGATCATACTGATTGCGACCATCGATAATGACCTGCTGTTTCATCAGGCGCTTCATGGCCTCGAGGTCCGGGTTGCGAAAAGGCTTCCATTCAGTGACCAGAAGCATCGCATCAACCCCCTGCAAAGCATCATACTGGTGACTGGTCAGAACCAGTGAACCCTCCTCAAACCAGGTGGCTGGCAATTCATGACGGGCCGTTTCCATCGCAATGGGGTCGTAAGCCAAAACACGTGCTCCGGCTTCAAATAGCTCTGCCAAAAGAACCTGCGAGGGTGCCTCGCGCATATCATCGGTGCCTGGCTTGAAGGAAAGACCCCAGAGACCAAAGGTCTTTCCGCGAAGATCTTCACCAAAACGATCCTTGACCCGGGCAGCAATCCAGCCTTTTTGTTTATCGTTGCGCAATTCAACGGCCTTGAGTAAACCGGCATTGAAATCAACGTTGTCCGCCATGCGAATCAGCGCCTGGACATCTTTGGGGAAACAGGAGCCACCGTATCCGCACCCGGGATAGATAAACGACATCCCGATCCGCGAATCAGATCCGATCCCCTTACGGACATTTTCAACATCAACCCCAAGTTTTTCACACAGGTTGGCTATTTCATTGATAAAACTGATCTTGGTGGCCAGCATCGAATTGGCAGCGTATTTTGTCATCTCCGCATCGCGAACGCCCATAAAAAGAGTTCGTTCGTGATTGCGGTTAAAGGGCGCGTAGAGTTGCCGCATCAGCTCGCGGGCCTTATCGCTGTCGCTCCCGATAACCACACGGTCCGGCTTCATAAAATCTTCGATTGCCGCGCCCTCTTTAAGAAATTCAGGATTGCTGACCACGTCAAAATCGACCTCGACTCCACGTTTATCCAGTTGGTCCTGAATTGTCTTGCGGACCAGTTCGGCAGTTCCAACCGGGACCGTCGATTTATCAACAATAACCGCATATTGCTGTAATAATCCGCCGATTTCATGCGCCACAGCCTGAACATATTTAAGATCGGCTGATCCATCTTCACCCGGAGGGGTTCCCACCGCAATGAAGAAGACTTCGCAGCGCTCCATTGCGTCGGCGAGCGAGGTCGTAAAACGCAGGCGGCCCTGTTCTGCATTGCGCAACACCAATGGATCAAGGCCCGGTTCGTAAATGGGCAATTTGCCCTGTTTCAACCCTTCAACCTTGTCCGCATCGACATCAACGCAGACAACACGATTGCCCATCTCGGCAAAACAGGTTCCGGTAACAAGACCGACATAGCCAGTTCCGACGACTGTCAGATTCATTCTTTTTCCCCTTGCTGATTGATCATAATCGACTGTTCAGAATTTAATCCAAATTGAATCAAGTTGAAACAAAAAAAGGACTCGGCGTACATGCCAAGCCCTTGAATTGATGGCGACCCCGGGGCGATTCGAACGCCCGGCCTACTGCTTAGGAGGCAGTTGCTCTATCCAGCTGAGCTACGGGGTCTCGACGTTGGGGTTATACAGGATCAACCATAAAAAGACAAGAGATCGGACCTCAGGCGCAGGACAACTGACCCCGACAGCTGACAAAGATTCAAACCTGTTGCAGGTTAAAACTTGAGCAGACTGTAAACTTTTCCATCAGGCAGCTTTTCACGCCCATTCAAAAACTCCAGTTCGGCCATAAAGGCGCATTCATGGATTTCGGCACCACATTGGCTGACAAGTTCAACAACTGCAGCCATTGTTCCGCCCGTCGCGAGCAAGTCATCGGCAACAATAACGCGGTCCCCTTCGCCAAACGCATCTTCATGAATTTCAAGCGAATCTGTCCCGTACTCCAGTTCATAACTGATGCTACGGGTTTTATAGGGCAGTTTACCCGGCTTTCGAACCAGGGTGATTCCGGTCCCCAGTTTATAGGCCAGAGCCGACCCCAAAATGAAACCACGGGCTTCGATCCCTACAATCTGATCAATTTTCTCTCCGACATAACGATGTGCCAGCAGATCGATCATCCGATGAAAACTACGTGCATCAGACAGCAGGGTTGTAATGTCCTTGAAGACAATTCCCTTTTTAGGGAAATCAGGGATATCCCGAATAATTTCTTTCAGCTTGTCCATGTGGGGGTCACTCCATCCAGTCAATGACAGGTTAAAGGTTCAGTCCTCATCCGCCAGGGATGACATTTTTTCCGCCAGAACCTTGCGCAATTTTGTCAAACTCTTCGCTTCGATCTGACGAATTCTTTCTCGGGTTACACCAAATTGCTGACCGATTGTATCCAGGGTCTGTGGTTCACGGTCATTCAACCCGAAGCGCAGGGCCAGGATTTCGCGCTCGGTCTCCGACAGATCGTCCATCCACTCAAGAACCTGGCTGAAACGATCCAGATCCTGAATAATGGCTTCGGGATCGACTGCAGACTTGTCTTCAATCGTATCAATCAGACTGTAGTCATTGTTTTCACCCATCGGATGTTCAATTGAATAGGTTTTTTTGACCAGAACCTGCATCCGCCGCACATATTTTTCGTCGCACCCCATGGCATCGGCAATCTCGGTGCGTGTGGGCTCGCGTTTCAGACGCTGGGTCAGTTCACGACTTATTTTGACCAGTTTGTTGATATCATCCGCAACATGAACCGGCAGACGGATGGTCCGGCTCTGATTGACCAGGGCCCGCTCAATTGACTGTCGTACCCACCAGGTTGCATAGGTAGAAAAACGGCATCCCTTGCTGACCTTGAAGCGCTCAACCGCCTTGATCAGGCCCATGTTTCCTTCTTCAATCAGATCGAGAAAGGGCAAACCCCGATTCATGTAGCGTTTGGCAATTTTGACGACAAGGCGCAAATTGGATTCGATCATCCGATCCCTGGCGGCCATATCGCCTTCGGCAATCAGATCAGCGAGGTCACGCTCATCCTGAGCCGTCAACAAGGTTCCTTTTTGAATTTCTTTCAGGTAGAGCTTGATTGCGTCAGCTGAGTGTTCAGTGTCTTCATCAATACGCTCTTTGACCGCTACCGGACTTTTCTTGGGTTGGGGCTGAATGACCGCAAACCCCTCGAACCCCTCATCTTCTGAAGTATGACCCGTCGCATCACCATTTTCAAAATCTGCCAGATACTCGTCCATCATCTCTCCCCGGTCTCTTCTGCCAAGCTGGAAATTTAATCATTAAAAAGCTCTACAGATCGCAGTCTAGAAGATTAGTCCTTTTCAAGGCAAGTACAAAATGGGATCCACTGCTTTCTTACCAACCCGCACCTCAAAATGCAATCGGCCACTCCCGCCCGAAGGTGGCCGCCCTGAACTGGCGATCCGCTCACCCTGGCTGACAAACTGGCCTTGTTTGACATAGTTTCGGCTGTTGAAACCATAGACCGTAAAAACGTCATTTTCATGCTGCAGAATCATCAAATGGCCAAATCCCTGCACGCCATCACCACTGTAGATCACCTTGCCGGCAGCAGCAGCCCGGACCTTGCTTCCCTCGCGGGCTGCGATTTCAACCCCCTTGCCTCCTCCGCCCTGACTTCTTTCCCCAAAAGAGCGCAGGATTTTTCCCCGCAGGGGCCATTGCAACTTAATGACAATGCGTGACCTGGCGGACGTTGAGGTTCTTTTTACAACCTTTTTGGGCGGAGTTTTTTTCGAGATTTTTACCCGGGCAGGCTTGCGAACAGGTTTTGGTTTTGCTGGCGTGGATCTGGATGCAGAGACAGTGCTGGAGCGTTTTGTCCCATAACCTGGAACAGTCGGTGGAACATACCGGGTGCGCGTGGCTCCGGGAATAAAAATACGTGTACCAACACGCAATTGGGTCGGATTGGGAATTCCGTTGATTCGGGCGAGATAAGCTTCATCGACATCATAGGTCTTACTGATGCGATAAAGGGTTTGACCGGGTTTTACTGAATGATAGACCCCCTGCCGAACACAACCGGTCAGCAGCACGAAAATCAACAGGATCAGAAAACTGTTGGTCTTTAACCGTTGCTGAGTCGTAAAACCGATTATCTTCATAACCCCTCTTGCAAGCCTCGAATCCGTTCCGTTTAGACAGCGTTTACTGAGTATGCAGAAAAAATTTCCAGAAGACCAGTGCAACAACCAGCAAAATCAGGACAACCAGTGTCAGCAGATTAAAATAACGTTCAATAAATGCCCGGGCACGATCACCATAACGCCGCAGGAGCCAGGCCACCAGATAAAAACGCAAGGATCGACTCACCAGTGACGCCAGAATAAAGATCGGCAGATTGATTTTAAACACACCGGCAGCAATGGTAAAAACCTTGTAGGGAATCGGAGTAAACCCGGCGGCAAAAACTGTCCAGAAATCATAGCGCACAAAGAGATCACCGACCTGCTGAAACAGGGCCGGTGTAAACCCCGGGATATAGGTAAAAAACCAGTCAGCAACCAAAGTCCAGAGGCCATAACCGATGGCGTAGCCAAGAATACCACCACAGGTCGACCCCAGTGCTGCGGCAAAGGCATAACGCAAGGCATTCTGTGGACGAGCAAGACTTAAGGCAATCAGTAAAACATCCGGTGGAATCGGAAAAAATGAGGCCTCGGCAAAAGCCAGAACAACCAGCGCCGGAACCGCATAAGGGGTCTCGGCCCAGGACAGGACCCAATCATAAATACGCTTGATGCGCGACGTTCCCTCTTCCCCGGGCGACACCGAAACTCTCCCATTGTCAGATCCCATTGTTGGCCCAACCTTTTCACCAATCAAGGGAACAAAACGACAATCCATCAATTCTTCACGGCTGAAACGACCATCTTCGGTTCGAGTCAGGCGAAGCAACACCTGCCTGTCCTGAGGTCCGACCGGTACAATCAATGCGGCACCAACGGCGAGCTGGTCAAGGAACTCGGTCGGTACATCAGGAGCCCCGGCAGTGACAATAATCCCGTCAAAGGGAGCCTGGTCGAGCCAGCCGATCGTACCATCACCGACCTTGAGATTTACATTGGTCAGACTCAGCTGATCGAAAATTCGTCTGGCGCGACCGGCCAGGCTGGCAATCCGTTCAATGGTGTAAACCCGACTGACCAGATGAGAAAGTATCGCGGTCTGATAACCCGAGCCGGTTCCTATTTCAAGAATACGTTCCTGGCCCTGCAACCCCAGTGCAGCCGTCATTGACGCAACCATGAATGGCTGTGAAATTGTCTGTTTTTCACCAATCGGCAAGGAGGCATCAGAATAGGCATGTGGACGCAGACCCTCATCAACAAACAGATGCCGGGGGGTTTTCAACATGGCGTCCAAAACCGATTGATCCGTAATATTGCGGCGCATGATCTGGTTCTCTACCATCCGGCGACGCGCTACAGCATAATCCATAAAATTCAATCCAACGAAAGGGAAAGATTCCAGTCTGCCATTTTTTCAAGCGCGGCTTCACTGGTTAAACTGGTTCGCAAGGGGGTTATCGAAACCCGACTTGCAGCAACAGCATTACAATCACTGCCGGGGATATCTTCAAAACCGGTCAAACCTCCACCAATCCAGTAATAACTGCGGCCACGTGGATCTGTTTTGTGAACAATTCCCTCGCCATAATGACGCTTCCCCTGCCGCGTCAGACTGATACCCTGAATCGGTCCTGAAGGGATATTGACGTTGAGAAAGACGCCAGAGGGTAACCCGGCAACCAGCACATACCGCACCAGATAATCGACAACATCCGCGGCCCGCGCCAGATCCTCAACCGAAAAATCACGGGCATCCAGTGAAAACGCAATCGCCGGAAAACCCATCAGCGCAGCTTCAAGAGCCGCGCAAACTGTCCCCGAACAGGTGATATCGTCACCAAGATTTGCCCCCCGATTGATACCCGAAACGACCAGACGCGGCTTTCCGGCAACCAGACCATGGACACCAAGGTTCACACAATCGGTCGGTGTTCCATCCACCGCAAAAACGTCGGGGCGGATCTCATCAGCCCGCAGGGGTGCATCAAGGGTCAGTGCATGGCCAATGGCACTGCGGTTTCGGTCTGGAGCCACAACAACCACTGGCTCAAACCCGGCAACAGTATCAACCAGAGCTGCAAGGCCGGGTGAATGAATGCCGTCATCATTGGTCGCCAGAACAAAACTCACCTGTCCGCCTTTTCAATATCCTGTTGCAGGCGATCACGCAGACGGCGCAGACGCTCTATCACTGAGTCCAGATTGATGGTCTTATGCTGATTGTCACAAGAAGCAGCAGGTTTCTGCTTCAATTGCTGGCGGGCACCACTGACAGTAAAGCCCTGCTGATAAAGTAATGTCTTTATCAGCAGGGCCTGTTCGATATCTTCACGCCGATAAAGCCGCTGATTGGTGCGGCTTTTTACCGGTTTCAATGTGCTGAATTCTGTTTCCCAATATCGCAGGACATGTGGCTTGACTCCGACGATATCGGCAACTTCACCAATTTTAAAGAAAATTTTGTCCGGTATTATACTTGCCACCGCAACCGCGCAACCCTAGTTCGCGTTGATCGCAGCCTTGAGAACCTGACTTGGTTTAAACGTCAGAATTCGGCGGGCCGAGATTTCGATTTCATTCCCCGTTTGCGGATTACGTCCACGACGCGACGCTTTTTCCTTAACGACAAAGTTACCAAAACCGGCAATCTTGATCTTTTCACCCTCTTCAAGGGTTTCTTTCATCAGATCAAAGACCAGCTCAACAATTGCCGCCGATTCTTTTTTGGAAAAACCGGTTGCCAGGTACACACTCTCTATCAGATCAGCCTTTGTCATGTTCCCTCCTGCGATCCAGTGGCAGGTCTGCATTATGACTACTATCTACTTGATATTTCAGGTTTTATATCACAGGGCCAAAAACACCGCAACACCTTTTAACGGATTTCAGCTCCTAATTGATGACAGATCGAACGAACCAATCGACCATGAGCCTTGGTTATCTCCTGCTCTGTCAGGGTTTTCTCCGTCGAACCATACCTGACTCTCAGGGCCAGACTCTTCTTTCCTTCAGGAATCCCCTTGCCGCGATAAACATCAAAGATTACCGCATCTTGGCCCAGTTTCCCCAGATTTTTACGAGCAATTTGCAGGACCGTTTCAGCCTCAACGGCCTCATCAATCAACAGTGCACTGTCACGTTCGACTGCCGGAAACTTCGAGGGAACAAAAAAAGCATCTCTGTGACCGGCGAGAGCAAACACCTGGTCAAGATTCAATTCAAAAAGATAGACCGGCTGATCAAGGTCGAATTCCTGCTGAATTTCAGGATGAATTTCTCCAATCACCCCAAGAAGAGCCTCGCCACTTTTTACCCTGGCTGACTTTCCAGGGTGCAGGTAGGGTTCAGGTGATTCTGCACTGAAACTGACCTTTTGTACTCCCAGAATGTCCAGCAGTTTTTCCAGCACCCCTTTCAGATCGAAAAAATCGACCCGTGCATCAGAACCTGCCCAACTGAAAGGATCTCTGGCTCCGGTCATTGCAGTGGCAAGGTGCAGTTCCTGACGACCTGCGGTTGTATCTGTTGCAGCAAAAAAGACAGGACGCATTTCAAACAGGTGAAGATCTGTTGTCCGATACGCCAGGTTTTTTGCCAGGGTCTCGAGCATACTCGGCACCAGGCTGGTCCGCATGACAGCCTGATCTTCCGTTAACGGATTAAGAATCCGAACCGACTGCAAACGTGGATCTTCCGCAGCAAGAGCAAGTTTTTTTACGGCATCCGGGGCAACAAAAGAATAATTTATAATTTCAGAAAAACCGCAGCCAACCAGGGCATTGCGGAGCTTTTCTTCATATTTCAGTTCAACTTTGCTCGCCTGGCTTTCAAGGTTGGCCAGAGGCATGGTCACCGGAATATTGTCGTAACCGTAAAGTCGGGCAATCTCTTCAATCAAATCTACTTCACGTTCAAGATCCGGACGAAAACTGGGCACCACAACATCGATCAAGCCGGAGGCATCGGTCTTGTTGGTTGCAGTCGTCAAACCAATCCCTTCGAGAAGTCGACGAATTTGCGACAGGTCAACATAAATCCCCAGAAGACGACCCGTCTTTTCGGCACTTAAGGTAATCTCGGCTTTTTCAAGGGGCGCTGGATAATTATCAATCACCCCGTTGGCAACCTGTCCACCCGCTAATTGTGCAATCAGCGTAGCCGCACGATCCAGAGCAACAGGAACCATATCGACATCTGCCCCACGCTCAAAACGGTGGGATGACTCGGTATGCAGCCCGTGCCTCTTACTGGTCCGCCGGATACTGACCGGGTTGAAATAGGCCGCTTCCAGCAATACACAACTGGTATCGTCCTGAACTTCAGAGTTTTGTCCGCCCATAACCCCGGCCATAGCCACAGGACGTTCGCCATCACAAATCATCAGATCTTCACGACTCAATTTGTGCTCACTATCGTCCAGAGCGACGAACGATTCTCCTTCACTGGCGCGTCTGACGATAATCTTACCGGCACTGAGTTCACGAAAATCAAAGGCGTGGAGCGGATGTCCAAGCTCCATCATCACGTAATTGGTCACGTCGACAACATTGTTGATCGAGCGCATTCCAATACTCTCAAGCCGCTGAACCATCCAGTCAGGAGAAGGTCCAATCTTGACATTGCGCACCATTCGCGCCGCGTAGCGCGGGCAACCCTGAGGGTCTTCAATCTCAACCTGACAGGCAGTTGAAATATCTTCTCCTGCCGGAGAAATTTCAATGGTCGGTAAACGCAGGGGCTGACCACAGATTGCCGCAACCTCTCGCGCAACACCGACAAGACTCAAGCAGTCTGGACGGTTGGGTGTCAGGCCGATCTCAAAGGCAGTATCTTTCAACTGAAGGGCATCAAAAACCGGCATGCCAACCTGAGATGAGGGATCAAGGATCAGAATCCCATCAGCTTCATTTGAGAGCCCCAGTTCCTTTTCGGAGCAGAGCATCCCCAACGAAACCTGACCTCTGATTTTTGATTTTTTGATTTTGAAATCGCCGGGCAACACCGAGCCAGGTTGCGCCAGGGCCACCAGGTCACCGCTTTTGTGATTGGTCGCACCACAAACAACCTGCACAACCTCATCACCCTTATTGACGCTGCACACCGTCAGACGATCAGCATCGGGGTGGCGCTCAACCGAATCGAGACGGGCAACGATGACGCTATCAAGCCCTTCACCGATTGCGGTCGTGCTTTCCACTTCAAGCCCGGCCATCGTCAATCGATCAGCAAGCTCCTGCGGGCTGTAGTCAAAATCGACAAATTCCTTGAGCCAATTATAGGTTACAATCATCGAATCAACCTTATATCTGGATTAAAACTGCCGCAGGAAGCGCAGATCGTTTTCAAAAAAGAGTCGCAGGTCACTGACGCCATACTTAAGCATCGCGATTCGCTCGAGACCCATACCAAAAGCAAAACCACTGACCTGCTCGGCATCATAATCGACTGATTTAAACACTTCGGGATCAATCATGCCGCAACCAAGAATTTCCAACCAGCCGGTCCCGCTACAAACACGGCACCCCTTGCCATTACAAATGACACAGGCAATATCGACCTCGGCACTGGGTTCGGTAAAGGGGGAAAAGGAGGGACGGAAACGAACGTCCAGCCCCTGACCGAAATAATTGTTCAAAAAGTGCGTCAGGATCCCCTTCAGGTCACCGAAGGTAACATTTTTGTCGACCAGAAAACCTTCTATCTGATGAAACATCGGACTGTGTGTCAGATCCGAATCACGCCGATAGACTGTCCCGGGAGCAATCACCCGCAAAGGAGGTTGCTGCTTGAGCATCGAACGAATCTGTACCGGTGAGGTATGAGTCCGTAAAACGACGTCGTCACTGATATAGAACGTGTCCTGCATATCGCGAGCAGGATGATCACGCGGAATGTTCAACGCTTCAAAATTATAGAAATCCTGTTCGATCTCCGGACCTTCCTCAACGGCAAAACCCAGACGGCCAAAAATTTCAACAATCTCCCTGGATACCAGAGTGACCGGATGGAGTGAGCCGCGAAACGACTGGCGTCCAGCCAGGGTGACATCGATGTTTTCTGATGCCAGACGTGCCGCAACCGCGGCCTGCTGCAACTCTGTCAGTTGCTGAGAAAAGGCTTTTTCGAGAGTATCTTTGACACGATTGACCAATGCACCAATGACTGGACGTTCCTCAGGGGTCAGATCACGCATCCCCTTCATGATGTCAGTAATAGCGCCCTTCTTGCCCAAAAAGGAAACACGAATCTCCTGGAGGGCTGCAGTCGATTCCGCACCGGCTATTTCAGCCAGAGCATCTTTCTCAAGCTTTTGCAACAAGTCCTTCATAATTCAATCCACAGACAAAGTTTCTGATAAGGAAGACGTGCAGAGATTGTTTTCGCAGACAACCATCGAGGGTCAACTCTCGACTTCATCGGACCCTGAGTCTTCGCAGAAAGAAAAAAGGGAGGCAGAGCCGAAGCCCTGCCTCCCTGATTCGGCAACGGTTGAACTACTGCAATTTCGCCTTCGCTGTTTCAACAACAGTGGTAAAGGCGGCAGGGTCGGTCACTGCCAGTTCAGCCATGATCTTACGATCAAGACCGACTTCGGCCAGTTTCAGGCCATGAATCAGACGACTGTAGGAAAGGCCATTTTCGCGTGCTGCCGCATTAATACGGGCAATCCACAGAGCGCGGAAATCCCGTTTCTTGACACGACGGTCACGGAAAGCATAGTTCAATCCCCGGTCTACGGCCTCGGTGGCTGACCGGAAAAGTTTACTGCGCGCGCCCCGGTAGCCTTTGGCAAGTTTCAGAACGCGATTACGACGACGGCGGGCTTTAAAACCCCTTTTAACTCTTGGCATCTCTCTTCTCCTTCATAGGTTTGGTGTTTTGTTTGCGGCTTCTGCCGCAGCCGGATCTGCAGGGGGAGATGATCCCCACAGTTCTCGGCACCTGCAATGACTTACCCGTTACAGGTAAGGAATCAACCGTGAAATGTTGCGCTCGTCAGCTTTGTGAATCAGGGTTCCCTGACGCAACTCGCGCTTACGCTTGGTCGATTTCTTGGTCAAAATGTGGCTGGTAAACGCTTTATTGCGGCGGATACGGCCAGTTCCGGTCTTGCGAAAGCGCTTGGCTGCGCCCCGGTTTGTCTTGATTTTGGGCATTTTCTTACTCCTGTACAGTCGTCTTGCCGCCTTGATCAGACAGCTTTATTTTTTAATTGGACCAACAACCATTGTCATGAAGCGGCCCATCTTACTCGGTTTGGATTCGACCTGACCCAGATCTTTCAATTCTTCAACGGCACGATCAAGCTGCTTGAGCCCCTGGTCAGGGTGAGCATTTTCACGACCCCGGAACATGATGGTCAATTTGACCTTGTTCCCCTCTTCGAGAAAGCGACGTGCATGTCTGATTTTAAACTGAAAATCATGCTCGTCGGTTTTGGGACGCATCTTGACCTCTTTGAGTTCAACACGCACCTGCTTTTTACGCGCTTCAGAAGCACGTTTGGCCTGCTGATACTTGTATTTGCCATAATCCATAATACGGCAAACCGGAGGATCAGCCTGAGGTGATACCTCTACCAGATCGAGTCCACGTTCAGTTGCAATACTCAGGGCTTGCGGGGTCCCTAAAATGCCGAGTTGATTACCCTCGTCATCGATAACCCGAACCTGTGCTGCCCGGATTGCACCGTTGATGTTTGTCTCCTGCTTAGCTATGGGTCTGCCTCCTTCTCTCCGTCACCTGCGCAACAGCATGGGTTTCAATCTGTCCATGCCTACCTGATTTCAGATCCAACACAAGAAGAGACCCTGAAACGCAGGGCCTCCACTTAGGGAACTCAGTGAAAACGTTCAACCTCATCCGCAATATAGCGGATAAACTCATCGACTGTCATCGGCTCAAGGGATTTACCGTCACGGAAGCGTGGAGTAACCTTCCCTTCCTCCATCTCGCGATCACCGACCACCAGCATGTAAGGAATCTTGCTCATCTGCGCTTCACGAATCTTGAAACCAAGCTTTTCATTTCGCAAATCAGACTGTACCCGAATACCTGCTTCACGCAAACGGGATTCAACCTGTTTGACATAATCTGCCTGATTGTCTGTCACGTTGACAACAACGGCCTGAACCGGCGACAACCAAAGCGGGAAATTACCTGCATAATGCTCAATCAACACCCCGATGAAGCGCTCTATTGAACCGACAATCACCCGATGCAACATCACCGGACGATGTTTTTCCCCATCCTTACCGACATATGTCAGGTCGAAGCGCTCAGGCAGGGTAAAATCGCACTGGATTGTAGCACACTGCCATTCCCTGTCAAGCGCGTCCTTCAGCTTGACATCAATCTTGGGACCGTAAAAAGCGCCATCCCCTTCATTGATTTCATAGGGTTGGCCAACATCATCCAACGCACTTCTGAGAGCCCTGGTTGCCCGCTCCCAATCAGCATCGCTGCCAATCGATTTTTCCGGACGGGTCGACAGCTCCATACAGTACTCAAAACCGAAAATACCGGCAACATCCTGAACGAACTGCATCACCCCTTTGACTTCAGCATCGATCTGGTCAGGTCGACAGATAATATGTGCATCATCCTGTGTGAACCCGCGAACACGAAGCAAACCGTGCAGCACACCTGACTTTTCGTGACGATGGACCATGCCGAGTTCAAAGTAGCGTTGTGGCAAATCACGATAGGAACGCAACTTTGTCTTGTAGATCAGCATGTGGGCCAGGCAGTTCATCGGCTTGATGCCATATCCCTGCTCATCGATCTCGGTAAAGTACATATTCTCGCGATAGTTCTCGTAGTGACCTGAAGTTTTCCATAATTCGGTCTTGAGAATCTGCGGACCCACGACAATATCGTAACCACGCTTGAGGTGCTCTTTACGCTCGAAGTCTTCGATGATTGTCCGCAAGAGAGCGCCCTTGGGGTGCCAGATCACCAGACCGGCACCTGCTTCTTCACTAAATGAAAAAAGATCAAGTTCGCGCCCAAGCTTACGATGGTCTCGTTTTTTCGCTTCTTCAAGACGTGCAAGATGAGCACGCAACTGTTTTTTATCGGCAAAGGCGGTCGCATACAGACGTTGCAGCATGGCGTTTTTCTCATCGCCACGCCAGTAGGCACCGGCAACACTGGTCAGCTTGAATGCCTTGAGAATACCGGTTCGAGGAATATGAGGTCCGCGACAAAGATCGACAAAATCACCCTGCCGGTAAAGACTGACCCGGGTTTCGCCAAGATCTTCGATCAGCTCAACCTTGTAGTCTTCTCCCATTGAGCGAAATAGCTCAATCGCTTCGGCACTCGTCATTTCTTCGCGAGTTATTGGCAGGTCTGCCTTGGCCAGTTCGGCCATCTTCTTTTCTATTTCTTCAAAATCTTCCGGAACAAACGTTTTCTTGTCACTGAAGAAATCGTAATAAAACCCGTTGTCAATCGCCGGTCCAATGGTCACCTGGACATCGTTACCGTAAAGTTCCTTGACCGCCTGGGCCATCAGGTGAGCACAGGAGTGGCGAAGAATTTCCAACGCCTCAGGGGCATTCTGGGTAATCAGAGCCAACTTTCCCGAACGCTCAAGTGGCGTACTCATATCAATCAACTGGTCATCAAAACGAGCGGCTATTGCCTGACGTGCCAATCCTGCCCCGATCCCGAGTGCTACGTCATACGGAGTTGAACCAGCTTCGACTTCCCTGATTGATTCGTCAGGTAATTCAATCTTCACTGTCGCCATAACAAACTCCCGAAACAAAAAGAGGCATCTCAAGCGATGCCTCGGGGTTCATATCCATCCTGTTGTTTCCGCCGGTCGTGGTAGGCGCGGGCGGGATTGAACCGCCGACCCCTACCGTGTCAAGGTAGTGCTCTCCCACTGAGCTACGCGCCTGCAACCAACGGGCGCTTTTGTACCAAACCGCTTCCGTAGCTGTCAAGGCATTTTCACGGTCTCCGGTATTTTTCCCTGAATCATTTTGCCACCCCCTTGTCACAAAATCTTTCCATGACAAAAAAACTGCAGCCAGATCGGAGTCGAACCGCTTATCTGCTTGCTCTCTGCCGACCAAACAGCTAGATTTAAAACCCTGTTGTAAAACCACTTATTCATCGATATCGGGACGGAGGATTCCAGTGCAGACGATCGATCTATTCATCGGCAACAGCTGCCAGCGCCATGCAGAAAAAAATGCGTTGCAACAGAAACAGGGCAAGCAATGGGTCGACACCAGTTATCAGGCTCTTTGGCAACAGGTTGAAATTATCGCAGCCAGCCTGAGAGAACTTGGTGTTTCCCCGGGAGAACATGTAGCCCTGCTGGCTCCTTCGTCACCAAACTGGGTTGCCTGCTATCTCGGAATTTTGCGTAACGGCTGCGTGGCTATTCCGGTCGATAAAGAGCTCAAGGCGTCTGAACTCAGACACATCCTCGCCGACTCTGATGCCCACCTGGTTTTTACCGGTCGTCAGCAACTCGATACATTGCTTGAAATATTTGACGATATTCCGCAACTCAAACAAATCGTCCTGCTCGACATTGATCCCAGGCAGTTGGCAGGCCAGGACCGGGTCGACACCCTGCTTGACGAAATCTCTACTGCACTCAAGACCCTGACCGACGAAGCCTCTCTGCCCGACGATCAGCGGGCACGCATTGAGGAGCTTAGTGCCAAGCTGCGCCAGGAACTTCGCCCTGATGAACAGAAACAGAAGAAAAAGGCCGACGTTCTGGGCATCAAGGAAAACCGTTACCGGCAATTGCGTGATGACAAGCGGCTTATTTACCTGGAAGAACTCGACAATCGCTCTCCCCTGCCCCCGGCTACGCATCGTGCTGAAGATTGTGCTGTCATCCTTTACACCTCAGGGACAACAGGACGCTCCAAGGGCGCAATGCTGAGTCACAACAACATTGTCAGCAATATTCTTGCTGCCAGCAAACAGTTCAAACTCGACAGCAGCATTCACACCCTGTCTTTTTTGCCGATCAACCATGTCTTTGAACAGGTCTGTGGCGTTTTACTGCCCCTCTCCCTTGGCGGGAAAGTCAGCTTTGCCGAATCGATCAAAAAACTTGGAGACAACCTCTACGAGATCAAACCGACTTTCCTGCTCGGTGTTCCTGCGGTTTATCGCCTGCTTTTTGACCGGGTGATGAAAAACATCAACAGCAAAAGTCTCTCCCGGATTCTTTTCAATCTGCCAATCGGCCGCAGGATCGTCACCGGCAAGGTTCAAAAGGCCTTTGGCAAGGAAACTGTTTTTGTCAGCGGTGGAGCCGCACTCGACCCGGCCATAGCCGCCGGATTCAAGGAACTTGGGCTGGTCCTGCTGCAGGGTTACGGCATCACGGAAACCTCACCGGTTATCGCTGCCGAAACTCCTGATTGCCGCAAGGCAGGAACGGTCGGTCTGCCCATGGAAAAGGTTGAAATCAAAATAGACAACCCCAATGCCGAGGGAGCAGGAGAAATTCTCGTTCGTGGACCCAATGTCATGCTGGGTTATTACAAAAATGAGCAGGCAACCCGCGATGTCCTGCGAGATGGGTGGTATCACACCGGAGATCTGGGAACGATTGACAACGAAGGTGTTGTCTCGATTTGTGGCCGGGTCAAAAACCTGATCGTGACCCCAAATGGCAAAAATGTTTATCCCGAAGAGGTGGAAAACCAGCTGTCCAACAGCCCCTTAATTGCCGAAATTATGGTTTACGGCCATAAGGTCAACGCAACATCCGAAGAAGTTTATGCCAGCATATTCCCCTGCGAAGAAGCTCTCTTCACCTATCAGCAGCAACAAAACAAAGGCCCCCTGACCCCGCAGGAAGTCGAAGCTCTCATTCGCCAGGAAGTCCTCAAATACGGCAAAGATCTTGCGGATTACAAACGGGTTAAAAAATTCAGTCTGCGTGAAGATGAATTCCCGAAAACAACAACGCGCAAGATAAAACGTTTTGTCATTGAACCGAGTATTTCGACTGAAGAATAATAGGACGTAGGCGTTGGGCGTTGGGAATAAAAAAGGAGTTGCTTCAGGTGAAGCAACTCCTTTTTTATATTCAGTGCCTCAAAGGCACGTCAATCAAGATTGGTCTCAACCCGAATCAGGCAGGTCGGCTCCTGAATGATCTCCAGCTGGTCGATTTCAGCCAGGGCGCTGGTGATATCCGCCTCTTTGGCTTCGTGCGTCATCAGGACAATCGGAACTGAATCTGCAGCATGGCGTTCAGGCTGGATCATCGACTGAATACTGATATTGTGCGCACCCAGGACACTGGAAATCTGAGCCAGAACTCCGGTCCGGTCAACGGTTGTGAAGCGCAGGTAATACTGGCTGATGATCTCGCTCATGGGACGCAGGGGCTGATCAATGATCTGCTCCTGGCAATACCCCATCACAGGGGCTCTATCTTTAGCTCCTGAGCAGATACTGCGCCCTATGGCCATCACATCGCCCATAACGGCACTCGCTGTAGCATCCATCCCTGCGCCACTGCCATAAAGCAGAACCGGCCCGAGAAAATCACCCGACAAACGCACCGCATTGAAAACGCCATCAACCTCGGCCAGTTGGTAACTTTGTGGAATCATGGTCGGGTGAACCCTGACCTCAATGGCTTCGTCACACTGCTTGCCGATTGCCAGCAGTTTGATTTTGTAACCCATCTGGGTGGCAAAATCGATATCAACCGCGGTAATCCGGGTAATCCCTTCGGTATAGACCTTAGAAAAGTCAATCCGGGTCCCAAAGCAAAGGGCTGCCAGCAAGGTGATTTTGTGTGCCGTATCCACACCCTCGATATCGAACGTCGGATCGGCCTCGGCATAACCGAGAGCCTGAGCTTCGGCAAGAACCTCAGAAAAATCACTGCCGTCTTCGGTCATTTTTGTCAAAATGAAATTACAGGTTCCGTTGAGAATTCCCAGAACCGTTGAAAAACGGTTGGCACACAGGTTTTCCTTGATGGCAGAAATAATGGGGATACCGCCACCGACCGCAGCTTCAAACATCACATCAACCCCGGCCCGGTTGGCCGCTGCGATGATTTCCTGCCCATGAACAGCCATCAAGGCCTTATTGGCGGTAACGATGTGCTTGCCATTTTCAATCGCCTGCAAAATAAACTGCAATGCCGGTTTGTAGCCCCCGATCAGCTCGATAACGACATCGATCCGGGGATCGCTGATCACGGCTTCAGCATCACTGGTCAGAACACCCTCTGGCAATGAAACACCACGATCTGTGGTGGTATCCAGGTCGGCAATCCGCACCAGTTGCATCCTGATTCCGGTGCGCTGAAAAATCAGGTCGGCATTTTGTTGAAAGACCCTGACGACTCCGGTGCCAATGGTTCCGAAACCGAGAAGACCAACATTAAGCTGTGTTTTCTGCATGAAAATTATCCTGAAAGATTGAACTTTAGAAGATCAACACTCTTGAGTTTCAAGTGTCTTAGCTATTTTATCGAGCAGACCATTAACAAAAGACGGTGATTCCTTGGTCCCGTAGCGTTTGGCAATCTCAATGGCTTCATTCATGGTTACGCGTGCCGGAATATCATCGAGATAACAGAGCTCGTAACAGGCCATGCGCAGAATCGACAGATCGACTGCGGTCATTCTGTCAAGGGACCAGTTCTTGGCAACTTCGGCAATTTTCTTATCCAGCACGGGCCGAAATTCAATGATTCCCCGCACCAGTTGCTCTGTAAAGCATTTTGCACTTTCAGGGATGGGTCGCTCCGAAACATCCAGCGGTTCACCCAGGGCATCGTCAGCAAAACGAAAGTTTTCCCAAAAGCGAGCCAGCAGATCTTCCTGATCGATGGTTCTATTGTGGCGAAGGGCAAAAAGTATCTTGAGAGCGCATTCACGCCCGAGTCTACGGTTTTGAATCTGCATTTACTCAGTCTCTGAAAAGAAACAACAACGGCTTATTCTGGATTACAGGGCTTTGAAAAGGTTCACCATTTCGATTGCCCCCATGGCCGCCTCGCTCCCCTTGTTGCCTGCTTTGGTCCCGGCCCGTTCAATCGCCTGCTCGACACTGTCAGTTGTCAAAACACCGAAGGACACCGGCACACCGGTATCAAGGGAAACACTGGCAATTCCCTTCGTCACTTCTGAACTGACGTAATCGAAATGTGGTGTGCCTCCACGAATGACCGCACCAAGGCAGATAATGGCATCGTACTGGCCACCTGCCGCAAGCTGCTTGGTCACCAGGGGGATTTCAAACGCACCGGGGACTTTAACAATTGTCAGAGCCTTGTCTTCGGCTCCGTGGCGCTTCAATGTATCGAGAGCACCCTCGAGAAGACGTTCGCTGATAAAACTGTTGAAACGGCTGACAATCAGGGCAAACTTGCACCCGGCAGCATCCAGATTTCCTTCAATCAGGTTTGACATGAGAAACCACTCCTTTTGTCAGGGCAGTAATGGTCAGAGTTCAAGTATATGACCAAGCTTCTCGCGTTTGGTCTTAAGGTAATTGAGATTGGTCTCCTGGACCAGGGTTTCAATGGGAACCCGTTCGCTGATTTCGATACCATAACCTTCGAGGCCAACAATTTTTTTTGGATTATTGGTCATCAGCCGCAAACGGGAAATCCCAAGATCTGTCAGCATCTGGGCACCGATCCCGTAATCACGCAAATCGGCACCGAAGCCGAGTTCCTCGTTCGCCTCAACCGTGTCACGACCCTGGTCCTGCAAGGCATAAGCCTTGATCTTGTTAATCAGACCTATCCCCCGGCCTTCCTGACGCATATAAAGGATGACACCCGAGCCCTCGCTGGCAACCTGCTGCATGGCAGCATGCAACTGTGCCGCACAGTCACAACGTTGCGAACCGAAGACATCGCCGGTCAGACACTCGGAGTGCACCCGGACCAGAACAGGGCTGGTCGGATCTATTTCACCCTTGACCAGGGCAATGTGCTGGGCATTATCAACATCATTCTCATAAACAATGGCCCGGAAATCCCCGCCGTAACTGGTTGGCAAAACAGTCTCGGCAGCACGACGTACCAGCAGCTCCTTGCGCATTCGATAGGCGATAAGATCGGCAATAGTGACAATCTTCAGGTCATGCTTTTCAGCAAATTCCTGAAGTTGTGGCATTCGGGCCATGGTGCCATCCGGGTTCATGATTTCACAAATGACCCCCGCAGGCTTGAGTCCGGCCAGACGCGCCAGATCGACCGAACCTTCGGTTTGACCGGTTCGGACCATCACTCCCCCCTTGCGCGCTCGCAGGGGGAAAATATGACCGGGACGCGCCAGATCATAGGCCGTGGTTTCGTCAGCAATGGCAACCTGAACTGTGCGGGCACGGTCAGCAGCAGAAATCCCGGTACTCACGCCCTGACGAGCTTCTATCGAAATGGTAAACGCGGTGCCAAAGGACGAACTGTTGTCAGAAACCATCAGGGGCAGATCAAGGTAATCAGCCCTTTCTTCAGTCAATGACAGACAAATCAGCCCACGGCCCTCGGTGGCCATAAAGTTGATCGCCTCAGGGGTTACCATCTCGGCGGCCATGGTCAGATCGCCTTCATTTTCCCGATCTTCATCATCAACCAGGATGACCATTTTCCCGGCACGAATATCTTTCAGGGCAGCTTCAATCTTTGCAATTGGCATTTTGTCAGTATCTCTCTGTTTTTGTCTTCAGGTGTCTGCCAGATATCAGGCGGCAGCAGGGGCGAATCATGTCACATAAAGCCATTCTTGGCAAGAAACTCAAGGGATATCTTATCCTTTGCTGAAGCAGCTGTCTGACCCGGATTGGTCAGGCGTTCAACGTAACGCGCCAGGATATCAGATTCAAGATTGACCCCGTCTCCGCGACTCAGGCTGGCAAGGGTTGTTTCGGCCAGGGTGTGTGGAATAACCATGACCGAAAACTGATCATCTGTGACCTGATTGACCGTCAGGCTGATGCCATCGATTGTTATGGAACCTTTCGGCACAACATAACTGGCAATGGTTTCAGGCAGACTGAAGGTCAGGCACTGGGAGTCACCTTCATGATGGCGGCTCAACAAACGACCCACGGCATCAACATGGCCACTGACCAGATGGCCACCGAGGCGATCTCCCAGACGCAGGGCCCGCTCCAGATTCACCAGGCCTCCAGAGGTCAGACGACCCAGGGTTGTCACCTCAAGGGTTTCGGGGGAAACATCTGCGGCAAAACTGCTTCTATCCCAACTTGTCAGGGTCAGGCAAACGCCATTGACCGCAATACTTTCGCCCAGTTGCAGGTCACTTTGGGCCATGGCACTGTTGATCCGCAAGCGGCAAATCTTGCCGCCCCGCTCCAGATTGGCAACAGTTCCGATCGCCTCAATCAATCCGGTAAACATCTTTTCACCTCTGCGCTCAGCAACAGATCTTCACCAACCTGTTCTACGTTCAGGTTCTCAAGTTCCAGCGCATCTTTCATCAGGCGGCAACCCTCTCCGGCAAAGAGCCCGGAAAGTCCGGTACCACCAACCAGCTTGGGGGCCAGATAGAGCTGCAGACGATTGATCAAACCACACTGCAACGCCGCTGCGGCCAGAGTTCTTCCCCCTTCAAGCAACAACGACTGAATGTTCCTGCGACCCAGTTCAGCCCAAAGAGCAGGCAATGACACCTGAGAATCTCTTTCTGGCAGGATCACCAGGTCGCACCCGGCTTTTTGCAACTGCTCAATCTTGCTTGCTGAAGCCTGACCTGTCGTGGCGATCAAAGTCGTTGCCGCAGATTTCTGGCAGACAATACGACTCTCAAGGGGAATTCGCAAATGGCTGTCAACTACGACACGCAGAGGGTCACGCCCACCACCTTGCGCTATTCGGGTCGTCAGCTGGGGATCATCCGCCAGCACAGTTCCGACACCAACCATAATCGCGTCAACCTGATTGCGCAATTGATGGACCCGGGCACGGCTCTGCTCACCTGAAACCCAGCGCGAATCACCAGTGTTCGTTGCCAGTTGGCCATCAAAAGTCATTGCGGCCTTATACAGAGTCAATGGTGTTTTGTGCTGGAGATGCCAGGCAAAAGGGGCGATCAGTTTTTGACACTCTGCTTCGCAGATCCCTTTGTAAACCTCGATTCCAGCGGCCTGCAACCGTTTGACTCCACGTCCGGAAACCTGTGGATTCGGGTCAATGGTACCGATGAAAACCCGTCTGATGCCCGCAGCGATCAGGGCATCGGCACAGGGCCCGGTACGGCCCTGGTGCGAACAGGGTTCAAGCGTCACATAGATGTCAGCCCCTGCGGCCTGGTCACCCGCATCGCGCAAGGCAAAAATTTCGGCGTGGGGTTCGCCCGCAGCGGGATGGTAGCCCTCACCCACCACCTGGTCATCACGCACGATAACTGCACCAACCGCCGGATTGGGAGAGGTGCGTCCCAAAGCCTTGCAAGCCAGGTTCAGGGCACGTCGCATATATGTTTGATGCTGATCCATTAGCGCACTACTCGTTTGCTGAAACCTGATTCAGGTGAAAACCAGACAGCCGGAATACAAAAGTACCCCGGCTGGCAAAAAAATCAAACTGTTCCCGCTGTCAGCTGCCAGGCTTACCCAGAAGGTCCTTCAGTTCAAGCATAAATTCATTAATATCTTTGAACTGGCGATAAACAGAGGCAAAACGAACATAAGCGACTTCATCAACCTGCTGCAAGGCTTTCATCACCTCTTCACCGACCAGACTGGCATTGATCTCTTTTTCGCCACTCTCCTGAAAATGGCGTTCCAGACGATCGACCATCTATTCGATCTGGGCGACCGAAACAGGTCGTTTTTCACAGGCCCGCTGCATACCGGAAATGATTTTTGCACGATCAAAAGCTTCGCGCCGACCATCCTTTTTGATCACCCAGGGCAATATTTCTTCAACTCGTTCGTAGGTCGTAAAGCGTCGTTCACAATCCGGGCACTCACGCCGACGCCGCACGTTTTTACCCTCTTTGCCAAGTCGTGAATCAACAACGCGGGTATCACCATGACTACAAAACGGGCAATTCATGCCAGATCTCCATCATATTGGCGCGAATCAATCCCGGCCTCACCGAGCATTTCCCGCGAAAGATCATCCGGATAACCACGGCCATAAATAACATTTGTAACACCGGCATTGATCAACATTTTACTGCAGATAATGCAGGGAGAATCGGTACAGTACAGCGTCGACCCCTCGATGTTGATCCCGTGTCGGGCGGCCTGAATAATGGCATTCTGTTCGGCATGCAACCCACGACACAATTCATGACGTTCCCCGGAGGGGACATTGAGCTGATCACGCAGACAGCCAACCTCTTCGCAGTGCCGAATACCACTGGGTACGCCATTATAGCCTGTGGCAAGAATATTTTTATCCTTGACCAGCAAAGCTCCGACCTGACGGCGCAGACAGGTTGAACGTGTTGCTACCAGATTGGTAATCTGCATGAAATACTGATCCCAGGTCGGACGCATGAGCAGTTCCTATTTAAGTCGATGAGCATAAAGGGGGAATCGCAGACAAAGCTCTTTGACCTCAGCACGAATTTTCGCCAGTGCCGCCTCATCATCTATCACATTGAGGGCCCGGTCAATCCATTCTGCAACCTGAACCATCTCAGGCTCTTTCAAGCCACGCGTTGTTGTCGCCGGAGTGCCAATCCGTACACCGCTGGTCACAAAAGGTGAGCGGGTATCAAATGGGACAGCATTTTTATTGACTGTTATCCCCGCTTTTTCGAGAGTTTCCTCAGCCACTTTCCCGGTGATTTCGCTCCCGGTAAAATCAAGCAACATCAGATGGTTATCGGTACCGCCTGAAACCAGTTTATACCCACGCCTGACCAGCTCATCAGCCAGGGTTTTGGCATTGGTGACAACCTGTTCCGCATAGGTTTTGAATTCGGGGCTGAGAGCTTCCTTGAAAGCAACGGCCTTGGCTGCAATCACATGCATCAGCGGCCCACCCTGAATCCCGGGGAAAATATTGCTGTTGAGTTTTTTGGCCCATTCTTCGGTACAAAGAATCATCCCGCCGCGTGGTCCACGCAGGGTTTTGTGGGTTGTCGTTGTCACAAACTCGGCATAAGGAACCGGATTGGGATGCTGACCAGCGGCAACCAGACCGGCAATATGAGCCATATCAACCATTACAATGGCACCAACTTCATCCGCAATACGACGAAAAGCGGCAAAATCGATTGTTCTGGTATAGGCACTGGCCCCGACAACAATCAGGCGGGGTTTGTGCTCACGTGCCAGTTTCTCAACTTCATCATAGTCAATGGTACCGGTCTCTTCCTTGACACCATAGGCAACGATATTGAAAAGCTTGCCCGAAAAGTTCACCGGAGAGCCATGGGTCAGGTGACCACCATGAGCCAGATTCATCCCAAGAACGGTATCGCCGGGTTTGCAAACGGCAAAATAGACCGCCATATTGGCCTGCGATCCTGAATGGGGCTGAACGTTGACATGCTCGGCACCAAACAGCTCTTTGGCCCGCTCAATCGCCAGCTGTTCAGCTTTATCGACAACTTCACAGCCACCATAGTAACGCTTACCGGGATATCCCTCGGCATATTTGTTGGTCAGAACTGAACCCTGAGCTTCCAGAACAGCCTCACTGACAAAGTTCTCAGAGGCGATAAACTCAAGATTGTACTCCTGACGTGACGTCTCTTCGGCGATGATTTCTGTAATCTCGGGATCAAACCTGTCAAGGTTATTTTCTATCATGCGTCTTCTCCGACCGGTTCAGGAACCGTAAATGAGCACGGGGCGGAAAGAGCCGCCCCGCGTAGATCAATATGTTAATGACTTCGTTCTGTTTCGATTTGTCGAATCTTGTCGAGTCGATTTTGATGACGACCTGCCTCAAAGGTACTGTCAAGCCAGATCTCCACCAGCTTACGGCCCGTATCAACGGAAAGAATCCGTCCACCCATGACCAGAATATTTGCATTGTTGTGTTCTTTGGCCATCTGCGCCGTGAAGCTGTCATGAACCAGGGCAGCACGAATACCGTCAACCTTATTGGCGGTGATCGACATGCCGATCCCGGTGCCACAGACCAGGATCCCCTGTGAACAACGGCCTTCAGCAACGGCTTCGGCAACCTTGCGACCAAAGTCAGGGTAATCTACCGAGCTTTCGTCATTTGTTCCCATGTCGACAAAATCAAGCCCGCGCTCTTGCAACAAAGCGCAGATAGCCTGTTTCAGTTCAAACCCGCCATGGTCACTTGCAACGGCTATCATCATCGACCTCAAATCTTGCGGAATGCCAGGGTGGCATTGGTGCCGCCAAAGCCGAATGAATTCGACAGAGCCACCGAAATGGAGGCTTCTCGCGCCTTGTTGGGTACATAATCAAGATCGCAATCCGGATCCGGCTCATCATAATTGATTGTGGGCGGTGCGATACCACGATCTATGGCCAGGGCTGAAATAACAGCTTCCATTCCCCCGGCGGCGCCAAGACCATGGCCGGTCATGCTCTTGGTCGAGTTGACCATGACCTTTTTGGCATGATCACCAAGAACAGTTTTGATCGCCATGGTTTCGTAAAGATCATTAAAATGGGTCGAAGTGCCGTGCGCATTGATATAATCAACCTCTTCAGGATTGATTTTGCCCGTTTTGAGCGCCATGGCAATACAACGCGCTGCCCCTTCGCCACCTGCTGCCGGTTGGGTCAGATGATAGGCGTCAGAACTGGCACCATAACCAACAATCTCGCAGTAGATCCTGGCACCACGCGCTTTGGCCTGCTCATACTCTTCAAGAATCAGGATCCCGGCACCTTCGGCCATGACGAAACCATCACGACCTTTTTCAAAGGGACGACTCGCCGCCTGCGGATTGTCATTGCGCGTCGACAGAGCCTTCATGACGTTAAAACCACCAATCCCCAGTTCGGTAATTGTCGACTCGGTTCCCCCGGCAAACATGGCATCGGCATCGCCACGTGCAATCACATGATAGGCATCGCCAATCGAATGTGTACCAGAAGCACAGGCCGACACGGTCGAAGCGTTAGGGCCTTTGGCACCAAAACGAATCGAAATATGCCCGGGCGCAAGATTGATGATCAACATCGGAATAAAAAATGGCGAGATCTTTTTGTAGCCTCGGTCCAGCATTGCCGTGTGGTATTTCTCGATCGTCGGTAAACCACCAAGCCCCGAACCGACCTGAACACCAACTCGTTCGGCATTCTCCTCAGTAATCTGCAACCCTGAATCTTCCAGGGCTTCCTGACTGGCTGCCAGTCCATACTGAATAAAAAGATCCATCTTCTTGATCTCTTTTTTTTCAATATAGTCCTCGGCATTGAAATCCTTAACCTCACCGGCAATCTGGGTCGGCAGACTTGAGGCATCAAACCGGGTAATTTTGTCGATACCGGAACGCCCGTTGATCAGGGCATCCCAGGTCTTTTCCACACCGGTTCCCAAGGGAGAAACGATCCCGACACCGGTCACCACTACTCTACGCATGCGACTCTCTTTTCCTGTTTGCAATGGAAGGTCTGGGTACAGCCATGCTCATGGCACAACCTCTGGGTGGGGTGAAAGAACCGGGGGTGACAAGCTTTCACCCCCGGATTCTAAATGATCAGGACGCCTTGTTGATATAATCAACAGCGTCTTGAACCTTCTGGATTTTTTCAGCATCTTCATCGGAGATTTCGATATCGAACTCCTCCTCAAGAGCCATAACCAGTTCTACGGTATCCAGGGAATCGGCACCAAGATCGTCCATGAATGCTGCTTCGGCGGTTACCTGATCCTCATCAACACCGAGTTGTTCGGCAACAATCTGCTTGACACGCTCTTCAATAGAAGCCATCTGCTTTCCTCCTGTTCTTGTTGGTAGCCTTAAAGGCTTGATATACCAGTTTTTGATCGACGATTGATCAAATGCTACATATACATACCACCATTTACACCCAGCACCTGGCCGGTGATATAACCCGCCTGATCAGACGCCAGATAAATAACAGCATGTGCGATATCTTCCGCCCGACCAAGACGGCCAAGGGGAATCTGGGACGTTAACTCCGTCCGAGCTTTTTCTCCAAGGTCATCTGTCATGTCGGTCTCAATAAAACCGGGGGTAATGGCATTGACCGTTACATTGCGCCGGGCAAGCTCGCGTGCCACTGATTTTGTCAGACCGATCAATCCGGCTTTGCTTGCACAATAGTTGGCCTGGCCGGGATTGCCCATTTCACCAACGACCGAAGAAATATTGACAATCCTGCCACTGCGCTGTTTGGACATCACCTTGGCAACCGCCCGGGTAAGCATGAAGGCACTTTTCAGATTGGTATCCAGAACAGCATCCCAGTCTTCGTCCTTCATCCGCAGTAGCAAACCATCACGGGTGACACCTGCATTGTTCACCAGAATATCGACACGTCCAAAAGTTGCAAGTGACTGCTCCAGTAAATTTTTGATATCAGCCGGATTGACCACATCGACAACAACGGCAAGCGCCTTGCGTCCCAGGGCTTCAATTTCTGCCACCAGCTCGACAAGTGCAGCCTCTGACCGGGCACAGACAACAAGATCGGCACCAGCCGTTGCCAGCTGAAGCGCTGTATGGCGGCCAATCCCGCGAGAGGCCCCGGTGATCAATGCAACCTTACCTTCCAACATGATATTTCCTCCTCGAAGCAGAGGTCAACCGGCCTCTTAATCTGCCAACGCAGAAAGAGTGGAAACTGAGTCAACCTGCACGGTGTTGCTCCCCTTGACGATCCGCTTGGCCAGCCCGCATAAAACCTTGCCGGGACCGATTTCAATATAACGTTCAACGCCCCTGCGATCCATCTCAAGTACTGAGTCATCCCAACGCACTGCAGCACACACCTGCTGGACCAGCAATTCTTTCACCCGGTCCGGTTCAGAATAGGCTTTGGCGTCGACATTCGCAACAACCGGGCAGCGAAACTCACCGATCTTGAGAGGCTCAAGAACCTCGGCAAGACGTTCAGCAGCCGGTTGCATCAACGCAGAGTGAAAAGGAGCGCTGACTGGCAACAACATGGCGCGTTTGGCACCCTGTTCCTTCGCCAGAGCAATCGCCCGCTCAACAGCTCCTGCATGCCCGGCAATAACAATCTGCACCGGGCTGTTGAAATTGGCCGGAGCCACAACCTCGTCAGCAGATGCCTGCTGGCAGATTTCTACCAGTTTTTCGCGATCAACCCCCATTACCGCAGCCATCGCACCAACACCAACCGGAACGGCATCCTGCATAAAGGTTCCGCGTTGCCGAACCGTACGAACCGCATCCGCAAAATCAAGGGCCCCCACAGCAACCAGGGCACTGAACTCACCCAGCGAATGTCCAGCAGCATAACTTGCTACCAGGCCGGTTTCCTGTTCAATGACCCGAAACACCGCAATACTGGTTGTCAAGATTGCCGGTTGTGTGTTGGCAGTCAGACGCAGGTCCTCTTCACTGCCACGAAAACACAAAGCCGCCATATCAAAACCAAGGGCGTCACTGGCCTCTTCAAAGGTCTGTCGGGCCAGCGGAAAGTTTTCGGCCAACTCCTGCCCCATGCCGGGGTATTGCGATCCCTGTCCGGGAAAAATAAATGCTGTCATTGTTCTTTCCATTTTGTTCGTTACATAGACCAGCGGATCATCGTAGAGCCCCAGGTGAATCCACCGCCAAAAGCCGACAGGAGAACCAGATCACCCTTTTTCAACAGTCCTCCACGGTAGGCTTCATCCATCGCGACAGGAATGGTGGCACCAGAGGTATTTCCATATTTGTGCACATTGATATAGACCTGCTCATCCTTCAGCTTTACGCGTTTGGCAGTCGCTTCAAGGATCCGTTTGTTCGCCTGATGGGGAATAAACAAAGAAACATCATCGGCATTCAAATTATTGGCCTGCAGGGCTTCCAGCGAAACACTGGTTAAAGAACGAACCGCAACTTTGAAAACTTCATTGCCTTCCATTTTCAGGTAGGGCAAGCGGTCTTCAAGGGTTTCAGCATTGGGCATATGACGGGTGCCAAAGCCTGGCTGGTACAACAAATCAAGGTAACTGCCGTCTGAATGCATGTGCGAAGACAGGATGCCATCTTCATCACCTTCTTCGCCGGCTTCAAGGATTACGGCTCCGGCACCATCACCAAAAAGGACACAGGTATTTCGATCTTGCCAGTCGATAATCCGACTGAGAGTTTCAGCCCCCAGGACCAGAGCTTTTTTGCCCCGACCACTCTGAATAAAATCACTGGCACAACTCAGGGCGTAGACAAACCCGCTGCAGGCCGCAGACAGATCGTAGGCGTAGGCATTATCCGCCCCCAGATTTTTCTGGACGATACAGGCCGTTGCCGGCCAGGGATAATCACCCGTGATTGTGCCCAGCACGATCAGATCGATCTCACTGGCGGCAACCCCTGCCATCTCCAGGGCACGTTCCGCCGCCCGGGTCGCCAGATCAGAGGTATACTCACCTTCGGCGGCAATACGCCGTTCCTCGATTCCGGTACGGGCAACAATCCAGTCATTCGAGGTATCGACCATTTTTTCAATGTCGAAATTGGTCAGTATTTTTTCCGGCATATACGAACCGGTACCGGTAATACGTGCTCTGATCACAGCAACTCTCCTTGGGATCCGTTCAACTGGTCGATCCGGCATCTTTTGTGGGCTGTTCAGATGGAGTGGGCCAGTTTTTCCTCTATCCGAATACTGGCAAATTCCTGTGCCTGGCGAATGGCAATCGCAATCGCCAAGGGCGAAGCCTTGCCATGACAAACAACGCCGGTTCCGGCCAGACCAAGAAGTGGTGCGCCACCATATTCGCTAGGGTCAACTTTCTTTTTGAATGCCCGAAATGAACTACGACTAAGGAGAGCACCCAATTTAGACAGAAACCGTCCTTCTATTTCGGTGCGCAGCATGCTGGTCATTGCAACCGCCAGCCCTTCCGAAACCTTTAGCAGGACGTTTCCGACGAAACCGTCACAGACAACAACATCCACCGAGCCGTTGTACACGTCCCCACCCTCGACGTTGCCGACGTAATTGATTTGAGTGTCGATTAACAAACGATGGGCTTCACGCGTCAGTTCAGTGCCTTTTTTGTCTTCCTCGCCGTTGGAAAGCAAACCGACCCGCGGCGACTCAATTCCGGCGACATGCTGCATATACAGACTGCCCATAATCGCAAATTGCTGAAGATTCAAAGGCTTGCAGTCGACATTGGCTCCCATGTCGAGAACCAGAGTCATCCCGGATATATTGGGCAGCAAAGTACCAATCGCCGGGCGATCAATCCCCTTGACCCGTTTGAGAACAAACATTCCGGCGGCCATGGTCGCACCCGAATTGCCAGTACTGACAACTGCCTGAGCCACGCCCTTTTTCACCAGGTCAAACGCAACCCGAATTGATGAATCTTTCTTTTTGCGCACAACATCAGAGGCGGAATCTTCCATCCCGACAACCTGACTGGCGTGATGGACTGAAATCTGAAGATTTGCGGTCTGATGTTTGGCCAACTCGGCATTCAACAAGATTTCGTCACCAACCAGGATGACTTCGCATCCCCAGCGTTGGCAGGCAGAAACAACTCCGGCAACTTCGGATACCGGAGCAAAGTCCCCCCCCATCGCATCGACTGCTATCTTGATAGACATATTTTTCTGGCAGCCGAAACGTTAGATACTATCGTCGCTGATGATTTCTTTTCCTTTGTATGTCCCGCAGTTGGCGCAGACACGATGCGGCAGCTTGGGCTCCTGACACTGAGGACAGGTCGAGATCCCCGGAGCAGAGATAGAATCATGAGAACGACGCATGTTTTTCTTCGATTTTGATGTTTTCTTCTTTGGTACAGCCATCTTCTTGATGTCTCCTTGCAAACGACCGCAACGACGGTCATGGTTTTAATAAGGTGTTGTCAGCTATTCTTACGTTGCAACCCTGAGGGTTCGGCTATTTTCCCTGACCGTCAAGATTTAAAGATTTAAGTTTTCCGAAACGGTTGTTAAATGGCTTCGGCTCACAATCGCAAGTGGCAAGATTCAAATCGGTTCCACAGTGCGGGCATAATCCGGCGCAATCTCTGGCACAAACAGGACGCAGAGGCAGTCCCATCAGAACCTGTTCCTGCAGAATCTGTTTCAGATCAATCTCACCGTCGCAGATCTGCACCTGGCTGATCTGCTCCTCATCCAGCTCCAGGTCATCACCGGCAAGGGCCTCGTCCGCGTCGACCAACGTCAGAACCAGATTGAAATCTTCTTCCAAACGATCCTGATATGTCTTGAGACAGCGACCACACCGCAAAGAAAGCTGCCCGGTTACAGCACCGTCGAGCATAAGTTTACGCGCAGCACGTGACAGACGATAAGCGACCCGAACATCATCGCTGAAGGTGATCATGCTATCGGCCTGATTTGCGGCCAGGCAATCATTCAGTTGACCAGCAGCCAGCAGGGTCTTATACGCAGCACCGACATCTGTAATTTTTTTAACGGCTAATCGCACCAGCTCTTCAACCCCAGGACAAAGCGACACACTATAGAACAGAACCGAATTATGTCAAGGGAAATCCGGCAAAAACGGGCGCATCTAGATAGCCCATCAAGCACTGATTTGCAAGGTTTTTTTTCGATTCTCTGTCAGGTTCAAACGTGCCAGTATAGAATATCAGGCAAGAGACATGATCTGGCAAGCCACCTGCTTTGGAGAGAAAAACTTCAGGAAAAGCACCCACTATGACAACGAACGAAATTGAACAGCTATCGCGATTGATCACAACCATGCGTCACCTGCGCTCTCCGCAAGGATGCCCCTGGGACCGGCAACAGACGTTAGAAAGCCTGCGCCCCTTCATCCTTGAAGAGGCCTACGAACTGGTCGATGCGATCGATTCGGGTAATGAAGATGAAATCCTGGATGAACTGGGCGATCTTCTGCTCCAGGTTGTTTTTCAGGCCCAGATATTCTCGGAAACAGGAAAATCCAACCTGGGAGATATTGCCCAAAGAATTGACGACAAACTTCGCCGCCGTCATCCACAGATCTTCGCTACAACTGACGCCGAAAACCCGCACCAAAGCTGGGAGCAGATAAAAATCGCCGAACGTCAGAAAAAAGGTCAACCAACAGATTTGCAATCCCGCCTTGCGAGCAATCTTCCTGCACTGAAACTTGCAGACAAGGTTTGTCGACATCTCGGCAAAAATGCTCAAGGAGCAGAAAACCTACCCGCGGAAAATGACCACAGCAGAAAGATCTCGCCGGAGACCAGACTGGGAGCTGCGATTTTTGAACTTGTCAGACAGGCCCAACAAAATGGAATCGACAGTGAACTGGCCCTGCGAAAATATGCCCTGAAACAACTCGATTCTGCTCCTGATCAGGATAATGAAAATGTTGACCCTGAGAGTCGTAAATAATGCAATAATCGTAAAAATGCCGATCTTTCAAGGGGGTTTCCCGTTTTTCAACACCAACTGTGTAAAACCTGTTGGCAGAACTGTGAACATTCTCCACAATATGAGGCAACTCGGCGGCCTCAGCACACTGCACATTTTTTAGGCACTTTTTTTGTTCTTTATTTTCAGGTAGTTAGGGCTCAATATTGGATAGGGAATGATTTACCAGATACCACCTTGGTACGGTTTAATCTTTAATGAAGATAGAGGATTTATCATGTTTATAAAACTGCTGGCAGTCTTTATTCTGGTCCCCATTGTGGAAATATACGTCCTGCTTTCAGTCGGCAATCTCATCGGCCTGATTCCGACAATTCTGCTGGTTCTTGCAACCGGAATTGCCGGGGCCTATCTGGCCAGAACTCAGGGGATGGCCCTGTTGGCAAAAATTCAACAGGAGATTGCTGCAGGGAGAGTCCCGACCGAAGAGTTGCTTGATGGGGCAATGGTTCTGGCAGGCGGTCTTTTGTTACTGACCCCGGGATTTTGTACTGACTTGACCGGTTTTTTACTGCTGGCACCTTTTAGCCGAGTCATCCTCAAAAACTGGCTGAAGATTATCCTCGAACGAATGGCCGCAAATGGACAGATGCGGATTTATCGCCGCTGACGACATGTCCCAGGAAAAGCTGGTCCCTGCCCCCGAGGCATCATTCAGATCCGGCACCGGCTGACTTGCGACGTAACAATTGCCACCCCCGGGTCACTTCATCAACCTTGAACAGATGACAAAGAAAAAGAAAAACCAGACCACCGCTCAGTACAGCCAGAAGCAGACAACCTGCTTTTTTCAACGTCACCTCGGGTTGACTCCAGTCACTGAGACCCAACAAGGGGATCACCACCAGAACCATACCGAGAGTCGCCGGAACAACACCGCGTAAGGGACGAATCAGAGAATTCAGCACATAGGGACCGATTCGGCGACGAAGGAGAACGATCAGGCAGAGCGCATTGAATGCGGATGCCAGGGTCAGGGCCAGGGCCAGACCAAGATACTGGAGAGGCCCCATCAAAAGAAGACCCAGGCCTGCATTGACAATCAGGGTTCCAAAAGAGACCAGAACCGGCGTACGCGTATCTTTCAAGGCATAAAAGGTCTGGGCTGCCACACGACTGAGGCCAACAAACAATAATCCGGGGGCATAATAGATCAGGGCCATAGACGTTGCATCGAGTGCCCTGGGGCCAAACTCTCCCCCCATAAAAAACAGGTTGTAGATTGGCCGGGCACTGATCATCAAACCGAGTATGGCCGGCAGGGTAAAAACGACCATCAGGGCAAAAGCAAACTGTAAAGAATCCTTGAATGCCTCATCGTCACCATCGGCAGCATGACGACTCATCAAAGGCAAAACCGCCTGGGCAAGTGACACAATGAAGATCCCCTGGGGAAACTCGAAAAGACGCTGCCCGTAATAGAGATAAGACACACTTCCCTGGGGTAAAAATGACGCCAGAAGACGGGTCACAATCACATTGATCTGATAAATAGCAACTCCGGCAAGACCGGGAAGCATCAGCCGTGCAATGCGACGAACAGCGGCATCACCTGCAAAGCTGAAATCGGGTCGCAGGCGGATCCGGTAACGCAATAAAACCGGATACTGCAAGAGAAGCTGGGCGATTCCACCAAGCAGAACCCCGGTCGCAAGACCGTAAATCGGTTGGGCAAAAAAACGCCCCAGCAATAAAGCCCCGAGGATCATCCCGACGTTCAGCAATAAAGGCGATAAGGAGGGCAGAAAAAAGTGCCCTTTTACATTCAGAATCCCGGTCAGCAGGGCGAGCAAACTGACCAGCCCAACATAAGGAAACATCCATTCTGTTAAACGGGTGGTCAGTTCAAGCTTTCCCGCGACATCACCAAAGCCATAACCAACCCCACGGACAATCCAGGGCGAAAGAGCAATCCCGACAATCACCACAAGGGTCATCACCAACGTCAGCAGGGTGACGCAACGATTGGCAAGCCGGCGGGCGTCTTCTTCTCCGCAGGTTGAAGAAATTTCGGTATAGACCGGCACAAAAGCAGCGGTCAAAGCCCCTTCACCAAAAAAACGGCGCAGCAGATTCGGAATGGTAAAGGCCATAAAAAATGAATCGCTGACAAATCCGGCGCCAAAGATTCTTGCCACAACGATATCGCGGACAAGTCCACCAATCCGGCTTAAAAAAGTTGCTGCCGCCATAACCAGTGTGGCAGCACTTATTTTTTTGCGATGACTCATCTCAATATCTCAAAATTAAATAAAAATTAATCCCGACACAATGCAATCTAACTATCTGGAAATCTGTAAATTTTCTGATTTCATAAATGTTTTTTAACTTGACCGAAACATTTTCTGATGGTATTTATCCGCTGCTTGATTCGACAGTGTGAACAAATTTCGTTTTAAAAAGGAGCATATAAGTGGCCAACCACAAATCAGCGGTAAAGCGCAACAAACAAAACAAAGTCCGTAACGCCCGTAACAACCACGTACGTTCAACAATGCGCAACCTGGTTAAAAGTGTGCGTGAAGCTGTCACCGCAGGTGACAAGGACGCCGCAGCCCAGGCACTCAAACTTGCAATCCCCTGCATTGACAAAAGTGCGACCAAAGGGGTTATTCATAAAGCAACTGCAAGCCGCAAGATTGCGCGCCTGACAAAACTTGTCAATACCCTCGACTGAATATACCCTGTACTGACAATAAAAAAGGGCCTCGCTGAGGCCCTTTTTTATTGTCATATTTTAGCGTTTTGCCAATCTCAGCAGCAGGTTTTCCAGCACCACTTCGGCTTGCGACCCACTTGACTTCATGGCCAGATCGGCTTCAACAAACAGACCAAAGGCCCGTCTGAAATCTTTGCGGGAATAACGTCGGCCCTGAGAGATCAACTCACCCACGACAAAAGGTGGCACACCAACCCCCCTGGCAATCTCACTGGATGAACGTCCCTCTACCTGTAATTCACGTGCTTTCCAGAGTTGGCGATAATGGCGCGTCAACAAGGCCAGTATCTTCAATGGTGCTTCACCGTCGGCAACAAGGTGCCGCCCCAGAATCAGAGCCCTGGCAGCATCCTGCTGACCTACGGCATTGCCGATAGCAAAAATATTTTCGGCACGAATACTTGAAACCACCGCCTGAACATCAGCCACATCAATGAGACGGGGAGTTCCGGCATAAAGAGTCAGTTTTTCGAGCTCGGTCATCACTTCAAGCAGGCTGCAGCCAACCCGGATCACAAAAAGAGCCAGGGCATCACCCGTTATACTGAATTCAAGGTCTTCCAGATGCTGCCGAATAAACGCGGGAATCTGCCGTTCGGACAGCGGTTTGAATTCGACAAGAGCATCGATTTTTTTGAGATTTTTAAAAAATTTGCGGCGGCTGTCTATCTTGTCACCGCTGAAAACAAGGCAGGTTTCCGCAACAGGCTGTTCGATACAGCCAGACAGGCTGTCAAGATCGGCCGCAGTAAGAGCCTGAGCATCCTTGATAACCACCAGACGTTTTTCGGCAAACACCGGTAAAGTCATAACCGCCTCAGTCACATCGGCGACTGAAATCCCCTTACCGTAGAAAATATGTCGGTTAAAATCTTCGTTACCAGGGGTGAGCACCGCCTTTTCTATTTGCAGCAATGCTTTTTGACGCAGGAAGGGTTCAGCCCCATACAGATAGAGCACAGGGGGCAAGGTTCGGGATTTTATTGCTTTATGCAGAGCATCCGGGGTCATCTTTAAAACCGGGAAACCAGACGAAAAATCAGGTCATCGGCAATATTCTTGACCATGGTTTCAAGCGCTGCGGCTTCCAGATCTTCCTGTTGATTTTTATCAACCGAAGCCGTATAGCTTTCCTGCCGCTCAAGATCCCCCTGCATGATCAACCTGCCATCACTGGCCGATTTCAAGGCAAAATGAACCTTTAAGCTGGCTTGAAATGAGCTGATCCGGTCATTTGAGTCGTAAGAAACCGGTTCAACGCTGTAGTGGCTGAAACTGGTCTGTAAAACGGCGTCAGCCTGCGCAGCCGACTCAACCAGCTCGACCCTCTTCTGCCGGGCCAATACCGCCGTCAGGGGGCCTGAAAGCAGATTTTCCAGCAGGGGTTCGGTCGTACTGTTCACAGCCATGGGCAAGTACAATCGCTCGATCCCGTTTGGCAGTTGACCTTCAGCAAACTGATAGCCACAACCTGTCAGGATCAGCAAAAGTAAAAGTGCCGCCGTTCTCATCCGCTCACCACGACATTTATCAGCCGTCCGGGCACACAGATTATCTTGCGAACCTGTTTGCCCTCAACAAATCGGGCAACATTCGGTTCGGCCAGAGCGGCCTGCTCAAGCAGGGTGTTGTCCGAGTCTGCAGCAACCTTGATCTTGCCGCGAACCTTACCATTGACCTGGACAACAAGTTCGACCTCTGAAGTCACAAGAGCCTCGGCATCCCAAACGGGCCAGCCCTGCGCTTCGATCCCTCCTTCATATCCCAGACGCTGCCACAACTCTTCACAGATATGCGGAACAAAGGGTGACAGCAGCCGGACAACTGACTCGATGGCTTCACGCAATACCGCAGGGTTCTCTTTATTGCGATCACAGCCGTAAATCGCGTTGACCAGCTCCATCACAGAGGCAATAGCCGTATTGAAGTGAAAGCGACCATCAACATCTTCGGTCACCTTTTTAATCGTTTGATGCGTTTTACGCCGCAATTCTGACGAGATATCTTTCAGGCTGTCCTGATTTTGGCCCTTGCCGATCAGCTCAAGGTTATCGTGAACAGCCCGCCAGATCCGGCCAAGAAAACGATAACAACCTTCTACACCCTGTTCATTCCACTCAAGATCCTTTTCGGGGGGAGCAGCAAAAAGAGAGAACAGACGTGCGGTATCGGCTCCGTATTTGGCAATCAGCTGGTTGGGGTCAACAACATTTTTTTTCGACTTGCTCATTTTTTCGGTACGGCCCAGAGCAACAGATTGACCACAACGGGTACACTTGCCATCTTCTACCTGTTCCGGATACAGCCAGCCATGCTCGTCACAACGCTGGGTCTCTTTGCAGACCATCCCCTGAGTCAGCAGGTTGGTAAAGGGCTCACTGACATCAACCAGGCCAAGGTCACGTAATACCTTGGTGAAGAATCGGGCATAGAGCAGGTGCATGACCGCATGCTCAATACCCCCGATATACTGATCAACAGACAGCCAGTAGTTTGCTTCCTGACTATCGAGAGGAGCCTCGGCATATTGTGGACAGGCATAACGCGCAAAATACCAGGAGCTTTCTACAAAAGTATCGAAGGTATCACTCTCGCGACGGGCGGGAGCTCCGCAAGTCGGACAGTCAACGGTTAAAAAATCCTGATGCCTGGCCAGCGGGCTGCCCCCCTCACCAGTAATTTCGACATCCATCGGCAACTGAACCGGTAAATCCTTCTCGGGAACCGGTACCGTTCCGCAGTGCTGACAATAGATAACCGGGATGGGAGTTCCCCAGTAACGTTGACGTGAGACCCCCCAGTCACGCAGACGATAGTTGACCGTCAATCGGCCCTGTCCGCGTTCATCGAGGAAACTGGCGATTTTTTCTTTGGCCTCCTCGTTGGGCACACCATCAAATTGGCCTGAATTCACCAGCAGACCTGCCCCGGTCATGGCTTCTTCGAGGGTATCAGCAGTCAAAGAGTCGCCTTCTGGCTGAATGACCACCTTGACAGGCAAGTGATACTTGCGGGCAAATTCAAAATCACGTTGATCATGCGCCGGAACCGCCATAACGGCACCCGTTCCGTAATCCATCAAAACAAAATTGGCTAAAAATATCGGAAGTTCTTCCCCGTTGAGCGGGTTGATACAGTAGCTTCCGGTAAAGACCCCCTTCTTTTCCAGCTCACCACTGGTCCGATCAATTTTGTCCTGACGGGACACCTCATCAATGAAGGCCTCAACCTCGGTGCGCTGATCATCGGTGACCAGAGTCTTCACCAGGGGATGCTCCGGAGCAAGGCTCATGAAGGTTGCTCCGCACAGGGTATCTGGACGGGTGGTAAAAACCTTGACCTTGCCTTCGGTTCCCTTGACTGCAAATTCAATTTCACAGCCGTAACTTTTGCCGATCCAGTTACGCTGCATGGCCAGTACCTTCTCAGGCCAGCCTTTCAGGTTCCAGGTTTCATCAAGCAGCTCATCTGCGTACTTGGTAATCCGGAAAAACCACTGATCCAGTTCTTTCTGTACCACCTGATTGTGACAACGCCAGCAACAACCATCCTCAACCTGCTCATTGGCAAGGACTGTTTGACAATCCTCGCACCAGTTGACATGAGAGGTTTTCTTGTACGCGAGTCCCTGCTCGTACATCTTCAGAAAGATGAGTTGTTCCCAGCGGTAATAGTCAAGATCGCAGGTCGCAAATTCACGTGACCAGTCGTAGCTCAGCCCGATTCTTTTAAGCTGGACCCGCATGCTGTCAATATTTTCATAGGTCCACTTCCCCGGATGCGTGCCATGTTCAATCGCGGCATTTTCAGCTGGCATGCCAAAGGCATCCCAACCCATCGGGTGCAGAACATTGAAACCCTGCAAACGCTTGAAACGAGCAACAACGTCACCAATTGCGTAGTTCCGGACATGCCCCATGTGGATGCGACCTGAAGGATAGGGAAACATCTCAAGAAGATAATATTTCTGTTTCTCTGTCTGGGTATCCGCTTTGAAGGACTGGTTCTGAGCCCAGAATTTCTGCCATTTTGCTTCAACATTTTCAGGGATATACTGATTTTCCATTGGTCCTCCGCGACGGCAAGCGTCCGGCGCTAAATATGTTCGGCAGAGACACGAAAACCGGCACAGGCCGGCATCATGTCAAACCCCCGAAAAAGATCGGGGCCAAAATCAACAAAAGAAACTCTTGGATTTATTTGGCGCGGTAAGTGATTCGTCCACGTGTCAAATCATAGGGAGACAGTTCGACAGTCACCCGGTCTCCCGGCAGGATACGAATGTAGTATTTACGCATTTTACCCGAAATATGGGCCAGGACCATATGATCGTTGTCGAGTTTCACCCTAAACATCGCGTTTGGCAGAGGCTCGACAACCTCACCTTCAACCTCAATTGCTTCTTCTTTAGCCAAGGGTTCCTCCTGAATGAGCGACAGCCACAGGCGGCTGTCTTTATCACGGTTTTGAGCGTCTTATGGCACGATCTTAAAAACCTGTCAAGGTCAAGACCGTTCAAACTCCCAGCATTTTTTTGGCAACTTCCAGAATTCGCGCAGTCTGAATCGGTTTGGTTATATATTCATTGGCACCGAGGGCCAACGCACGATCCCGATCTTCAATGGCTCCTTCGGTCGTAATGACCACCACCGGGACGTCTTTATACTGCGGATCGTTGCGAATCAAACTGACCAGCTTCAGACCATCCATAATCGGCATATTGATATCAGTAACAACCAGATCAAATTTATGTGCCGAGAGTTTTTTCAATCCACCGACACCATCACCGGCTTCTTCAATCTGGAGATTACGAATGCGCTTGAGTGCGAACACAATCAACTGACGCATCGTCGGTGAATCTTCAACGACCAAAACCCTGTACTCAGACATGTCGGCCTGCCTCCCACTATCCCTTGACTACAACATCAGCAAAACAAATCATTTTGTCCCGGAAAGAAATCCTCGCACGAAACGGGTCCGATCAGGACGTTCACGATGCAGGAGGGCGGTACAGATCGCCATGGCGGCATGTCCCCCCAACAAATTGAAGATTTCTTCATCAATATCGCTAAAACTGGTTTTCTGCGCCAGAAGGCGATAAATAACCAGTGCGCCAATCACCTCATTGTCAACCTGCAAGGGAACCACAGCCTTGATCGCAGACTCGGCGAGTTGCGACAACTCATCGGTATCGGCAATCCATGCCTGCCGCTGAGCAAGAGCTCGGGCGATACAGGGATCGTCAGTCCCGACGGCAGGTAGCCCCCCGGTTGACTCACCAGACAAGGCTGGCACCAGTTGGCCCTGTTCATTCAACAGCAGCAGGGAAAACTTTTCGGCACCAACGAGATTCAACAATACTTCTTCGATAATTCGGACAATTTCATCGACATCAAAGGTTGAATGCAATTGGTAGGTGGTAATATACAGATTGGCCAGAAGGTTGTTTTCAGCTTCAATCTCGGCGTAACGATTTGCGAAATCAAGGCCTTCCTGCTCAATAGAACTGATCCGGCTGAGAATTTCAGCCTTTTCAGCTTCAGACTGACGAAGTTTTTCCTGCAGTCGTTCGATCTCGGCTGAAGGACCTTCAGTCCGCAATTGCTGTTCAAGTTCAAGAACACGGTAGCGCAGGCGCTCGTTCTCTTTCAGCAGCCCCTGGGTAAACTCGGCGCCCTTCTTGAACACCTGTAGAAATTCTTCTGCCCGCGAGGCCATGCCACCTGAATCATTGTTCTCGGTCAAAATATCCTCCCGAAAAATCACCCCCGTTCCCGAACCGGTTAAAAGGTCAGGATGATGGGCAACAAAATCGCGCTATCCTATCAGGAATACAGAAAAAAAACCAGCGATAGCCTGAGTTATTTACTCCGCTGTAAAACTTCATGAACAAGGTCATCCAGGGCAATAACACCACTGACACAACCGGTAGCAATAGCTTCTTTCGGCATTCCGTAAACCACACAGGACTCCTCAGCCTCGGCAAGAATCTGCCCTCCCCTTTCCTTGACCGTACGCACCCCGGCTGCGCCGTCATTACCCATTCCCGTCAAAACCATGGCCAGCAGTTCGGGGCCGTAAGCCTCGGCCGCCGAATTAAAAAGAACATCAACCGACGGCGTATATACCTGACGTTTTGGTGGCGCAACGATATGAATCCCGACTCCGTCATCAAGCTTGCGCAATATCATATTGCGCCCCCCGGGGCAGATATAGACATGGCCGGGCTGCATGCAATCACCAGTGACGGCCTCGGTAACCTTTAACAGGGAATGATCATTGAGGCGCTCAGCAAAACTGCGGGTAAAACCTGGTGGCATATGTTGGGCAACGGCAAAGCCCAGCTCAGGAACCGACCTGAAACTGGAAAAGAATTTGTGTAAGGCCGGGGGGCCACCGGTCGACGAACCGATCACAACCGCCGCAGGTGAACAGAATTGGGATTGCACAGGTAAAGGAGCAAGTTCAACAGTCTCTTTGTTGTCAGCTTTCAGGGCCTGACGTAAGCGGAACTGGTGCGGATTACAGGCGGCAAAATCGCGGATCTTCCGCTCCAGATCCTCCTGAATCGAATAAAACTGCGAACTGATCGGCCGGGAAGGCTTGGCAACAAAATCGATGGCTCCCAACTCAAGAGCCTTGAAAACATCACCCTCACTACTACGGGAAGAGATCACGATCACCGGAATTGGATTGGACTGCATGATAAGACGCAGCATGCTGAACCCACCCATGCGCGGCATCTCAAGATCGAGAGTTATCAGATCAGGTTTAAGCTCAAGGGCCTTGCGCAGACCGATTTCACCGTCACTGGCATACCCGGCAATCTGAACTTCGGGCATCGGTTCAAGCATTTTGCCAATCGACACCCGATTGAAGGCAGAATCATCAACAACCAGAACTCTTATCGGGGACGCCATCAGCCCTCCCCTTCTGAACCGTTTGCTGCTTCCGGCTTCTGATACAACATGTCATGCGTGAAATGACGCAGCTTGAAGTCTGTGCTGATATTCATCAACGATTCAGAATGCCCCAGCAGCAGATATCCGCCTGGCTGTAAACTCTTATAGAAGGATTTTATGACCTTTTTTTTCGCTTCGTGATCAAAATAGATAATGACATTACGGCAGAATATAAAATCCATCTTTCCCAGCAACGCCACACGATTAAAATCGAAAAGGTTCAGATGGCTGATCGAAACCAGTTTTTTCACCTGATCCTTGATCCGCCACTTCTGCCCCTCGGTAGTGAAATAACGATTGAGATAATACTGGCTGGTGGTGCGAAATGAATTTTTTCCGTAAAGTCCCTCACGCGCGGTTTTCAAAACCTGCTGGCTGATATCCGTTCCGATAATTTCAATCGACCAGTCCTGTAACAACGGCTTTTCGAGTAGCAGCATCGCCAGGGTATATGGCTCTTCACCACTGGAACAACCGGCACTCCAGATCCGCAGGCGCCGATCACCCAACTGCTCTTTCTGGCAAACAAATTCGGGGATGACTTCATCGACAAATGTTTTCAGTTGAAAATCTTCCCGAAAAAAATAGGTTTCGTTGGTCGTCAGCAGATCAATCGCTGTCGCAAGTTCCTGCTCACACTCCTGGCCATAACGCAATTGATAGTAGTAATCACGAAAACTGTCGAGATGAAGATCGACCAGCCGTTTGTTTAAACGTTTTTCCAGCAGATACTTCGACTCATCAGCAAAATAAAGACCGCAATGCTGATAGATCAGATCACGCAACAGATGAAACTCGGCCAGATCAAGCGCAATGTCGGTATTGAAAATAAACATTTAATCGTCCCGACCTGCCAGACGTGAACTGTGCTCGATGGCCTGTTGCAACGCCTGAACAACGACCTCTTCAGTTTCATTCACCAACCGCTGCTGTAAAATATTCACGGCCAGATCAGAGCCACAACAGCCAAGAGCCTGGGCAGCCTCCGTTCGCACATCAGCCTGAGAATGATCGAGTAAAGAGGCTACGCAAGCAGTGGCCCACTCTGGATCGTCAGCACACGCCAACAGACGCAGAGCCACCTTGATCACCTCTGAATCCTGATGAATCAAGGCACGTTTCAGAAGTTTTTGCTGGTTTTGCGGCCAAACTTTTACCGCTGTTTCAAGCGCAGCTATTGCAACCAGACCCACCGGATCGTCAATTCCCTGAAGCAATATGTCGCCCACTGCATCGCAAGGAAACAGACCCAATGTCCGCATGACTTCAGCCCGTACCCAGATATCAGGATCTGAACTGGCCAGTTTCAACGCCTGCAAGACAGTATTTTGTGGGCAACATCCAAGAGCGCTGACCGCCAGTCGTCTTACTTTTGCCGACTCATCAGTCAAAGCCAGAGTCAACCCGGAAACAACGGCATCCCCCTGGCTTCCCTGCAGAGACTTAACCGCTTCACAACGCACCAGACTGGACGAATCCTTGAGCCCCTGCAACAGATATCCTTCAATTGCTACGGCATCGATCCGGCCCATGATCCGAATGACCCGTTTACGCTTTTCCATATCCTGGTCATGCAGCAACGGCGCTATTTTTTCAAGGACTGCGGCACTCTGTTGACCACCCATTGCCGCAACGGCATCAACCGCAGCATCTCTAATTTCAGGGGCGTCATCATCAAGCAGAGGAAGCAATAGCTCCAGCTGAGCAACAGTTCCCAAAACACCCAGCGCCCTGACCGCTGCAAACCGAAACGCCAGATCCGGGTTCTGATACTCACCCAGAGCCAGCGGCAATGCCGTGGCAAATCCAAGTTCTGCGCCAACAAAAAGCAGGTACAGCCGGGTCTCGGGGTCAGATTGACCCTGAGAGGTCACCAGCTGAGCATAGGCATCTTCACCCAGTTCGGCGAAGGTTGCCAGAACCTGAGAACGCAGGTTCTCTTCGGCAAGACAAGCAAGAAGTCCCCGCAAATCCCGCTTGCGCGCTACGAAACCATACAGAAACAGCGCGGCCTCGCGTAAATAAGATGACTCCTGGCTGAGGAGAGTTTCAAGATACTCGGCAATCTGTGTCGAATCGGTCTCCGCGGTAAGGGCCGCGGCCAGATCCTGCTTATCGACAGCCAAAACAAAAAGTGCCTGAACCGCTGCCTCACGTACCGGCCGCATCGGGTCAAGCAATCCCTCCACCAGACAGGGCAACACCTCCTGGCCACCAACCCGACCAAAACAATCAAACAGGGCTTTACGCAGCAGCCGATCCCCCAGGTAGGGAACAAGTTTTGCGGTCGGAACATCCTTGCCAATCCGTGTCAGGGCCTGCAATATTGTGAATTTCAATCCAGGATCAGGATTATCCATCAAGTTCAGCAGAGGCAGGACAGCTGCCGACACCTTTAACTTTCCCAGGGTTTCAACAATTGCATAACGAACATTGATATCCGGATCCCCCAACGCGGCAATCAACTCATCGCTGCAAGCCGGGTCACCAATTTCACCGAGAATATCAACAATAAATTTACGAACCTCGACGTCCTGGCAGGATAATTCACGTTGCAGATCCGGGACAACACGCGACCCGAGACCAATCAGAATTTCAATTGCGGCATTGCGTAAACCCGCATTTTCGTGATGATGAAGTTGTTTTATCAGCTCGGGGACCAGCGTTTCAGAAATCTGAAGCTGTGAGAATATTTCAACCGCAGCTTTTCTTACCCGCCAGTTTTCATCACCCAGCGCACGAAAAAAAAGGGCTGGAGAAAAGCGAGGCAAAGATAACATTTGCCTGACTGCAGCAAGCCGAACCTCGCAGTCCGATGCGGCAAGTTGCCGCTGAAGCTGTTTGGTTTTCTCATCCATGAGAAGCCTTTCAGACAAGTTGCAGCTCTTCGGCCCGGGCCGCAGAAAAACGCTTGAGGGCCAGCAACAGATAGTCCTGCTTGTCAAGTTCGACCTGCGGGATACGCCCCGCCAGCAAACGACGTCCCTCTTCCAGCTGGGAAGCCAGCCGATCTTCAAGGTCACCCTGAATGATTCCCTGATCAATCTGCTCCTGGTGGTAAAGTGCGATATCTGCGATCAGCAATCGGGCAAGTTCTTCCGCCTGTTGACTGATTCCGGTATTTTGAGCCAGGGGTCGTTCCTCGCCACGATCGTTCATCGGACAACGAGGGGCACTTTTGAGTGCCAGGTGAGGAGCCAGCTTCTGCACCAGAGGAATCAACTGATCACTCAGATGATGCAGTTCAAGATAGGCGTCTGCGCCATAGAGCGATGAGGGTTTGCGCTTGTAAGCCGTACGATTGTAAACCGAAGGCAAAAGGATGATTTTCAGTGGAGTCCCCGCCTGACGAATCTCTTCAATCAATTGAAACGGAAAAGCTCCCGGCAGGGCAACATCCAGTAACAGCACTGAAAATGGATGACTGGCCAACAGGTTGCGGGTCATCCGGGCCGTATGACTCGTTTCAATCTCACCCAGATCATCCTGGCAGATATCCAGGATTGTCTGACAGATCTCCTCTTCGCCATGGGCAACAAGAATTCTGGACCGGTTTGCGGCATGAACAAATTTATGCCCGCAACTGCGACAAATCAGGGAAAGGTTTTTACCTGCATACTTGACAGCGTCGATACGCAATTTTTTTTGACATGCGGGACAAACAATAATCATCGGATCTCAACTCTAGTCAGTTTGATCTTCGAGCGCCTGTTTCTGGATTTTTTCGGCGTCGATAGTCTGATCACAGGAAAGGATTTTTTTCAGATTGATCAGCAACAGTAGTCTCCCCCGGTAACGACATACCGCGGGGAAAAACTCGCTATCCGGGCCGGACATGTAATAGGGCGCCGGGCGAATCTCATCACGGGGAAAACTTGCAATTTCACTTATTTCATCAACAAACAAACCGACAATTCGTCCCTCAACGGCACAGATAACAATCCGTTCACGCGCTTCGACCTGGGTGTTGTTGACCCCGAAGCGTCGCCGCAGATCGACCACAGGGATAACCGCTTTACGCAAAGTGATCACACCATCGATATAGGCAGGGGCATGTGGAACCGCAACAATGGGAAGTGGCCGGATAATTTCGCGAATGGCCATAATATCCAGCGCATAAAAAGCTGACCCGACTCGCAAGCAGGCCAGCTTGATTTCATCCAGGGTCCCGTCTCCATTTACCGAAGGCAAAAACTGTCTGGTCAACGATTCTTCCCTACAAGCTGCTCGATAATATCGAGAACCATCGCAGATTTAAACGGTTTGGTAATATAGTGATCGGCACCAACATCCTCACCCCGGGCCAGATCTTCCGGGGTTTTTTTCGCCGTCAGCAATATCACGGGAATCTCCCGGGTTACCGGGTCACTTTTCAGGCGCTTACAAACCTCGAAGCCATCCATTTTAGGCAACATCACATCCAGCAGGACAAGATCAGGATTTTCTTCATTGACCGCTTCCAGAGCAGCCAACCCATTCGTCACCCCCTGAACCAGATAGCCTTTCGTTGTCAGTAGAATGCTTTCGAGTTTCAATAAACTCTCTTCGTCTTCGACGATTAACACTTTTTTCTGCATCTGGATTACCACCCTCCCTGCTTTGCCGCCAGTACCTGCTGCTGACGAGTCCGATTTCCTGGCTGCTAAAAAGGGCTCAGCCCAATTCGGCATCGATTTCCATGATCTGCTGCGGATGCAACAGAATCAGCATTTTCCCTTGTTTGCGACCAATTCCCTGAACAAAAGCACCCGCCGGATCATCACCAACAAGCTGCGGAGATTCAATCTCACCCGCGGTCAAACGCACAACCTGTGAGACACGATCAACCAACAAACCGTAACGCTGTTCCGGCCCCTCACATACAATGATTCTACGTAACTCGGAGTCGCTCTCATTGACACCCGCCAGACCAAGGCGCCGGTTCAGATCAATCACCGGCATAACTTCGCCACGCAGGGAGATAATCCCGGAAACATAATCCGGAACCTGGGGTAAATCGGTCAGAGTTCTCGGTTTGATCAACTCTGAAACCACCTCAAGTTCTACGGCATATTCCTCTGCTCCCAGATAGAAACCCAGCCACTGAACCTGCTCGGCGACATCCTCCTCGTCGGAGACTATCAGCCCCTGGGTATATTCTTCTTCTGTCGCAAAATGGCCAGATTCGCCCTGTCCCCAGAACAGGTCTTCTTCCACCTGCGTCGGCAAGGCTCCGGAGGACTCAACAGACGGTGCAGCAGAGCTGTCAACCGAAGGCGCCTCTGCCGGTGCTGATTGGCCTTGGGTTCGCGCCTTTTTACGAATTTCTGCCAGATCCATAAATTCCAGCCATCGACTTTTCCAACAACGATTTCAACCCGCCCAGTATAGCAGAAGAAACGGTTGACACAGAGAAAAAAACCCTCAAATACCTGTCAATTCCACCACGACTTCGGCAATAATTGCCGCATCAATTTCACGGACCCCGCGTCCGAAAGCCTCAAGCAATGCCAGGGCTGCCGCCTGATTTATCCGCCGTGGAATCCCTGACGAAAACTTATACAACTCACCAATTGCATCCTCGCGAAAAATACGGGTCGGGCTGCCAGCACAACGAACACGATGGTCAACATAGGCCGCCGTTTCTTCAAGGCTGAGTGGACCAACATTAAATTGCAAGCCGATGCGTTGTCGCAAAGGTTCATAAACAGGATGGGCCAGGCGCTGACGAAGTTCAGGCTGACCAAGAAAAATCACCGCCAGCATGTTTCCATCATCAAGCTGAAAATTTGTCAGCAAACGAATCTCTTCAAACGTATCTCGATGCGGAATCAGGTGTGCCTCATCGATAATCAACACAGGCATTATCCCCTGCTGAAACAAACGATACAGCTGCTGCTCAATCTGCTCAAGCAAACCGATCCGGTTGTCAGCCGGGCTCTCAGACCCTAATTTCGCCACCAGACTGTGAAGAAATTCCAGCGGAGAAAGACGGGGGTTGGTCAACAGAGCCACCCGGGCCGTCTCATCCAACTCATCCATCAGCGCCCGTGACAAGGTTGTTTTTCCGCAGCCAATATCACCGGTCAGCAAAATCATCTCGCGCTCTTCAACCGCATGAAGCAAGCGTGCCAACGCCTCACGGTGACTTCGTGACAGGTAAAGATACCTGGGATCAGGAGTCTTGCTGAACGGGCGTTCCTTAAGTTGAAAAAAATCTTTATACATTCAGACTGCCATCTCCTCGCAGAGTATCATTGATCAGACTGCTGACATCGAGAACCAGTACGGTCCTCTGATTGCCAAGATCGGCGGCTCCGGCGACACCTTTGACAAAAGACAGCGCCTGGCCCAGAGATTTGATCACGACATCCTGCTGACCACGCAACTCATCCACCACGATCCCGAGACGTCGGTCCGAAAAACCAACGACAACAACGAATTCTCCTGCAGTGGATGTCGTTTCATCCAGGGCAAACAACTGGTTCAGGCGCAAGAGGGGCAAGGTCTGATTGCGCAGTTCTATGACCTCCTGCCCTTCTATTGTCTGAATCATGCCAGGTTCCAGCAACAATGTTTCCAGCACTGAAGTCAGGGGGATCGCATAATCACGCTGCTGGATGTGTACGACCAGAGCCTTGATAATCGCCAGGGTAATCGGCAACGTCAGACTGATTCTGGTCCCCTGCCCGGGCTGGCTTTCAATATCAATCATCCCCGACATGGCCGAAATATTATTTTTGACCACATCCATCCCCACACCCCTCCCCGAGTATTCACTGACCTCGTCACGGGTCGAAAATCCGGGGGTAAACAACAGATTGAACAGGTCCTGCCGGGTCAATTGGGCCGCAGGATCGACCAGTCCTCTTTCAATCCCTTTCTGTCGCAAAACATCGGGATCAATCCCTTTGCCATCATCACTGATATCGAGCACAACATGATTGCCACGTTGGGTCGCCCGCAATTCGATACGCCCGGTCTCAGGTTTACCTGCGGCAAGCCGCTCTGAACTCGGTTCTATTCCGTGGTCCAGGGAATTACGCATGATATGCAACAGAGGGTCGGCAAGCTCTTCGGCAATCAATTTATCGAACTCGGTATCAGCACCAAAGGTCGAAAGTTCAACATTTTTGCCGAGCTCCCGGGCCATCCGCCTGACAACCCGGTTCATCTTGTCGAACAACTGGCGAACCGGAACCATCCGCACATCCATCACGGCCTTCTGCAACTCAACAAGTCGCCGGTCAAGAGCATGGACCGCTTTTTCCAGATCACGGGACAAGGGCTGTCCCGCCTGAGTCAAATCAGTGGCAACCTGGGCAATACTTCCCTTTACCAGACCCAGTTCACCAACAATATTCATCAAGATATCCAGCTTGCCGATATCCACCCTCACCGAATGGCTTACTGAACGCAGTGAAGTGTCCTCAGTGGCGCCAGGGGCGGCAATTTCTTCACCGCCTGGTCCAGGTGATATTTCACACTCAGGTGAAGCCTCAGTTGTGGCTTCAGCAATAACTGTAAACTGACAATCGCTGAACTCGACACGCTCGGCCAGAGTCTCAAGCGGAACCTTGCTGGCAAGCAGAATCCGAAAAGCCAACAGCGACGGATCATCATTGGCCGCCCCCGGCAAAGTGCTAATAACTTCACCAATATGCTTGAACTCACTGGTCAGTTCTGACAGATCGGTATCGAAAGAGTCGAGCGGAAACGCGACACTCGCCAACAGCAGCAAAGCTCCCTGGCCAAGATTGAACTTCAACCTGTGTTCTTCATACTCGGTCAGAACATTCAGCAATGAGGGATCAAGATCAAGAGCCATAAGAGAAACGCCCTCACAGCTGCCTGAACCGGATATCAGAGCTTCAATTCGCTGAACATAGGCAGAGATATCAATCGTAAAATCGGAATCTGTGGCCTTGCCTCGCGTCAAGCGTCCCAGACCCTCTATGGTTTCAAACAACAGATCCAGCAGAATTCCATTTGGAGAAATTTTCCCCAAACGCAGATGATCCAGCAGGGATTCAAGGCGGTGCGCCAGTTCGGCAATGTCGTCAAAGCCGAACATCCCCGCGACCCCCTTGATCGAATGGGCATCACGAAAAATCCCGTTGATCAGATCAGGATTGATCTCTCCACTTTCGATCTCGTCGCCAAATTGCGCCAGATCCTGACGCAACTTTTCGAGCAGTTCTTCTGCTTCGGCAAGAAAGTCGTCAAGTGCTTGTCGCGAACCCATATCTGCTCCTGCTCAGTGAAGCAGCCGTCGGACAAGTTGCTGCAATTCTTCAGGTTGAAAAGGTTTTATCAGGTAGGCATCAGCCCCGAGAGCCAGACCCTTTTTACGGTCACGCTCACTTCTTTCGGTGCTGATGATAATTAATGGAGTCTGTTGATATTGAGGATTGCTGCGACAAAAATTTACCAGTTCCAAACCATTGATATCAGGCATATTGATGTCGGTAATAACCAGGTCAACTTTTTCTCGTGGCAGGGTTCGCAAGGCTTCAAACCCGTTGCCTGCCTCGATAATTTCGAAGCACTCCATCGCTTCCAGGGTCGAAACGATAAGCCCACGCATTGCTGCCGAGTCCTCCGTTACCAGAATCTTTTTCAAAAGCTCACTCCTGTATCAGGCATGATCCAGCACAGATTCAAATCTGTCATTCGGGCACACTCGTCAGCTTTTTCGTTCAAGTAATACTCTCTCCATCGCCATACCGGCTTGAGAAAGGAAAATCTCGAACGCCTCAACATTGGCTATCGGTTTTGAATCGGGCAGATTGTCACCATAGAGAATCGCGACAACCTTGCCTTCACTGACCAGTGGTCCCAAAAAAACTTCCGTCGGTTCCATCCCGCCAAGTTGTGACTGCAATTTTCTGTCCGACTTGCAGGTCCCCAAGGGGCCCCGAACTGCCTTTTTAAGTTGTAAAACCCGCGCAAACAAAGAGTCTGAATCAACTTCGAGGCGTAATTTTCGCACCATACGATCAGCATTTTCTGTCATTGCGTCGAGTCCGAACTGGCCAAGCCCGACAATTTCATTTCCGTTGACATGGAAAATGACGGCACGATTCATCAATTCACTGGCAAATCGCAGGGTCAGAAGAATAACACCACCACCCAAAAGCGGGTTCGCCAGCTCTTGCAACATCCCCTTCAAAAGATAGAGTCCCGGAGAACCTTCGGGGAGCGAATCGATCGTACGCGGTTCCGGTTCAAATTCGGCAACCAGATCCTCACCGATATGATAGGCATTATGGCTCTTGCGAATCGTGCCCCCTGCCGGGGTCAGATGCCGATCAACTTCTCGCAGCAGGTTCTGCAGGGCTTCGACCCCGCGCTCTTCACGAATCTCGATTTTCTTTGGCTTACGTAAAACGGCAAGACCACCAAGCTCGCGAGCTTTTCTTTCAGCCTCCGCATTGGGATGATCTGTCATCAGCATCAGGGGCAGATCAGAAAACTTTTCGGTGACAATCTCCATAACTTCGAGCCCGCCTAGAATTCCGTGACCATCCAGACGCGGCATAATCAGATCGATCAGAATCGCCGGACGCTCTCCCTGCCGAACTCGCGCACTGCATGCTGCAATCAGGTCCGACGTCAAGGCAAAGGTTTCAACCTCAAAACCAGAGCGCGAAAAAGCTTTTCCAAGCACCCTGCGGGTCGGTCCGTCATCGTCAATGATAAACAGGGGGCCAACCTCAATCGTGGTTGGTGATGAGCCACTTGTACGATCCCGAATCATTGAAGCCAGATCTTCTCCGCCAGCGTCATCATCCTTTTCGGCGTTGAGCAAACGCCCTTCCGACACCAGACGCCGTCCCTCAACAGCCAACCATTGCGGGCTGAGACCCTGCTCAAGCATAAAAGCCAAAGGATCCAGGCGTGCCGGTCCAATCGCTTCGGGCTCGTCCAGGTCGAAAGAAAAAGTCCCTTCCTTCCAACCGAAAAAACTGTAAACGATCCGCTCAATCTGAGCCTTGATAATCGCTTCAATTTTTTCTTGTGGAATTCCATACTTTTCGACCAGCAGAGGCCCCAGAGGCCGGTGACCATCCCGGTTCTGTTCAGCCAGAGCCTGATCAAGAACATCCTGATCGAGAAGTTTGTGCTTGAGAAGAATATCGCCGAGATTCGCCTTGAACTGACTGGACGCGGCCCGAACAACCTGACCGTCAATAAAAATAATTGTTCCTTCCCGTTTGCCGCCCGTCAACGAAAGGATGCCGGATTTACGACTGAGCCCCACGATCTGCAAAATATCGCCCAGACCCAGATCTTCAAGGTTGCCTACCAGACTCATCGGAGCTTCACCCCTGATTCAAAGTGGATAGATTTATAACCTGTCGATAAGATTAACTTAAAATAGCCAAGTTGCGAGTGACAGTAAAGATTATTATTTGTCTCTCATTTCTTGTCGCGTCCCCGGAATCTCAAGCGAATCGGCACTCCTTCAAATCCGAACGCCTCACGCAGGGTATTTTGCAGGTAACGCTCATAGGAAAAATGGATCGCTTCCGGGCTGTTGGTAAAGAGGGTAAAGGTTGGCGGACGCACCATCGTCTGGGTGGCATAATACAATTTGACTCTGCGCCCTTTTGCCATGGGTGGCGGATGGCGGATGACGGCCTCCTCAAGCACAGAGTTGAGCTCAGAGGTGGTAATCTTGCGATTGAATTCGGCGAAAACCTTTGTGACTCCCGGCATGATGCGGTCAACCCGCTGCCCGGTCAACGCCGAGACAAAGAAAACAGGAACAAATGGCAAATATTTGAAACGCCGCCGAATCTCCTCCATATAGCGTTTCATGGTGTGGGTATCCTTTTCCGGAAGATCCCACTTGTTGACGACCAGAATCAGGGCCCGCCCACGTTCGTAGGCGTAACCGGCAACAGACAGATCCTGATCAGTCACTCCCTCATCGGCATCGATCACCATCAGTACGACATGGGCACGATCCATGGCTTTTAATGCATGAATCGCACTGTATTTTTCAAGAACCTGACTGACCTTGCCCTTACGCCTGATCCCCGCGGTATCGATCAGCACAATGCGTTGGCCATCATGATCAAAGGGAGTATCAACACTGTCTCGGGTCGTCCCGGCAGCCGGATTTGCCACCACCCGTTCAAAACCGAGGATACGATTCACCAGCGAAGACTTGCCGACATTGGGCCGTCCAATAACAGCCATCCGGATCTCCCCCTCGATTTCCGGTTGTTCTGAATTCGGCAATATTTCGAGCAGGTCGTCAATCAGTTCCCCGACACCCCGACCATGGGCCGAAGAGAGGGAATAAACCTTGTCGACCCCCAACGCATAAAACTCGGCGACCGCTGTCTCCTGTTTTTCTCCATCAACCTTGTTGGCGACGAAAAAAACCGGTTTTCCAACCCGGCGCAACAGTTGAGCGACTTCACTATCTGAAGGTGTCAGTCCTTCACGAACATCCATCAGCAGGATAATGGCATCAGCCTCTTCAACGGCCAGCTGCGACTGCTCACGCATCTGGGTCAGCAACCGATCACTGCTGGCCGGTTCAAACCCGCCGGTATCGATCAATAAAAAGGGTTTGTCGTGCCGAGTCACCTCGGCGTAATTTCGGTCACGGGTTACCCCGGCAAAATCTTCAACAATCGCCTTGCGTTGACCAAGGATGCGATTAAAAAGGGTCGATTTGCCGACATTAGGTCGACCGACTATGGCAACAACTGGAAGCATCAGAAAATGGGATTCCTATTCTGGTTAAAGTAAATTCTTAAACAAGCCATTATTTATATCCGAGTTCACGCAACATTCTCTCACTCTGACTCCAGTTTTCATCGACCCTGACAAAGAGTTCCAGAAAAACCCTGGTTCCAAGAAAACGCTCGATTTCCTTGCGGGCGTCCTGACCCAGATCACGAATCATCTGCCCTCTTTTGCCCACCAGAATCCGCTTATGACTGTCACGTTCGACATGGATCAGGGCCTGGATCACAACCAGGTTTTTTTCAGGTTTTTCCGTAAAAGTTTCAATCTGTACCGCCACCCCGTAAGGGATCTCTTCGCGCGTGCGGCGCATGATTTTTTCACGCACCATCTCGGCAACGATAAACCGTTCAGGCAGATCGGTAATCATCTCATCAGGAAAATAGCGTGGCCCCTCAGTCAGAAAGGGTTGAATCTCCTCCAGCAGCAGTTCAACCCCGTTGCCCGTTTTGGCAGAAAGAGGCACCACAGCATGAAATGAATGCTTTTGCGAAAAAGCCTCAATCAACTTGAGTAATTGCGGCGGCGAAACCAGATCGATCTTGTTGATCACCAGCACCACAGGGACTGAAGATTTTTTGAGAATATTCAACACATAATCGTCACCGCCCCCCGGAAGAGATGTCGCTTCAACAAGGAACAATGCCAGATCGATATCGCTACAGGCGGCAATGGCCTGATCAACCATAAAGCGGTTGAGTTTTCCCTTGGGCTTATGAATTCCCGGGGTATCCAGAAACAGGATCTGGCCATCAGGCAGATTGTGAATCCCCAGTATCCGGTTGCGCGTCGTCTGGGGCTTGTTCGAGGTTATGGCAATCTTCTGCCCAAGAATCCGGTTCAACAGGGTCGATTTGCCCACATTGGGACGCCCGACCAGAGAAACAAACCCACTGCGAAATGTTTGCTGTTCAGTCATTCATCATCCTCCAGGCCAACCACAAAACTGTGTAACAGTGCTTGTGATGCAGCATTCTGTTCAGCCTGTTTTTTACTGCTTCCCTCACCGGAGCCCAGCACCCGATCATCAAAACAAACCTGAATTGTAAAAATCCGTCCATGGTCCGGGCCCGAGACCTTGACCAGCTGGTATTCGGGCAGGCGCCCATAACGGGCCTGCAGACATTCCTGCAAGGCGGTTTTGTAATCTGTGCCATAGCGAATATTGGCTGAATGATCGAGAGCTTCGGCAAAGACCTGTTCAACAACCTTATAGGCCGCCGCATAGCCGCCTTCGAGAAAAACAGCTCCGATCAATGCTTCAAGGGCATCCGACAACAGGCTGGCCTTATTGCGGCCACCGCACTTCTCTTCACCCTTTCCCAGACGTAACCCGGCCCCAAGGTTCAACCGCCTGGCTATCTGATTCAGTCCTTTTTCACAGACAACTTCAGCCCGAATGCGCGTCAATCCACCCTCGGGGATATCGGGATAACGATGATAGATCCTGTCACTGACGGTCAGTTCAAGGACCGCATCACCCAGAAACTCGAGCCGCTCATTGTGTGGCTCTGACTTGTCGCGCTGTTCATTACTGAACGATTTGTGAGTCAGGGCCTGAAGGGGCAATTCCGGTGTGCGGAAAACGTATCCCAGATCCTTTTGCAGTTGTTCTAAAGAAAAGTCGGTCATTGGCTGGATTGTTTATTCCTGTTGGTTTGCCTTAAAGGCGGGAGAATCGCGGATTGTCTGCGGGCGAAGTATAACGAAAAGCCCGCCGATGTTCAAACAGATTACGCAGCGAAATCTCCGATCTGTCCCGAAACAGAAAGGGGGCTCAAACCCGCGTTTCTCCTTGATTCATCGCGACGCAGTTTCTATAATGACACGATTTACGTTCGGGGCCTACCTGTCTTGTTGTACCCGAACCGGCAATGACCGGCTTCGACCGGTCTTTCACCTTAGATTCTGAATGATTACCGATGGGATTTTTCATCACATTTGAAGGGATAGAAGGGTCAGGAAAATCGACCCAGATTGCCTTGCTGGATGAAGCCTTGCGGCAGCAAGGCTATTCTCTGGTACGGACACGTGAACCAGGCGGTTGCGCCATTGCCGACCAGATCCGTGAAATACTGCTTCACCCGCAAAACAGTGCCCTGAACTCGACTGCCGAACTCTTGCTTTACGCCGCAGCGCGGGTGCAACATGTCAACGAAGTCATTGCCCCGGCACTGAAGCGTGACCAGCTGGTGCTTTGTGATCGCTACACCGATGCGACAAAAGCCTATCAGGGAAATGGCCGCGGACTGAACCAGCAACTGATCCAGGACCTGAACCAGATCGCCGCAGGAACAGTGGTTCCCGATCTGACCATTTTGATTGATCTTCCGGTCGAGATTGGCTTATCCCGTGCCCTGTCACGCGAGATTGCCCAACAGGATGACTCTGAAGGTCGGTTCGAACGTGAAGAGATCGCCTTTCATCAACGGGTTCGTGAAGGATATCTGTCCCTGGCCCAAAATGAGTCCGAACGTTTTATTCAGGTTGACGGAACTCTTTCTGTTCCCTTGCTGGCAACTGAAATTCTGGAAAAAACCCTCGATTTCCTGCATCGAAAAAAGGCCTCGTTGTGACCTTCGCTTCAATTATTGATCATGATCGGCAAAAAGAGATTTTGCGTCAGGCACTCAAAAACGGACGCCTGGCTCATGCCTATCTGTTTGAAGGCCCCGAGGGAGTCGGTAAAAAGCTGATGGCCCTGGCTCTGGCTCGAGCTCTTTTCTGCGATTCGGGTAATGGTTGCGGAGAATGTGCGGCCTGCCGTAAGGTCGACCACCTCAACCATCCTGATCTCCATATTCTCAGTGCCGAAGGAACCCAGATCAAAATTGACCAGGTGCGTGAGATCCAGCGCGACCTTTCACTGCGTCCCATGGAAGGCACCATCAAAGTCTGCCTGATCGACGGCGCGGAGGGCCTGAATCCGGCGGCAGCCAATGCCTTGCTCAAAACCCTTGAAGAGCCTCGCCCCGGAACTTTGATCATTCTTCTCAGTGCCAAACCTGAAACCCTTCTCGACACGATCCGCTCCCGGTGTCAGCGCCTGAAGTTCAACCGTCTGTCACGGGTACGGCTCGCCGAAATTCTTGAGCACCGTCTCGGACTCGAAGAGGCCGAAGCTCAGGTCATGGCCGCCCTGGCGGACGGAAGTTTCAAAAAAGCCTTCGGCAATAATCAAGATTTTTACCTGAAAGAACGCAAGGAGCGGCTCAAGGCACTGGTTGCTCTTTCAACCGGTTCAATCTTTCCCTTGTTTGAACTTGCGCAGGAACTCGCGGACGACAAGGAGATGCTCCCGGAAACTCTGGATATTTTTCAATCATTCTACCGTGATCTATTGCTGTTGAAATACGGACGGCCTCAAAGTGAACTGGTCAATCTCGATCTGCGAGAAACCCTTCACCGCGAATCAGCAACCGAGCAGCCCCCTGCTCTGCTGAAAAAACTGGCCGCAATCGAACAGGCCCGATTTCACCTGCAGCGAAATGTCAATCGTCAACTTGCCATGGAAACCATGTTGATGGCGATAACCGCACCATGACACATTTGGAAGTGAGCTTACATATATATGGATAAGAAGCGAATTGTTGCTGTCTCTTTTCACTGTGCCGGCAAACTGTTTGATTTTGATGCCCGTGATCTTGAGCTGGAAAACCAGGATCAGGTCATTGTTGAAACAGAGCGCGGCAAAGCCCTGGGTACGGTCATCGGTCCCGTTCGTGATGAAGACCCTGAAAATCGGCCTGCAAAGTTGAAAACGGTTCTGCGTAAAGCAACCGAACATGACCTTGAAATGGCGGCCAAAAACTCAGGGCGCGAAGATGAAGCCTTGAGGTTTTGCAAGAAAAGGGTCTCTGAACGCAAAATGGAGATGAAGCTGGTCCGGGCCGAATATCTGTTTGATGGTTCAAAGATTGTTTTCTACTTCACCGCCGATGGCCGGGTCGATTTTCGGGAGCTGGTCAGAGACCTGGCCCAGCACTTTCGGACCCGAATCGAGATGCGTCAGATCGGGGTGCGGGATGAAGCCAAAATGGTTGGTGGCCTGGGATGTTGCGGGCGCGAACTCTGTTGTTGCAGCTACCTGCGCAGCTTCGCTCCGGTTTCAGTCAAAATGGCCAAGGCCCAGGGGCTGGCCCTCAACCCGAGCAAAATAAGTGGGCAGTGTGGCCGCTTGCTCTGTTGTCTCGGCTACGAGTACGAAACCTATAACGAACTGCGCAAAAATATGCCAAAATGTGGCAAAAAACTGAATCTGCCCGATGGGCCTGCGGATGTCATCTCTCTCAATATTCTGGCACAAACTGTAACAGTTGCCGACAAGGATGGCCGCCGCGAGGTCCATATTGATGATCTTGACAAACCGCAAAAATCCGCACAGCCCGCTGCCGAGCCCCAGAAAAACCGCTCCACAGGCAAAGAGGAAAAACCTGAGCAGAAGAAAAACGACGGGCACAAGAGTTCACGGCGGCCTCGGCGACGTCATCGCAGTAATCGGCCTCGTAATCCCGATAAACAGTCGCGTGAAGAAAAAGCAACACCCTCAGCGGCAAAAGCTGCTGCAAATAACAAAACCAAAGAAGAAGGCCAGAAGCCTTCGAACCCTGGTGAGCAAAAACCGGCCCGCAGCAGGCGGCGCAACCGGCGGCGTCCTCGCAAACGGCCAGAACAGTCTACACCCGAAAAAAACTGATTCTGCCCTGAACGAATCATGAATTATTTATCTGCCCCGAAAAGGAGGCCTTGATGGCCGAAAGATTTTACGTCACAACCCCGATCTACTATGTCAACGATGTTCCGCATATCGGACATGCCTACACCACTTTGGCCTGCGATGTCATTTCGCGTTACAAGCGTTCCCGCGGATACGATGTCTATTTTCTGACCGGGACCGATGAGCATGGTCAAAAAGTTGAAACGGCGGCCAACGCCAATGGCGAAACCCCGCTGGAACTGGCCGACCGGGTCGTGAAACGCTTCCAGGCACTGTGGGAAAAACTGAATATCAGCAACAACGATTTCATTCGCACCACCCAGGAGCGTCACAAACGTGCGGTCTCTGAACAATTCCGCCGACTGGAAGCCAAAGGGGATATCTATCTCGGTGAGTATGAAGACTGGTACTGTACCCCCTGTGAAACTTTCTGGACCGAAACCCAACTGCTCGAAGGCAACTGTCCCGATTGCGGTCGCCCAACGACCAAACTCAAGGAAGAATCCTATTTCTTCCGGATGAGTCGTTATCAGGAGCCACTGCTCAAGCATATTGAAGAAAATCCCGATTTCATCCAGCCCAAAACGCGCCGCAATGAGATTTTGTCTTTTATTCGTGAAGGTCTGCGTGATCTCTCGATTTCAAGAACATCTTTTTCCTGGGGGATTCCGGCACCCGGCAATGAAAAACATGTTATCTACGTTTGGTTTGACGCCCTGACCAATTACATTTCAGCCTTGGGCTATCCGGATGACAAAGATGGCCTGTATGAGAAGTTCTGGCCGGTCAACGCTCACGTTATCGGCAAAGACATTTTACGTTTTCATGCCGTTTACTGGCCGACCTTCCTGATGGCAGCAGGCTTGCCGGTCCCGCAAAAAGTCTTTGCCCACGGCTGGTGGACTGTCGAGGGCCAGAAAATGAGCAAAAGCCTGCGTAACGTTGTCGAGCCCAATATGCTGGTCGACAAATATGGTGTTGATCCCATCCGTTATTTTCTGTTGCGTGAAGTCCCTTTTGGTCTCGATGGTGATTTTTCACACAGCTCACTGATCTCGCGCATCAATTCGGACCTGGCCAATGATCTCGGCAATCTTCTCAGCCGCTCGACAGCCATGCTGGGCAAGTATTTTGACGGTCTGCTCCCGCAACCCGGGCCAGAAGATGAGATCGACAGATCCTTCCTTGAACGTTTTCCTCTGGCGATGGATAAAATTGATCGCCTGTATGACGACATGGCGTTCAATAAAATATTGCAATCCATCTGGGAGCTGATCTCCGCGGGCAACAAATATATCGATGAAACAGCACCATGGGCGCTGGCCAAAGACCCCGCCAAGCAGGAACGCCTTGGTACAGTGCTCTACAACCTGCTTGAAGCCCAGCGCTTGATTGCCCTGCAAATTGCGCCCTTCATGCCGGAAACAGGAGAAAAAATCCTGCAACACCTGGGAGTAGATCCAGCCTCGACCCTGAAGACAAATGGCGAATGGGGACAGTTGAAACCGGGATCCAGCATTGCCAAAGCAGCCCCACTTTTCCCCCGGATTGACACGACGAAGTAGACCTTTATGCGAGATCAACAAATATCTGACCACGAAACTCAGTTCTCCCTGGTCGACAGTCACGCTCACCTTGACAGCAACCAGTTTCAGGGTGAGCTGGAGCAGGTTCTTGAACGTGCGGATGAGGCGGGCATCAGGCAGATCCTGACAATTGGCTGTGATCTGCAAAGTTCTGCGAAATCGGTCGAAATTGCCAATCGATATGCCGGGGTCTATGCTGCGGTCGGTATTCATCCGCACGACGCGGGTGAGGCAACTCCCGAAGGTCTGGCATTAATTGAAAGTCTGGCTGCCGCGCAAAAGGTTGTCGCCATTGGTGAAATCGGTCTCGATTACTATCGCAACCGCTCTCCCCATGATCAGCAGCGCCAGGCCTTTCGTGAACAGATCAGGCTGGCGCGACGCTGCAACAAACCACTGATTGTCCACGACCGGGATGCCCACGATGAGGTTTTGACAATTCTGCACGAAGAAGAAGCTCAACAAACAGGTGGGGTCCTGCACTGCTTCAGTGGCGATCTCAAAATGGCACGTGCCTGTCTTGATCTCGGTTTCTATCTGTCATTTACCGGAAATATCACCTATCCCAAAAACGAACCCCTGCGTGAAGTTATTGCCGGGGTTCCGATTGATCGCATTCTGGTTGAAACCGACTGCCCTTATCTGTCGCCACAACCCTATCGCGGCAAACGCAATGAACCGGCTTACGTCAGGCTGACCGCCGAAAAGATTGCCACGATCAAAGGGTTGACCATGGCTGACGTTTCGCGCGTCACCAATCGCAATGCTTATGACCTGTTCGGCATTGGGCAAATCGATCAGCAAACCAAAATTGCCTATCAAATTCGTAACTCGCTCTACCTGAACATCACCAACCGGTGCACAAATCGGTGTGTTTTCTGTGCAAAATTTGATGATTTCGTCGTCAAGGGTCACGAGCTGAAACTTGACCATGAACCCGATATCAACGAATTGAAAGCCGCCATCGGCAATCCTGAAAATTATGACGAAGTTGTTTTTTGTGGCTACGGTGAGCCCCTCTTGCGTCTTGACCTGATCACTGAGCTGGCCGCCTGGCTCAAACAACGCCAGACCAAAGTTCGCATCAACACCGACGGTTTGGCAAATCTGGTCCACGGACGAAATATCCTGCCAGAACTTGAGGGAAAAATTGATGCCCTGTCGGTATCACTCAACGCAGCCGACGCTGCACAATATCAACAACTCTGCCAGTCAAAATATCCCCAACATGCCTACCAGGCTGTCAAAGACTTTCTGCGGGCAGCACAAGGATATATTCCTGAAATCACGGCAACTGCGGTAACCTATCCAGGAGTCGACATTGAGGCCTGTCGCAAGGTCGCACTTGAACTTGGGGTTGATTTTCGGGCACGTGAATATAATGAGGTAGGATAGAACCGTTCTATCTGGAGGGTCACAATAGCCATGGCAGATCACACGTTCACCTATCGCTGCCCGGTCGAACAACAACACTGCGAAGTGATTGATGCACTCGACGATCTGCAACTTCGAACCGCTGAACTGGAAAAACAGGTCCAGACTGACGCCCTGACAGGTCTGACCAATTATCGCGGTTTTGTCGAACGACTTGATCAGGAGATGGAAAGAACCCGGCGGCTCGAAGAACCTACCAGTCTGATCATGATTGACATTGATCATTTCAAACAGGTCAATGACACCCACGGCCACGAAATTGGCAACCAGGCCCTGATTCATCTTGCCGGGCTTTTAAGCCAGACCCTGCGCAAATTGGATATCCCCTGCCGGTACGGTGGCGAAGAGTTTGCGCTTATTCTACCCTCAACCAGGCTTGCTCCCGCGGTTCAGGTTGCAGAAAGAATTCGCCTGCTGGTTGAAAAGACTCCGATACAGGTCGGTCGTCTTAAAATCCCTTTAACCATCAGCCTCGGTGTTGACAGCTACGTCGCCCTGAAGAACCAGCCCGCCATCGAATTAATCAAGCAGACCGACAGCTATCTGTATCAGGCCAAACATACCGGTCGTAATTGCACCTGCCATCCCCCCATCGATCGCAGTGCCGAAAAAGCTGCCGTCAGCAATAAAGAACGTCAGGATCTGTTCGCCGCTTTTGGACGAAAAAAAAACGAGAAATAAACGACTCCCAACAGAAATCGATCCAGGCATTATGTCCATCTTGAGTCATTTCAACTGCGAACAAGAGCTATCTTGGGGCAAGCCGCTGAGACTTCATCGCTTTTCGTAATGCAACAACGGGGTCAGCATCCGCTGGCAAGTCAGTAACCGTCGCCCGTAAAACAAGCTTCTTTCTTGCGAACGAAAAAGCGAACGCAGAGAGATAACTCCCCGTCCCGACAGAGCGCGTGCTGACAATAATCTCGGGGGAGTCATCAGCGTCAATATCTGCAAGTTCAACCTGTTCGATCGTTCCATCACGACGCTGAATAAGTCCCGCAGCAAAGAAGGTTGTCTGGTCTTCAACTGGCGCAGCATCATAAAGTCTGATGCTGAAACTGCCAAGAGATCGCGCTTCAAAATCACCCTCTGCAACCACAACCGTTTGACCTGTCGGAAGGATTATCTTGTTGATGAATCGATCCGGGTCCGCAGCCTGCCCTGGAGACCATGAAAGACTCAACAGAATCAGTGTTAAAAACCATCTCATATTCTACTCCGTTCAATAACCGTCCTGCTCATCAGTTTGTTGTGTGCCTGAATTTATGGTACAGTTATCTGTACATGTACCGAAAAGGAAAATCACTATGAAAGCTATTTCTTACACCAATGCTCGAAGCAATTTAGCAAAAACGATGGAAAAAGTATGTGACGATCATGACCCTGTCATTATCACGCGCCGCAATGAAAGTTCGGTTGTTATGATGTCTCTTGAAGATTTTCAAGCTCTTGAAGAAACAGCATATTTACTGAGAAGTCCTAAAAATGCTCGCCGCCTTCTGGAGTCTATTGCTCAGTTGGAATCAAATGGTGGAACTGAGCGGGAGCTTTCTCTGTGAAACTCATATTTTCCGAAAATGCTTGGGATGATTACCAGTATTGGATAAAGACTGATAAGAAAATCCTCAAGCGGGTGAATGCTTTGATTCAGGATATACAGCGTTCACCTTTTTCTGGTATCGGCAAACCCGAACCGTTGAAGCATGGTTTGTCGGGATATTGGTCCAGACGAATCAACGATGAGCACAGAATCGTTTATAGAGTAGAGGGCGATTTCATTTTTATTGCTCAGGTTCGATACCATTATTGATTTTTACACATAACGGTGAAGATAACCGGC
>JAJRWH010000114.1 GCA_024276935.1 Deltaproteobacteria bacterium
AGCCCGGGCTTTGCGGGCAAAGTCTCCCCTGACACGCATGACCAGTGACAGCAAGGGCGAACCGGTCTATGAGGTTTTTCGTCGCTTTCGCTCTCGAGGAGGCAGGCCGCGTCCCGAGATGGGAATGATGGGGATGATGCCTCCTGGCGAAAGAAAAAAACATGAGCATGACGAGGTTGGTGTTCAGGCCATCTTTGTTGGTCTTTATACAGGTGAGTTTCGCCAGGCGCGCCTTGACAGTTTACGGCAGAACCTCTTGCTTGGCGGGTTACTGCTGCTGGTTGGAACCGCGGGGTTCTATCTGCTGTTTCTGGCGCAGCGTAATCGGGTTGCCCGGTCAACCTTGGAGACAATGGAGCTTTATAACGCCAGCTTGATCGAAGGAATGCCTGCCGGGTTGTTGAGCCTTGATGCCGAGCGCAGAATTCTGGCGGTCAATGCACAGACTTTGGAGATGCTTGGTTACCGCCGCGAGGACCTTCTTGGCCGGAACCTGGCGGACCTGGTGCAAGACGAAGCTTTTACAAAAAAGTTGGCAGAGGAGCGTGATTTCATCGAACAGTCTTTTTGTTGGCATACTGCGGACGAAAAGCCGTTACCCTTACGGATTAGTGCTTCCCGGCTGATGAGTCATGAGGGGGAGTTGCTTGGAACAGTCCTGATTTTACGTGACATGCGAGAATTGCAAGCCATGGAGGAGCAGCTCGAAAGATCCCGCCGGCATTCTGCGTTGGGGGTCATGGCGACCGGAGTTGCCCATGAGATACGTAATCCTTTGGGAACCCTGCGTGGATTTGCCCAGTATTTTCAACGCAGTTCAGAAGACAGCCAGGCTCAGGAGTATGCGGGTCTGATGATTCGTGAGGTTGATCGTTTGAATCGGGTCATTTCGGAGCTGTTGCAATTTTCCCGTCCCAGTGAGGTGGAGCTGGCCCCTGTTGACAGTTCCCACCTGGGAGAACGTATCAGAATTTTAATGGCAGACGAGGCCAAAGCTCGTGATATTGAGCTGAAAATCGATTGCCACGACGCCCCTGAGTTTTTTCAGGGAGATTTTGACCTGCTGTTGCAGATGTTGCTTAATCTGCTTCAGAATGCAGTTGAAGCGACAGATGCGGGTGGTTGGGTTACCCTGAAAATCAGTCGGCAGAAAACCGGGGTCGAGATTCGGGTGAGCGACAATGGGCGTGGAATCAAACCAGAAGTGAGGCGTTCCATTTTTGATCCCTTTTTTACAACCCGCAAAAGTGGTACCGGTCTGGGGCTGGCCATTGTCAGTCAGATTGTTGCCCAGCATTCGGGAAAGATTGCGTTAGAACCTGTCACGCCACAGGGCACTGAATTTATCATTTTTCTGCCACAGGAGAATGGGCAAAACAATGACAGCTGAAATTCTGCTGGTCGATGACGACCTGGCCCACAGAACCATGCTCAGGCTGCATCTGGCTGAGGCCGGTTATCTGGTCACAGAGGCAGAAGATGGTGATATCGCACTGGCTCTTCTTGCCGACAGGTCTTTTTCGCTGGTGTTGCTCGACATGCGGATGCAACGTGTGGACGGACTTGAGGCTCTTGCGGCAATGACGAAAAGTCACCCGCAACTTCCGGTCATAATGGTGACAGCCTTTTCCTCTGTTGAGACTGCGGTTGAGGCCATGCGCCAGGGAGCTTTCGATTATCTGACCAAGCCGGTTGATATCGACCAGCTTCTATTGGTGGTTGAACGGGCTTTGCGTAACCGTCAGCTGTTGGCACCGACGGGGGGAGAATCCACGTCGGTTCCAGTGGCGATTGAAGGTTTCTTTGGTCGTAGCAGGCAGATGGCTGAACTGATACGCACTCTGGGGCTGGTCGCGCCAACCGATGCGACGGTGTTGATTCAGGGTGAATCGGGAACCGGCAAAGAACTGATTGCCGATGCCGTGCACCGAAACAGCCGACGTTGTGATGCTCCACTGATCAAGTTGAACTGCGCAGCTCTTCATGAAAACCTGCTCGAGAGTGAACTTTTCGGTCATGAAAAGGGAGCTTTTACCGGAGCGGCCAGTCAGCGGCAGGGGCGTTTTGAACTGGCTGATGGAGGAACCCTCTTCCTCGATGAAATTGGTGATATGAGTTTGACGACCCAGGCCAAGATTCTGCGTGTTTTACAGCAGGGAGAGTTTGAGCGTCTCGGGGGGATTTCAACCTTGAAAGTTGATGTCCGGGTTATTGCCGCAACGCACCGTGATCTGCGGCGGATGGTTGATGACGGAAGTTTTCGTCAGGATCTCTATTTCCGTCTTGCCGTAGTGCCACTCGAACTGCCCCCGTTACGCGAGCGTCCCGATGATATTCCAGGCCTGGTCGAGTTGTTCACCCAGCGTTATGCTGAACGTAATCGCAAGCAGATCGATGCCGTGAGTCGCGAAGCCCTGGCCAAGCTGCAAGGCTGGCACTGGCCGGGCAACATCCGAGAACTTGAAAATTGCATTGAACGAGCGGTGATTCTCTGCACAGGAGAACGGATTGAGTTTCAGGATTTGCCGTCAGCTTTACGTGAAATTGATGCTGTCCCGGCGCCACAGCCATCTCCCGGGACCAGCCTTAAGGATATGGAGCGGCAACTGATTTTGCAAACCCTGGAACAAACCGGTGGTAACCGGACTCATGCCGCCGAACAATTGGGGATTACCCGTCAAACCCTGCTGAACAAGCTCCGTGAATATGGACTTGCTGTTACCAGAGACTGAATGATTTTTTGTCACCGGGCTCCTTGTTGGTGAGCATAGACTGTAAAAAAAATTGTCAGTCAGACCGACCGACCCTCTTCATCCTGTAAAAAAATCTGTAAAAACAGTGAGTTGATGTTTTTTTCAGGCTTGGTACAGCTGATGCTCTATTGGTTTGTCAAATAAAAGACGCAATAATCGCGTTCACCTCGGAAGGAGACAGACCATGAAAAAAAGAACCTTTAGTTTGACCCTGATGCTTGTTTTGACCCTGCTTGCTGGCATTGCTATCGCCCATCCTCGCGGTGGCAACATGATGAACAGTTTTTCTGCTGATGAGGGTTATGGTTTTTGTAACCGCTACATGGACATTGACCGTGAAGAGGTCACCGCAATTACCGACAAATATGCAGACCAGTTTGATGCCCTGCGCGAAAAGATGTTCGCCAAGCGTAGTGAGATGCGCAAGGCAAGACGCAATGATGCCACCACCATGGGGCAGATGAACAAATTGCGTGAAGAGATGCTTGAGATCAGAACGGCCTATCGTGATCTGGCCAGCAAGGTTGATGTTGAGTTGAGCGAAAAATTTGGTGAGCAGACAGGTGGTCGTTACGTCGGGATGATGGATGGCCAGTCCCGCCCCGGGATGATGGGTGGCGGAATGATGGGCAGACATGAAGGTTATGGTGGATGCCGTTGATCCTTGCCTGAATAAACAAAAAAAGGGTTTCGTCAGTTCATGACGAAACCCTTTTTTGCTCAGTGACAGCGTTTGGATCTATTCGCGAACATAAGTATCCATGTCAGTTTCGTGAACCATTCCCATCAGACGGGCGTACTCGGATTCGATAATGACATAATGGTTGTGGGTTGATTTGGCGTTGGCTTCGAAGATGGCAGCCACTGCCGGATCTTCAACCTTGGCCGCCATTTCCCGCAGGCTGACTTCAAGTTTCTTTTCTTTTTCCAACGCCAGTTCCATGGCTTTACGCTCGTCCAGGCCCCCGGCAATGGCTTTTTCCAGGTCAGACAGCCAGTCCGACTCATTTTCGGGTGGTGCATCGATAAATTCTTCGAAGCTGGGCATATCGTCGCCTTCGTAGCTGTCGAAAAATTGCTTGGCGTGATCGCGCTCTTCACGGGCCAGAAGTTCAAAGGTTTTGATTGCGCCAGGATCTTTCATATGTTTGGCGGCAATTTGATAGTAATTCATGGCGTTCTTTTCGGTCTGAACAGAACGCTTCAGAGCATTTTGGACATCGGACATATTCGACTCTCCTTGGATAAAAAGTGACACAAATAACTCAGGCGGCTCCCGCCGGAGGGGTAAAGACGCGTTGGGCCAGTTCCTGATCGAGCATCAACAGTCCACGACCATCGTCCTCGACCCGTTGCAGCTTTCTGATAATCAGACCGGCAGAGGCTTCTTCTTCAACCTGCTCAGTGATAAACCATTGCAACATGATCTGTGCAGCATGATCATTTTCCTGCCGAGCCAGGTCCATCAGTTTGCCAATCCGCGAGGTGACCTCCTGCTCATGTTCCAGGGTGACCTGGAAAGCCTCAAGAGGTGAAGCATAATCATTGCGTGCGCCCTGGATCGGTAGCATGCTGGCGCGTCCGCCCGCGTCACAGACATAGGTAAAGAATTTGTTGGCATGGAAGAGTTCTTCCTGATACTGAACATCCATCCAGTTGGCAAAGCCGGGCAGATCTTCTGCCTCAAAGTAGGCCTGCATAGCCTTGTAGGTCAGTGCGGAATAAATTTCGAAAGCGATCTGATCGTTGATCGCATCCTGGAGTTTTTGACTGAGCATTGGTTTGAAACCCTCCCGTTATAGTTCGATGATTGTTTACACAAGAAAAACAGCGGGGTGCCTTTTGCTGCCCCCGCATTTTCGCAGTATACACCAACCCGTGTTCTGAAACCAAGAGCAGGACACCAAGATTCATGGTTAAGCGGTTGCTGCATCCGGGGGAATCAGCTATTCTGCGAGGGTTAGTCCTGTTGATATTTTTTTAAGGAGCCACTGTGAAAATTGTTTCGACCCAGTTTGTCAAAAGCGCCACCCGGCCAGGAAACTATCCCGTCAGCACTCTGCCGGAAATTGCCTTTGCCGGGCGCAGTAATGTCGGGAAAAGTTCGTTGATCAATGTGCTGGTGAACCGGCGCAATCTGGTGCGAACCTCTTCGACTCCAGGCCGGACCCAGCTGATCAACTTTTTTGATATCAATGCCAGTTTTTCACTGGTCGATCTACCCGGCTACGGTTTTGCCAGGGTTCCGCTGGAGGTCAAAAAGCAGTGGGGACCGATGATTCGTACCTACCTTGAAATCCGGGAGAATCTACGGGGAGTGGTGTTTATTTTTGACATTCGTCGCGAACCACGTAGCGAAGATATCCAGATGCTTGACTGGCTTGAAGAGTTTTCGGTACCAACGATTCCGGTGATCACTAAAGTCGATAAACTGCCACGTAGCAAACGCGATCAACATCTCAGGCAAATTATTGATGCGACCGGTCTGTCACGCGATGCCTTTACTCTTTTTTCAGCAAAAACCCGTGAAGGGAAAGAGGATATCTGGGAGCTGATCGAAACCGCTCTTGCCGGAGAAGAGGCGTGATCCTGATTGCTTTTTCTGTGACCCTCTGCTAGAAACGGTAGATTCTGAATCAAAATAATTCGGGTGCCCGCTGTCGCTGTCAGACAGCAGGAGAATAGGGAAGAGGGTGCAAGTCCCTCGCTGCCCCGCAACTGTAAGTGGTGACGAACGTCGCATCAGCCACTGCCATCGTTTTGATCGGCGGGAAGGCGCGACAGGTGGACGACCCACAAGCCAGGAGACCTGCCCGAATATGTAACGCTGCCCCTTTCGCGGGAGAGGGCCGGAGTCTTGCGAATATGCGACCCCGGTGCCCTGTGGCAGCGGGGTTTTGCTGTTTTCCCCACAGGTGAAACGATGGACAAGCGGCTGTTACAGATCTATACCGGTAAGGGCAAGGGGAAAACCACTGCGGCAACCGGCTTGATTTTGCGGGCTCTGGGCTGGAACTGGCGGGTGTTGCTGGTACGGTTTTTAAAGACGGCAGATTCTCCAGGTGGAGAGGTAACCCTGCTGCGGCAACTGCCGGGAATTGACATTATTGATGCCCGTCTTGGTGGGATCTATGATGGCGCTGACCCTGACGCCATTGCCGCAGATGTTCAGCAGATGTTCAGCCAGGCGCAGAAACAGTTGGCGCAGGGCTACGATCTGGCGGTATTTGATGAGTTCAATGGTCTTTTCCAACGGGATTATCTGACGCTTGCAGAGGTCTTGCCGTGGCTCGATCAACGGCCGGCAACAACCGAGTTGGTCCTGACCGGACGTCATGCCCCCGATGAACTGATCGCGCGTGCTGATCTTGTCACCTCGATGGAGGCAGTCCGTCATCCCTATGCGCAGGGTGTGGAAGCGCGGCAAGGTGTCGAGTTTTAGGAGCCAATGAATGGGGCGGATGGTTTTTATTACAGGTGGTGCTCGCAGTGGAAAAAGCAGCTTTGCCCAGCAGCAGGCTGAACAGAATCCGGGAGATCTGCTCTATATCGCACCGGCAGAGATTCATGATGACGAAATGCGTCAACGGGTGAAGATGCATCAGGCGGCTCGTGGCGAACGTTGGCAGCTGCTGGAAGAACCCTTGTGGCTGACCGATAAACTGACGGATGCGGTTGCAGGTAAATCTGCCCTGTTACTCGATTGCGTTACCCTGTGGGTGAGTAATCTCTTTTTTCACTTTGAAGAGAAACCAGGCCCGGTACTGGCCGAGATTGACCGGTTCATCGAACGGGCCTGGCAGTTGGAAAAGCCCTTCTATCTGGTCACTAACGAACTGGGTGGTGGCATCGTGCCAGAAAACCGCATGGCCCGCCAATTTCGTGATCTGGCAGGAACCATCAATCAACGGCTGGCTGCGGCAGCGGATGAGGCCTGGCTGGTGGTTGCGGGATTACCGGTAAAGTTAAAATAGATATTGAAAGTTGGGCGTCAGGCGTTGGGGCGCTGGGATAAATTCGAAGATAACTGAAGGAAAATGAGATGTCTGATTTCAATCTGCAATCTGTTCTTGAGCGTATTCAACCGGTCAGCGAAGAGGCCCTGAAAACAATCCAGGCGCGGATCGATCGCCAGGCCAAACCACAGGGTTCTCTCGGGCGGCTGGAAGAGTTGAGTCGTCGTTATGTGGCGATTACGGGTCGGGAAGAAATTCGCACCAAGCGGATCTACACCTTCGCCGCCGATCACGGTGTTGCCGCCGAAGGGGTCAGTGCTTTTCCACCTGAGGTTACACCGCAGATGGTGACCAATTTTATCGACGGTGGTGCCGCGGTCAACGCTTTGGCCGGTTATGTCGGAGCAGAGGTCCGGGTTGTCGATATGGGGGTCAACCATGATTTTGGAACCCTTGAAGGATTGATTGATCGCAAAATTGCCCGGGGGAGTGCCAATATTGCTGTTGGACCGGCGATGAGTCGTAAACAGGCCCTGGCGGCGTTGCAGGCCGGGGTCGAACTGGCCGCAGAGGCCCGAGCCGATGAGGTCGATCTGCTCGGGACCGGTGATATGGGGATTGCCAATACCACCCCGTCAGCAGCGATTGTTGCGGCTTTTACCGGGCTGACCCCGCAGCAGGTAACCCATCGCGGGACCGGAATCGATGATGCCGGGCTTGAACGCAAAATTCAGGTGATCAGCCGTGCTCTTGAGATGAACCAGCCTGACTCCAGCGATCCCCTGGATGTTTTGGCCAAGGTGGGTGGTTTCGAGATCGGCGGGATTGCCGGATTGGTCCTTGGCTGTGCCGCTGAAGGTTTGCCGGTCGTGGTTGATGGTTTTATTTCGACTGCCGGAGCCTTGATTGCGTCTGAACTTCATCCCCATGTGCGGGACTATATTTTTGCTGCCCATCAATCGGTCGAAATCGGTCACCGTCATATGCTGCAACGCATTGGCCAGCAGCCGTTACTCGATCTGGGGCTGCGGCTTGGTGAAGGGACGGGCGGTGCCCTGGCAATGACCCTGATCGAAGCCAGCCTGAGAGTTTTGCGTGAGGTGCTGACCTTCGCCGATGCCGGGGTGTCTGAAGGGGAAGATCGATGAAAGAACGCTGGGACGATTTTCGCCTGGCGGTCTCCTTTTTGACCCTGTTGCCCGTGGGCAGAGAGATCGAGGCGACACCGGAACAACTGGGACGCAGTATGGGGCTTTTTCCTGCTGTGGG
>JAJRWH010000115.1 GCA_024276935.1 Deltaproteobacteria bacterium
CATGCGTCCCTTTAAAGACAAGGTTCGTGATGCCCTGGCTAAAATTGACGGGCTACCGATCCAGATGGTTTGTCCCTCTCACGGTCCGGTTCGTCGTTCAACAGGGCAGTTTGCGATCGAATCCTATGCCCGCTGGTCGGTTGCGCCTCCTGAAGGTGGCAAGCCAAGAGCGTTGCTGGCTGTTCTTTCTTCGCACGGGAATACGCGCAATATGGCAAATGTGATCAAGGCCGAGCTTGAGACACAGGGATTTGAAGTCACTGACTTTGCCTTAAGTGGTATGCGGGATGACGATTATCGTAATGCTCTTGAGCAGGCCGATGTGCTGGTTCTGGGAACGCCAACGATTCAACGTGATGCCCCGCCGCATGTCTGGCATGCCCTGTCGTTGATTTCATCAGTAACACCGAAGTCTAAAGTTGCCGCGGTTTTTGGTTCTTTTGGCTGGAGTGCTGAGGCGGTGAAAACGGTTGAACAGCGCCTGACCGGGCTCAAATACAAGTTTGCCGCCGAAGGTATTTCGTTTCGATTTACGCCAACCCCCGAAAATCTGGAGAGTTGTCGCAAGTTTGCCGAGCAGATTGCCGGGACTATTCATACCCGGGACTAAAGGTTTTCAGCAGAGGCTCCTCCCTGAGCTTTCTCTGTTTTAAAATCCCTTCTCTTCACTGAAAAAGCTCTGTCCATGACTGGATGGAGTTTTTTTTTGAAAAAAAACCGAAATCCTAACCCTCTTTAATCACTGAAATATCGGGCAATCTTGTGAATAATTATTCACAAAAATCGGTTGAGTGAGAACATCATTGGCCTTGTAACATTAAAAATATCTGTTAGCTTGACAGTATTCTGATGTTGTTGGTGTGGGTTGTTGTCTGAAACGAATGGCTAGAGCAGGCTCAGCTGTTCATTCGGTACGCGAAAGGAGCAAGGCTGATGAAGAGACTTTCTGTTGTTTTATGTACTCTGTCTGTGGTGATGTTGTTGGTTGGGGTAGCAATGGCCAACGATTATGTTGGTTCGAACCAGTGCTTTTCCTGTCACCAGGACCAGTTTAATGACTGGCAGGCCAGTGGTCATCCCTACAAAATTCGCAAGATGGAAAAAGCACGTTATTCCAAGCTTCCGCTACCTCCAGGTTACAGCTGGGAAGATATCTCCTATGTTATCGGCGGTGCGAACAAAAAGGCCCGTTTTATTGACCGAAATGGCTACATTATTACCAGCGCCAAGGATGGAAGTGAGGCCAAAACCCAATACAATCTGAATGATGGAACTTGGGCTTTTTATCACAAGGGGCAGAAGAAGCCTTACAAGTGTGGCCCTTGTCATATGACAAACTATAAAAAGGACGGACATCAGGATGGATTGCCGGGAATGATTGGTACCTGGAGTGAAGACGGTATCGGTTGTGAAGAGTGCCATGGTCCAGGCGAGCAGCACATCGCCAATCCGAGTAAGGCAAATATTAAAGTAGATAGTACGACCGATGCTTGTGCTAAATGTCACCAGCGTGGTGGGACTGGTCCCAAACCTCTGGCCAGTGGCGGGTTTATCCGTCACCATGAGCAGACCAACGAATTGCGTGTTGGAGCCCACAAGGACCTGAGTTGTATGGAGTGTCATAATCCTCATCAACGCGCGATTGTTGTCGCTAAAAACTGCGCCAACTGTCATGATGATGAAGCCGCGGGCTACGCCAAAAATATTCATGGAAAGAGCAACATTGAGTGCATCGAGTGTCACATGCCACGGGCAAGCAAGTCTGCGATTAAAACTGGTAAGTACGCCGGTGATGTTCGAACTCATATTTTCAGAATCAACAGCAGCGCTGATGGCACCATGTTTTATGGTGCCAAGAAAAATGGCAAGAAGGTCATGTATGCAAAGGGTGCTGTGACGCTTGATTTTGTCTGTTTGAACTGTCATCAGTCACGCGACATGAGGTGGGCAGCCAGGTATGCCAAGAAGATTCACTAGAGATCAAAGCTTGAAATAGGATGGATGAAAATGGCTGCCCAATCCCGGGCAGCCATTTTTGGTTTGCAAAGCTTTGGTCCGTGCACCTGATGCAGATTTAGCTTATGATGTGGGGCACCATGATAGAGCCACAATTCATTTTTCCCCTCTACCTGTTTTACGGTATGGCATTTCTTGCTATCGGGGTATCAATTACTTCTCGTGATACCAGTGCGAGTAGCTTGAAAATAGCCAGACCCCTGCGCTTTTTTGCCCTGTTTGCCTACAGTCATGCTTTGCTCGAATGGTTCATGCTCTATCTGATTCTTAATTCGGCAGCTTTTAGTGAAGAGATGTTGCCCTGGGTTAATTTTGGCAAACTGGCGCTTATTTTTGTTTCCTTTGGTTTTTTATTATTGTTCGGTGTGTCACTGTTGCGGATCGCTTTTCCGACGGGTCGCAACTGGTTTATTGTGATCCCTGTTGTTCTGGTGCTGATTGTTTTGGTCAGCTTGCCGGTCCCTGTCCAAAGTTTCAGTCACTTTCCATTTTGGGTAACTGATAACCGAATCAGGAACCTGATCGGTTTTCCCAGTGCTCTCATTGCCAGTCTCGGCCTGATTTTTTATTCCCGAAGCGTCAGAACCATCAGCAAAAAGGGGGCGGGGAATTTTGCCGGGGCCGGTTTTGCCCTGGCTACGTACGGGGTTCTGACCGGGCTTGTTCCTTCCGGAACCGTTCTGCCTGTTCTGAACGCTCCGGTTGAGCTTTTTCGGGGGCTGATCGCGTTTGTCATTTTGCATTTCATCATGAATGCGCTGCATACGTTCGATGTTGAACGCAAGTTGAAAATCGAAGAACGTCTGCAACGTTTTGCCAAGGCTGAAAAGCTGAGTTCTCTGGGCAAGCTGGCATTCGGGGTTGCTCACGAGATCAATAATCCACTGACGAATGTTTCATTGACAATTGAAATGCTCAAGGATGAACTCGATACAGCGGGTAATTTAACAACGAGTCGGCAAGAACGTTTTGTCAGAATCGAGCGCAACCTGGGCCGAGCAGCCAAGATTGCCCGGGAACTGCTGTTTTTTCGACCGACAAGGAGGCTGGTTTTCAGCCCAGTGATCTTAATGATTTACTGCGGGGAACACTGGATCTGCTCGGGGCGAAGCGCAATACCTATCGCATGGTTCTTGATCTGGCTCCGTTGCCACCGGTTTCGGTGATTCCGTGGAAAGTTGAAGAAGTTTTTTTGAATCTCCTCAGTAATGCCATAGAGGCAATGCCAGGTGGTGGTGAAATCAGGATAGAGTCGCGCGCGCTCAAAGATGCGTTGCGGATCGAGATTGCTGATAATGGTCCCGGAATAGCAGAAACAGATTTGCCTTATGTGATTGACCCCTTTTTTACAACCAAGGAAATAGGTCAGGGAACCGGGCTTGGTTTGTCGATCTGTTTCGGCATCATGAAAATGCATGGCGGGAGTCTCGAGGTTCACAGCCACCAGGGGCAGGGCACCAAAGTGTCATTGTTTTTTCCGACAGGAGAAGAGGCTGATGTCCAGAATTCTGATTGTTGATGATGATGTTGATATGCAGGAAAATATTGCCGAAATTCTGGCAATTGAAGGTTTTTCCGTGACAACGGCAGGAAATGGTGAAGAAGCTCTCGATCTGTTGGGTGAAACCGAGTTCGATCTGGTGTTGCTCGATTTGATAATGCCTGGATTGGGGGGGATGGACCTGCTTCCCTCGGTAAAACGACTGAATCCCCGTGCCCAGATCATTATGATTACGGCTTTTTCCACGGTTGAAAATGCGGTTAAAGCGATGCAGCGCGGGGCCAACGATTATATCGCCAAGCCATTTAAAATAGATGATCTGTTGGTTGCGGTGCGCAAGTGTCTTGAAGAGGCCCGTTTTCAGTCCTGTAAAAAGATGCTTGATATGGACGATACATTCGGCAGTCTGTCGCATGCGATCCGCCGCCAGATTCTTCTGCTTCTCAAGCAGGCTGGGCGAGCACGCTTCATGGAAATCACCCGCAAGCTGGAGATTGAAGATCACACCAAGATGAATTTTCACCTCAAGGTGTTGAAAGATGCAGGCTTGATCAAACAGAACCCTCACAAGCTCTATCAGCTGACCCGGGAAGGGGAAAGGGTGATCGAATGCCTCAATGCTGTTGTTAAAGGTCTGTCCGGATGACAGCTTCTGCAGGGCAAAGTTGAAATACACCGTTGTCTGTGAAAGAATTCCCCCAGTTATTATTCCGTTAACATTGGTCGAGTCATGCCTGAACTGATTGCCGATATCGCTGTTTTTGCGCCCTTGAAACAACTCTTTTCCTATCAGGTCGCAGCTTCTCTGCATGGATCGATCAGGCGAGGGCAGGGGGTGCGTGTCCCTTTTGGCCGCAGGAAGATCATCGGGATCGTGGTGGCTTTAAAACCGGGGGCAGATGAGTCACTCAAACAGGTGGCAGAGCTGCTCGATGAGACCCCTCTCTTTGACGAAGAGCTGCTTGACCTCTGTTGCTGGTCTGCCGACTATTATCGTTATCCGGTTGGTTTGGCCTTGCGGACAGCCTTGCCCGCAGGGGTGACTTCTGCTGTGCCGAGGGTCGCGATTCTCAAGGATTATCTCTATCGCCCTACAGCTCAAACGACCCTCCCGAAGGGACGTAAGCAGCGAGAAATTCTTGATTTTATCCGCACAAATGGTGAGGCAAGCTTAAGCCAGTTACGTGAGGTTTTTTCAGCTCCCCATACTGTTCTTGATCGGTTGCTTGAACAGGGCTGTCTGGACCGGTGTCAGGTCGAAAAGCTGCGAGATCCTTTTCTTGCCGATCCGGTAACAGCCGATGAACCTTTACCCCTGACCGAGGAACAGCAGACAGCATTTAATCGGCTGAAACAGGCGTTAAACGCCTGTTCTTTTGCGCCTTTTCTGCTTCAGGGCGTTACCGGCAGTGGCAAGACCGAGGTCTATTTGCAGGCAATTGCCGAGGTTTTGCAAGCAGGTCGGCAGGGTTTGGTGCTGGTACCGGAAATTGCCCTGACCCCGCAACTGGTAGGACGTTTCCGGGCTCGTTTCGAAAAAACAGGTCACCGGATTGCGGTTCTTCATTCAGGGCTTTCCGATGGTGAGCGGTTTGATGCCTGGCGACAGATTTCACGGGGCGATATTAATATTGTTATCGGAGCTCGTTCCGCAGTCTTTGCTCCCCTGCAAAAACCCGGGTTGATTATTGTGGATGAGGAGCATGAGGCCAGCTACAAACAGGGTGAAGGATTTCGTTACAACGCCCGCGATCTGGCCCTGCTTCGGGGGCAGAAAGCCGCATGCCCGGTGCTGCTTGGCAGTGCGACTCCCTCTCTCGGCAGTGCATTTCGGTGTGCCGCTGGCCAGATGGAAAAACTGGAGCTGACCCGCCGAGCTCATGCCGGTGATTTGCCCCAGGTCGAACTGGTTGATCTGACGGGTCAGCCGCCTGAACAGTTTGTATCAGAACGCTTGCAGCAGGAAATCGAAAAAACACTCCAGCTGCGCAAGCAGGTGTTGCTGTTGCTCAATCGTCGGGGGTTTTCGCCCTTTTTGCTCTGTGCTGACTGTGGCCAGACCTTTCGCTGTCCCAATTGTGAAATCACCCTGACTTATCACCAGAAGTCGCACCTTCTGCGTTGTCATTATTGCGATTACACAGATGCTCCGCCCGAATGCTGCCCCAAGTGTACAGGGCATCAACTGGAGCCGGAGGGATTTGGGACCGAAAGGCTTGAACAGGAAATTGCCACCCTGTTTCCACAGGCCCGGATTGCCCGAATGGACCGGGATACCACCGGGCGTAAGGGAGCCCATCAGCGTCTGGTCAATCAGATGCTTGAGGGCAAAATAGATATTCTGGTGGGTACGCAGATGGTTGCCAAGGGACATGATTTCCCAAATGTTGCCCTGGTCGGTGTGCTTGCCAGCGACGCGGTACTGAACCTGCCCGACTTTCGTGCCGCAGAGCGAGCCTTTTCTCTGCTGACCCAGGTTGCCGGTCGTGCCGGGCGGGCCGGTGGCGGGTTGGTTCTCATTCAGACCTACAGCCCGGAGCACTATGCCTTGCAATGTGCCGTAGCCCAGGATTTTTCGACATTTTATGAACAGGAGATTCTGTTTCGGCAGGAATTGGGCTACCCGCCTGCCGGATATCTGGCCAATCTGGTATTTTCGGGGATCGGTGAAAGCAAGGTTTGGCGAGCGGCTGAAAGCCTTGGGGATTCCCTGAACAGCAGTGGAACTTCGGTTGAAGTTTTGGGGCCAAGCCCTTGTCCTTTGGCCCGGCTCCGTGGAAAAAGTCGGGTCCAGATTCTGCTGAAGGCCCCAAAACGTGCCCAGCTGAAATATCTGCTCAAATATGCCGAACAGTTCAAGGTCCCGGCGGGGGTCAGCCTCAGTGTTGATGTCGATCCACTCGATATGTTTTGATATTCAGGGCGTTGGGCACTGGGCACTGGGCACTGGGCACTGGGCGTCGCTTCGCCTATACTGGAGCAACTGAACTGAATCGGAGAGATGATGAGATTTCTTTGCTTTTTGATGTTGATGTTTCTGTTGCTTGCCGGTTGTACCCCGCCTCTGCCCCCGTCCCCCCCACCTGTTCCGCCAAAGGTTGAGGCTCAGCCCTTATCTCGTGCTGATTTCAATGATCTGCCGTTATGGCAGAAGACAACACCTGCAGCAGCTCTGGAAACATTTTTGAACAGCTGTCGTGCGATTGCGGCCCGACCTGCGTGGTCAAAGGTTTGCAGTGAAGCCCTTTTTGTCAATCCGGGTGATGAGCAGGCTGCCCGACTCTTTTTTGAACAGTTCTTCACCCCCTGGCAGCTGATTAATGAGGATGGCAGTGAATCAGGGACGATTACCGGTTATTATGTCCCCGAACTTGCGGGGAGCCGGGTTGCCGATGAAACCTATAAATATCCGATTTATCGCCAGCCGGATGATTTGCTGACGATTGATCTGGCAGATGTTTATCCCGAACTTGCAGGCTATCGTCTTCGAGGCCGAATTGAAGGTAAGCGTGTTGTCCCCTACTACGAACGGGGTGAGATCGATGATGGCAATCAACCCCTGGCCGGAAACGAGCTTTTCTGGGTTGCCGATCCTGTTGAACTGTTTTTTCTGCATATCCAGGGAAGTGGGCGTATTCTGTTGTCTGATGGTGAAAAGGTGATGCTCAATTACGCCAACCAGAATGGACATCCCTATCGTTCAATCGGCAAGCTGCTGCTCGAACGCAAAGCGATGACCCCCGATCAGATGTCGATGCAGAATATCAGACGCTGGGTGGCTGAGCATCCCGAAGATGGTCAGAAACTTCTGGATGAAAACCCCAGTTATGTTTTCTTTCGAGAGTTGGAAAAAGGGATTGAATCCCCGCCGGGGGCTCTGGGGATTCCCCTTGCCGCAGAGCGAAGTCTGGCTGTTGATCGTAAAACTATCCCGCTGGGAGCTCCGGTCTATCTCGCAACGACCTGGCCGAACACTGCCCAGCCTCTCAATCGTCTGATGGTTGCGCAGGACACTGGCGGGGCAATCAAGGGGCGGGTGCGCGCCGATTTTTTCTGGGGGATGGGGGCCGATGCCGGAGCTCTTGCTGGCCGCATGAAACAGCAGGGCCAGCTTTGGGTCCTGTTGCCGAAGAATTTTGATCCGGTCTCGTCGCAGCCCTGACCTGGCCTGCCTGTCGATTTTTTGAGGAGAGAGCCTATGCTGAAGCGATCCGTTCTGCTGTGTTGCCTGCTGCTGGTCTTTTTGCAACTTCCGTCATTGGCGGCCCGGCGAATCGATATGGGTGAACGTTTCCCCGAGGTTGCCCTGCCCCAGCCAACCCTTGAAAAAGAACGAAAATATCTCGAATTGCCTGAGGGAGAGACCTTTACCCTCAGTCAGGTCGGAGGTGAACTGGTCCTGGTTGAGGTGCTGAATGTCCTTTGCCCCCATTGCCAGAAACAGACATTGCCCTATAACCGACTTTTCAAAATGATTGCCAGGGATCCACAGACCCGGGGACGAATCTTGATGCTGGGGATCGCCGTTGGCAACACTGATGAACAGATTGAAGATTTTATTGATATCTACGCGGTGAAGTTTCCGATTGTTTCTGACCGCAGTTTCACCTTGCATTCGGCAATCGGTGGTGGCCCCACACCCTTTTCAGTTTATTTACGGATGGACAAGGGTCATCCTGCCGTAGTGGCCGGAACTCACCTGGGGGTTGATCGCCAGGTCGATGAGCTCTTTGCGTATTTGAAGGAAGCAGCCATGTTGCCGGTCAGCGAGTTTGCCGACCTCCCGCAAGACGATGAAGAACAGACAACCGATGTCGAAGCTTTTCTGCCTCCAGACCTCATGGCAGAACGGGTGAAGACAAGCTTTGCCGATTTTGGTCAGGTGACAGAATTTGAAGAATTGCAACTGCCGAGTCGGCGTCGGGTTTATCGGGCTCTGGTTGATGGGCGGCCACTGTTTGCCGAGGTTCTGGCCCGTTCAGCAATCTGTGATATTTGCCATGATGTTCATTTTTACTATCTCTTTGATGCCCAGGGCAAAGTGCTCGCTTTTGATCCGTTGCATCTGACCCGTTACGGTAATATTGAATGGAACGCCAAAGAGACGGCCAAAATGCGTAAACGGGTCATTGGAGGCTATCTCGGCACCCCGTGGCACTTCGATCCGCAGGTGGATGCTGTATCGCGAGCCACAATGACCTCGGCGATTATTTTCAACAGCCTTGATCAGGGAAAGGCGTTGCTTCAAGAACTTGAACAAGGCGGATACTTGAACGGAAAGGCCAGATGAAATCACATTCTTTAATTATTGGATACCTGTTATGGGTTTTTGGTTTTATCGGAGCCCATCGTTTTTATTACGGTCGTCCTCTTAGTGGAACCCTCTACTTTTTTACCCTGGGGTTGTTTTTTGTGGGCTGGCTGGTCGATCTGCTGCTGATTCCCGGCATGCAGGAAAGTGCCGATGCGATCTATGTTCAGGGTCCGTATGATTACAATCTGGCGTGGGTTCTTTTGACCTTTCTCGGTCTTTTCGGCATGCATCGTTTCTATCAGCAGAAATGGTTGTCAGGACTGATTTATCTGGCGACTGGCGGGGTCTTTCTGCTTGGGGTTATCTACGATTACTGGACACTCAACGATCAGCTGTCCATTTTAAACCGTGATGTTTGTCTGGTGCAGAACCCCGTAATTCACAACAGGAACAGACTGTCATGAAAATCTGGATCGACGGTGACGCTTGTCCGCGTGTGGTCAAGGAGGTTCTTTTTCGTGCCGCAGATAAACGCCAGATTTATCTGGTTCTGGTGGCGAACAAACCGATTACGGTGCCAGGTTCCAGATATATCAGCAGTCTGCGGGTCGAGGCGGGTCCCGATGTTGCCGATGCCGAGATTGTTCGGCGACTCGAAGCGGGTGATCTGGTTATTACTGCCGATATTCCGTTGGCATCGCAGGTGATAGAAAAGGGGGGAATCGCCCTCGATCCTCGTGGAGAGATTTACACGTCTGAAAATATTGGCGAACGTTTGTCGATGCGCAACTTTATGGAGGAACTGCGAAATTCAGGGGTAGAAACCGGTGGACCCGCTGGATTCAGCGCTTCGGATCGCCAGGCATTTGCCAATCAGCTGGATCGAATACTGACCCGCAGTCTGAGCAGGTCGGCATCTGGCCAATCAGGTTAAATCTCTTGTCCTGACCGGGTCGTCCCGGCTGTCAACCAGCGCCCCATGTTGGATGCGAGACGTTGATTGTTGTCGGCGAGAAAGCGGTTCTGAAACAGGGCATCGTCACCAAAGACCAGCAGTTTTCCTTGTTTGATTCGGTTTTCAACCAGAACCCCAAAAGCCTGAACGGCATCGCCAGGAGTTTGGCGTTGGTCTCTGCTCAGGTCAACCCATGACTGGTTGCTGCTAAAGGCCAGGATTTGGCCCGTACTCTTCAAGGGGCGGACTGGCCAGCTGCCGTAGAGTGAAAAGAAATCGAGCCCTTTGGTCAGGCGATGAGCTTGCAAACGGCTGGTCTTGAAATTCAGCGGCTGGTTATCGAGGACCTGTTGCTTTTCATGGATCACCCCGTTAGCGACATCAACACCAAGGTCCAGGAGCAGAGGCAAAACCGGCGGGCTGATGTGGATCATGACTGCCAGACGGCCACCTCGGGCAATAAAACGACGGATATTGTTTATTTCGTCAGGACTAAAGGGGGTAAATGCGCCGGAAATGATCAGCGCATCGGTCTGACTGAGCAAAGCTTCAGTCAGGGGATGTGAGGTGCTTGAGACCTCATAGCCCTGATCGACAAATGTTTGCGCCAGGGCAGACAGATGAAGATCGGCATTTTTCTCAATGACGAAGACCTGGCCATGTCCTTGATCAAAAAGAATTCGGGGATGTTCTGCGTAGGCTGGAAGGCAGAAGAAAAACAAGGTGAGCAGCAAAACAAGAACGGGCATGGATGACTCCGCAGATTGATGACTGAATGAGTTATCTATCTACCTCGTGACACCCGTTGTTGTCAAGAGCTCTTCCCTGGAGATGGCCTCGGATCAAGCCCAGATATTTGTTAAGCGGGTTATCTCGGTGCAAGAAACTGATGACACAGTTTTTGCGAATTCCCAGTTTGGCCAATTCTTCAATAACCTGTGGGTGAGGGGTGAGTTCAATGGCTGAGCGAAAGCATGAAATAGCCGCCCGGCGATCTCCTTCCAGAAGAAGAATCCGGCCCAGATTCAGGTAATGAACAAAATTATTGGGATCTGATTCGATCAGTTGCTCGCAAATGTGCCGTCCGGTCTTGATTTGGCCCCGTTCCCGGGCCATGCAATAGGCCAGACTTGAACGAACAGTTGGCGTTTCGTCAATTTCAGCGGCACGTTCAAACAGGGCCAAAGCCTTCAACGGTTCTCCAAGGCCGAGGGCGCAGGTTCCTGCATCGATCAGTTCATCCAGCTCTGTGCTCTTCATGAGACCTCTTTTTTGTTACTGATTTTAAATAAGCTGCCAGTTTAGCGCTCTGTTACAGATTTCTCCAGTTTTTTAATACTTTGTTCAATGCTGCAATGATCAATGTCGACGATAATGTCGGCATATTTATGGTAAAGTGGCGTCCGTTCCGCGTAGAGATCAGCAAAGCTTTGTCCCGCCCCAATGACCATGCCCCGTTGCCCCATGTCGGCAATTCTTTTAGCCAGAAAAGGCAAGGATATCTGCAGATAGACCAAAGAACCGAGCGTTTTCAGGTGATTCATGCCCGAGTCGGAATAAATGACCGAGCCACCCGTGGCAATCAGGGTTTGCTGACAATCCAGCTCCAGAAGCATCTGTTCTTCGGCAGTACGAAAGCGATGTAATCCCTGCAGGTTGATAATATGTTGCAGGCGCAAGCCGGTACGTCGTTGCAGAAGCAGATCTGTGTCAAGAAAATCGAGACCCAGTTGCTTGGCGAGTAAAACGCCGAGCGTACTTTTGCCTGCACCGGGCATCCCGATCAGGATCAGATTATGGTTCATGATTTTTCTCCTGGCAGGAACCTTCTGATCCGGGAACGACCAGGGTCAGCAGTAACCATCCGCCAATAAACATCAGTGATACCGAAGAAATTCCGATTCTGGTCGCCGTTGTTTGTTGCGCTCCCATCTGTTGCGCCACCAGACCGGTTACTGCAACCAGAGCCGGACCGATGATTGCGGCAAACTTTCCGACCATATTGTAAAAGCCAAAAAATTCGGCACTTTTTTCATGGGGAATCATGTTGGCGAAGGTGGCACGTGATAGAGCCTGGATTCCGCCCTGAACCAGTCCGATGATCGCAGCCATAAGGTAGAATTCAAATTCGGACTGCATGAATGCCGCATAGATTGTAACGCAGAGGTAGATGACAATGGCCCAGCGAATGGCCAGAATGTTACCAATTCGGCTGGAGAGCCAACCAAAGAAGAGGGCCGCAGGAAAACCGATAAACTGGGTGATAAGCAGGGCTGTAATCAATGACCCTGACTGAAACCCCAGAGAAAGACCGTAATCGACAGCCATCTTTATAATGGTGTGGACACCATCGATGTAAAGCCAGTAGGCAAGCAGAAAAAGGAGGATATTGCGATAGTGGCGGATTTCCTTGATGGTTGCCGCAAGCTGTTTGAATGCATTGCCGATCAGGGCCAGGTTCAAACGTGCTGCGGTTTTCTTTGCTGGTGTGAAGAACTGGATAGGAAGCCCGAATATCAGCCACCAGACCCCGACAGACAGAAAAGACCATTGCACGGCCTGAGCGGGAGTGGCCAATCCGAACAGGGTGGGTTTGAGAGTCATTGTTACATTCAGGGCAAAAAGGAGCCCACCGCCCAGATAGCCTGCAGCATAAGCCATGGATGAAACCATGCTGCGCTGTTTGAATGGTGCGATCTCGACCAGTAACGAATCACAGAACAGGTTGGAGCCAACAAAGCCGAGGCTCGCAAGAATGTAGATGAGAGCGGCAAACTGCCAGTTTCCCTTGCTGACAAAGAAAAGTGCACAGGAGAATGAGGCCCCGATCAGGGTAAACAGCAGAAGAAAGTGTTTTTTATGGAGCCCCTGGTCCGAAATTGCGCCCAGGACGGGGGCCAGCAGGGCAATGATCAGTCCGGCGCTGGCATTGGTTAAGCCAAGGCGTGCCGTGCTGATGGTGGCATCGCTGCCGACACTCCAGTATTGCTTGAAAAAAAGGGGGAAGAATCCGGCCATGACCGTGGTCGCAAAAGCAGAATTGCCCCAGTCGTAAAGGGCGTAAGCAAAGGTTTTGCGATTTAAAAACGCTGGCATGGGCATTATATTATGGGTCGGCTCGTCGTCCTGAAACGTGAAAAGGCCAGGCGAAAAACGCCTGGCCTTTTCTGGACCTACTCTGTTGCGTCTGGATCAGGCCTTGACGACATTAGCAGCCTGAGGTCCTTTTCCACCTTCAACAACGTCGAAGGTGACGCGCTCGCCTTCAGCGAGAGATTTGAAACCCTCGTTCTGAATAGCGGAGAAATGGACAAAGACGTCGGGGCCCCCATCCTGCTCGATAAAACCGAAGCCTTTGGAATCGTTAAACCATTTTACTGTACCTTCTGCCATCTTGCTACTCCTTTGCGTCC
>JAJRWH010000116.1 GCA_024276935.1 Deltaproteobacteria bacterium
ATGTGATTTCTGTTCGTCGGGCCGAGATTTTGCCTGCGGCTTCCTTCAGATTCCACCTCGCGGTGGACACCCTTGCCGTCCGGCTAGCGGTTCCCGTCATCAGGGTCCGCAGAGGCCTTGCACCTCCAAGTCACCATTCAGCCACCACGGCTAAATGGATGGTGCTTACGCACCACGCGCCCTGCCGGGCGCACCAAAAAGAAAAGGCCACCGGAAAACCGGCGGCCTTTACGCTGTCGTATATTCAGCTCGCTGTGCAGGTTATTTCTTGGCAGCGCGTTTGGCAGCTTTGAGCGGGTTGATCCGGATATCATCCACCTTGATATCGACCTTACGGTGGGTCGCGTAGTTACATAACCCACTTTTCCATTTGGCCGCAGGGTTGGGAAAGGAAGAACAAACTTCGCCGATACTTCCCTTGACGATGCGTTCACAGCCCTGACAGTCTTCAACAACAACTTGACAGCTGCCACCTTCAGCGGAGCAGCCTGCTTTTTTCCAGAAAGTACACTCGGTACCTGCAAGTACGGTTTGGCACTGCATGATCGTTAATTCCTCCGATATTGTGTGTCTCGTTACAGAACGGCTACTAATACACAGGAAACCCTGGTGGAGTCAATGCTTTTTTTGCAGATTGTCAAGTTGATCTGATTGACCCTTCAGGCAGGATTGTTTAGGCTGAAGAGATGGCTGGCGGAAAAAAAAGACTGGAAGATCTGGATGTACAGCAATGGGAAGAGTTTTGTGAGCGTTGTGCCCGCTGTTGTTATGAAAAGATCGATTTTGAGGGTCGCATCTATTATATGCGGATTCCCTGTGATCAGCTGGATTTGAGTACAGGGCTCTGTCGGATTTACGATGAGCGAGACCGGATACGCAACGATTGCCAACGCCTGACCCCTGAGGTCGTTGCAGCGGGAATCCTGCCGGCAGATTGTCCCTATGCGAAACAGGTGGCCAATTATCAAGGCCCGATGCTGGCGGAAGAAGAATAGGCAAAGTTGTTCGCTATTTCTAAAAGTGTTGGTGGATTCTGATTGGCTTAACAGCACGATAATAATCAATAATTTTTGGGGAGATTGCATGAATCGGATCAAATTTGGGACTTCGGGCTGGCGGGGAATTTTCTGTGAAAACTTTACTCTGGAAAATGTCCGAATCGTTTCCCAGGCAATAGCGGATCATCTTCGTGCTGAAGGAATCAGCGAGCAGGGTGTTGTGGTCGGTTATGATGCCCGCTTTATGGGGCGTGATTTTGCGCGTGAAACGTCACGCATTCTGGCTGGTGCAGGGATTCGCTGTTATTTCTGCATGCGGGATACTCCGACCCCGGTTATTGCCCATGAGCTGCTGCGACAAAAAGCCGCCGGAGCCATCAATTTTACCGCCAGTCACAATCCGTACGATTATAACGGGATCAAGTTTTCTTCAGCCTGGGGTGGCCCGGCTCTGCCTGAAACAACGCAGGACATTGAACAACGGGCCAATGCGTTACAGGGAGAGATCTGTTACAAGGAAATGTGGCTTAACCACGCCAGTGACAAGGGGCTTTTTGTCGAGATCGACCCTGCACCCGAATATTTTGCCAGAATTCGTCAACTGGTGGATCTTCAGGCCATTGCCGATTCGGGGATGAAAATTGCGGTGAATCCCCTTTACGGGTCGGGGCGTGGTTATCTCGACAGGATTTTGCGTGAAGCCGGGGTTGAAGTTATTGCGATCAATGATCAGCTTGATCCCTATTTTGGCGGTGAGCCACCAGAGCCTGCTGAAGCACATATGTCAGATTTTATCGACCTGGTAAAAAGTGACGCAACGATTATGCTTGGGCTCGCGACTGACGGAGATGCTGATCGTTTTGGAATCGTTGACCGTGATGGCCGTTTTATCGAACCCAATTACATTTTGGCCCTGCTGTTTGATTATCTGATCCGTCGACGTGGTCAAAAAGGTGACGCTGCACGCAGCGTGGCGACCTCACATCTTATTGATGCGGTTGCGGACCATCATGGTGTCAAGGTTCTGGAAACACCGGTCGGGTTTAAATATATCGGTGATTATATCCGAGAAGGTCGTATTCTGATCGGGGGAGAAGAAAGTGCCGGGTTGACCATCAACGGACATGTTCCTGAGAAAGACGGGATTCTGGCCTGTTTGCTGGTTGCTGAAATGGTTGCCGTAGAACGACGTAAATTGGGGGAACTGCTGGATGATCTTTACCGTCGGGTTGGTGAAGTTTACACCCGGCGGATCAATTTACGTCTGACCGGAGGTCTGGCAGAAGCTTTCGATGCACGTTTGGAAAACCCGCCGAACCAGATTGGACAGCAAATTATTGATGAGATTGTTCGGGTCGATGGGCATAAATATCTGTTCAGGGACGGTTCCTGGATGTTGTTGCGTAAATCCGGGACAGAACCGGTTGTGCGTCTCTACGGTGAAGCCGGGAGTGAGAGCGCACTGGATGAATTGATGGCGGCAGGTCAGAAATTTGTTCTGGGTTGATTTTTTCTTTTTCAGGGGGGGAGATGACAGCTTACGAAACCGGATTACGGAGTTATTTTTGGCTGGATATTCGTCGGCTTTTTGATTAGTATTATCCAAGTTGGGGATTTCTTCAGGAGGTTGATTCATGGCCGTTCTTCTTCACCCGACAATCAGTTGGCAGGGCTGGCAGCAAGTCAAACAAAGCAAAGCCTTTCGAAGACTCTCTGCGGCTGAGAAGGTTCGTCTGATCAATCAGTTGCCTCATGGTCTCTGGACTTGGGAAATGGGCGACAGTGGAGAAATTGATGACCTGCTTGAAAGTCTTGGGTGTGAGCGGCAGGAAAAGGATTGACGTTACTGGTCATTGTTGACAAACCAGCAAAAAAAATCTCTTTGCTGGGAAACATAAAATCTCAACTTTCGCACCGCCTTAAACGGTGCAACGACTTGATATCACGTTAATTTTCAAAATATATAGGCCGGAAGTAGCATCGGCCGCCGTAATAGGCTTGGTATCTGAGCCATAAATTCTGTCAGCGCCTCTGCGACCGGCGCCGCGATTTTGTCGCCGAAGCTCTTTACCAACTGCTGCAGGGTGTTCAGCAACAGTGTAACGGCTTCGGTAAAGCTGACTTGCCGCAGCTCATCGCACCCGGCATGAAACAGGGTGCCCAGCGTTCTCGGGTCCTTTGTCGAACGCCTGGCTAATTCCAGCATGATATAGCGGGCAAACACAATCGTTGTATGGGCAACCAGCGCATCGTAACTGCG
>JAJRWH010000006.1 GCA_024276935.1 Deltaproteobacteria bacterium
AAACGTGGTGGAAAGGTTATCAAAAAAATCGGGTTCACTTCTGGGGCTGACATTCACTTCACCCAACTGGCCGAACAAATATTACAGACACAACCTGAAGCAGTCCTGTCGGTGGCCAATGCCCTGGATACCGCAATGTTTGCCCTGCAACTTCATAAAGCGGGGTCCAAGCTTCCCCTTGCCGCCAGTGAATGGGCTGCAACTGAAAAAGTAATCGATTTGGGTGGTCCCGCTGTTGAGGGGATGATTATCGATCAGTTTTTTGACCGAGATAGTCAGCTACCCGCCTACCAGAGTTTCCGTTCTGCATACAAAAAGCGTTTCGCCGCCGAGCCCGGATTTCCATCGGTTGCCGGGTATGACGCCGCCAATGCTCTATTCACTGCTCTTGATCACTCTACAGATCCGGCAACCCTGAAACAGACCCTGTTGGACATCTCGGTTTTCAGTGGGGCGCAAGGGACTTTTCGTCTCGACAAGTATGGTGATTCAAATCGACCGACTTTCCTCGTGAAAATTGAAAATGGCAAATTCAAGCGTATCAAATAAGCCGCGACCGACACGTTCACTTCGTCGCTCGTTGCTGTTGAACTTGACCGCCACAACACTGATTCCCCTGTTGATCTTGACTGTTGCTGTTCTTTACTACCTGACAGAACGTGCTGCCGAAGATGTTGCCGGGCAAAATCTGCTGTTAGCCCGGGCTATCAGTGGGCAGATTGAAGCTTTTTTACATGCCCCTGAAGCCAGTCTTTTCAATCTGCGCAATCTTCACCTGACGCATAAAAACAGCTTGAGCAGCCAGAACTATCAGGAAATCCTTGATTCCTTAACTGAAAGCTCGCCCCTGATCGAATCCATCTACATTCTGGATCATCAAGGTCAGATAACAGAAGTCGGATTGGCCCACAAAAACGACAATCTTCGTTCCGAGTTCATGCGTCTTCAACTCGGTCATCAAAAATTTATCAAACAGGCGTGGCAACAGCAGAAACCGGTCTGGTCAGACACCTTTCTTTCGATTATCACGGGCAAAACATCCTTGTCACTTGCCGTTCCGGCCAATGATCGCATGATAGTTGGTAATATCAGTATTGATCAGATCAATAGTTTTCTTTTAAATCTCCATCAGGAAGAGCAGATCGAATCTACAATCGTTGATCGACAGGGCGAAATTATCGCCAGTTCCAGGCAATCCCCCAACGGCTGTCCGTCCAACCTGCGGAACCTTTCCCTTATCCGCGATGCAAAAGAGAAAGGGGAAAGAACCGCCTCGTATAGGTTCCAGGGAAAACTCTATCTGGGGAGTGTTGCGCAGATAAAAAGTCCGGGCTGGCTGACTCTCGTTGCCCAGACCAGTGACAACGCGTATCAACCTGTTCGGCGAACCAGCCTCTTTTTCCTGAGTGCAATTTTCATCACTCTGGCCGTTACCTTTCTTGTTGTTTTCATCACATCAAAACGGATCATTGCCCCGATCAAACTCTTCTCAAACCAGGCCCGAGCCCTGGCCGAGGGGGATTATGACCGGCAACAACTCACACCCGTTTACAGTGAGATAGCAACCCTGGCTGACGATTTCCAGCATATGGCCAGACGGATTGCTGAACGCGAAACGGCCCTGACCAGCAGTGAGGAAGCATACCGAACACTGGCAGAAAATCTACCAGCCATTGTCTACCGTCTGCACATCCGCCATAACAATCATCTGCAATTCATGAACAGCGAATATTTGCATATGACCGGATTCGACAGTGATCATTTCACGGCAACTGATGGCTGCCCTTTTGAAAACATGATTCATCCAGATGATCACAGTAATTTTGTCAACACGCTTCGTGGGGCAATTCACAAACATCGACCCTTCTCACAGGAATACCGTTTCAAACATGCCGACGGTGAATATCGGACCTTTTTTGAAAAAGGCTGTCCGGTTTTTGATAAAAACGATGAAGTCAGTCACATCGACGGCGTTATATTCGACATAACAGAGCGTAAACGTGCTGAAGAAATAATTCTCCAGTCTGAAAAGATGCTCAGTGTCGGCGGATTAGCGGCAGGAATGGCGCACGAAATAAATAATCCTTTGGCAGGGATTCTACAAAACTGTCAACTGATTCGACGGCGACTGAATGCAACCCTGACCAGAAATCTTGACGTTGCAGAAACAACAAAGATAGATCTGAAGCAGTTGCAACACTACCTTGAACAACGCAACATTCTGCAGATGCTTGATGCCATCAGGGATTCCGGACAAAGAGCCGCAAAAATTGTCGAAAATATTCTCGATTTCAGTCGTAAAAGCCAGAAAGATTTTTCACTCCAGAATCTCCCTGAGTTAATTGAAAAAACTTTGGATCTGGCTCGCAGTGATTACGACTTTCACAAAGATTTCGATTTTCGCAATATCGAAATTATTTGTCACCATGAACAAAATCTTCCTGAAGTCCACTGTGATCCCGCTCAGATTCAACAGGTTCTACTCAATATCTTCAAAAATGGTGCTCAGGCCATGAGCGAACAAGACGATCACAATCTGCATCAGTTTCAGATTTGCACTTATCAGCAACAAGACATGGTCTATATTGAAATAACAGACAACGGTCCCGGGATGCCTTCGGCTATCCAAAAAAGAATTTTCGAACCATTTTTCACCACAAAAAAAGTCGGCAAGGGAACAGGTCTCGGCCTGTCCGTCTGCTATTTCATTATCGCCGAAAAACATCACGGCAGTATGAAAGTTTCTTCCACCCCCGGACAGGGGACAAAATTTACCATCGGTCTGCCTTTGCAAATATCCACCGAATAAACCTGACCGGTTCTGCTCCGCCAAAAACGTGGCTGAAAAATGTTTTTGTTTGGTCAGACCAATGTGCTACATTTAACAGCGTAGAAGTGTCTAATATCGTTATGCTAAGGGGGTATCCATTGCAACGGCGGGTGTTGGTCATCGATGATGAAGCGTCAATACGCGAGAGTCTGACCGAATTTCTGGAAGATTTTGAATTCCAGGTTTCAGCGGCGGCAAGTGCCGAAGAAGCCCTTGAGTTGCTGAATGAGCAACCGCAGGATGTCGTCGTTGCTGACCTGCGCCTTCCAGGAATGAGTGGCGATACGATGATTCCCCTTGCTCACCGTCTGCAACCCAATCTGCGTTTTTTGATCCATACCGGATCAGTCGGATATCACCTTTCAGACGAATTGACCCGTATTGGCATGCAACCTGACAACGTGATGTTCAAACCTCTTTCCGATATGATGGTCCTGGTGAACAACCTCGAAAACCTGCTCTCTCAATCCTGACCTGCGTACAACTATTGACACCCCGTCCCGAATCGTTCATCTTGCCTAAACAATAAATCTGTAAAGCCGCTGTCTGCGATAGACCTTGATCAAAGACATCAACCCGAATCAGGAGATCTTTAGATGAGTCAGAACACTTCTGTCATCATGCAAACCAACATGGGTGAGCTCACAATTGAACTCGATTTTGAAAATGCCCCGATCAGTAGTGAAAATTTTCTTGCTTATGTAAACGACGGTTTTTTTGATGGCACAATTTTTCACCGGGTTATTCCGGGCTTCATGATTCAAGGGGGTGGATTCACCGCCGATATGAAACAGAAACCAACCAAACCACCCATCAAAAACGAAGCCACAAATGGCCTTAAAAATCTGCGTGGAACACTGACAATGGCCCGCACCCAGGTTGTTGACAGTGCAACCTGTCAATTTTTTATCAACCTGGTCGACAATGATTTTCTTGACCACCGGGGTCAGTCTCCCAATGCCTACGGCTATGCGGTATTTGGTAAAGTGACCGCAGGGATGGATATTGTCGACAGCATTGCCAAGGTGGCAACCGGTAATCACGGCCCCCACCAGGATGTACCAACCGAATCGGTTATTATCGAGAAGGTTCGTATTTGTAAGTAACAGGTAAGACCTCGACAGATCACAGGGGCCGTTTCCAACTGGGAGCGGCCCTCTTTTATGGTAGCCCAATGGATCAACTAACCCTGCTCGGCATTGCAATTGCGTTAGCAATGGATGCCTTCGCCGTAGCGCTCAGTACCGGGATGGTTTTACCGAAGCTGACCGGTAGACATCTGTTTCGTTTCGCCTTTCATTTTGGCCTTTTCCAGGCTCTGATGCCCCTTTTGGGCTGGTTGGCTGGGCACAATCTGCGTGCAGTGATAGAAGCCTATGATCACTGGATTGCCTTTACCCTGTTAGCGGTAATCGGAGCACGGATGTGCTATGGCGCACTGAACAAAGAGGAAGACAGCGCCGACATCAAGGACCCGACTCGTGGTTGGTCGTTGATCATCCTCTCTATTGCAACCAGTATAGACGCTCTGGCTATTGGACTGACCCTGGCAATGCTGGGTGGTCCGATTGTTCTTCCTGCTCTGATTATCGGAGTTGTTTGTTCATCTCTGACTCTTGCAGGAATGTATCTGGGGCGTAAGGTCAGCGAAGGCTGGGGATCAAGAGTCGAGTTTCTTGGCGGCATCATTCTTCTCCTGATTGGTTGCAAGATTTTACTCGAACATACCTTGCTGAGTGGATCCTGAAATGCCTTTTTACGCCAAACAGCGCTTACCTGCTGAATGGGAAAAGCAGGATGCAATTCTCATAGCCTGGCCGCATAAGCTTACTGACTGGGCGCCGCAACTGAGCGCAGCCGAACAGGTTTTTGCCCGTATCATTCGTGAAATCAGTCATTGCGAATCAATTCTGCTCATCGTCCAACAAGAAAAACCTGTCGCGCAGATACTCTCGGCAACAGGAGCCGATCTGAAAAATATTTTTTTCCATACCCTGCCCTGCAATGATCCCTGGGCCAGAGATTTTGGCCCCCTGACCATTCTGACAGAGCAGGGTCCGGTTCTGCTCGACTTCACGTTTAATGGTTGGGGCAACAAATTTGACGCCAGCCTCGACAATGAATTAACAACAAAGCTGCATGCCGCAAAGGCCTTTGGCCACACACCTTTGCGCTCAATCCCGTTTGTCCTTGAGGGCGGCAGTATCGAGTCAGATGGTGAGGGAACCCTGTTAACCAGTACGGCTTGCCTGCTGGAAAAAAATCGTAATCCGCAACTCTCGCAGAGTGAAATTGAAACCAGGCTGAACCTCTATTTTGGCTGTGAAAAGGTCCTCTGGCTCGAACAGGGAACCCTGCAAGGTGACGACACGGACAGCCATATTGATACTCTGGCCCGTTTCGCCCCAAACAACAGCATTATTTTTCAGGGCTGCCAGGATCAAAAAGATTCACACTTTCGACCTTTTGCCACCATGCACAAACAACTGGCTGCTTTTACCTCGGTTCACAACAAAAGGTACCGTCTTCTTGAACTCCCCTGGCCCCAGGCACGGTACGACCAGAACGGCAGGCGTCTCCCCGCAACCTATGCCAATTTTCTGATTATCAATAACGCGGTGCTGGTACCGACATACTGTGACCCGGCAGATCAAGTCGCACTTCAGGTGATTACCCGGGCCTTTCCTCATCACAAGATCATCGGGATTGATTGTTGCTCCCTGATCGAACAGAATGGCTCTTTGCATTGTCTGACCATGCAATTACCAAAAGGAGTTTTGTCGTGAGTCTGAGAACTGCTTTAATCCAGAGAGCCAGTACAGGAGGTGTTGCCGAAAACCTTGAATTGATTCATGCCCGAATCAAATCAGCGGCAACCGCCGGTACACAGCTGGTCCTCTTGCCGGAACTGCACAACACCGTCTATTTCTGTCAGACAGAAACCACAGATTGCTTTGATCTGGCAGAGACAATTCCTGGTCCCTCGACCGACTTTTTTGCCAAGGTCGCAACCGAACTCAATATCGTCCTGGTCATCTCATTGTTTGAGCGACGCAGCCGTGGCCTCTATCACAACACTGCTGTCGTTATCGAAAGTGACGGCAGTATTGCCGGTTGCTATCGAAAAATGCACATCCCTGATGATCCCGGATTTTATGAAAAATTCTATTTTACCGAAGGAGACCTTGGCTTTCAGCCCATCCAGACCTCGGTCGGAAAACTCGGCGTCCTGATCTGCTGGGACCAATGGTTCCCTGAAGCGGCACGGCTGATGACATTGGCCGGTGCAGAACTGTTGATTTATCCTACCGCTATCGGCTGGGATCAGAATGATTCGCAAAATGAACAAGAACGACAGCTTGAAGCCTGGCGGACGGTTCAACGAGGCCATGCCATTGCCAATGGTCTGCCACTGATTGCAATTAATCGGTGTGGAACAGAAATAGCGACAGACGCAAAAAGCCGGATTGAGTTCTGGGGCAACAGCTTTGCTTGCGGTCCACAAGGAGAAATCCTTGCCCAGGCAGGAACAAAAGATGAGACTCTGCTGATTGACCTCGATTTCGATCAATGTGAAAAAGTCAGACGGATTTGGCCATTTTTACGTGATCGGCGAATTGATGCCTATGCCGACCTGGTCAAACGTTTTCGTGATTAAAACGAAGCAAGGCGTGCCCTCTAAAGAGGACACGCCTTGACTTAACAATATCCGCTTTTATTCAGAGCCCCGCCTTACTCCGCAGAGAATCCACACGGTCCTTGCGCTCCCAGAACAGATCCGGCAACTCACGCCCGAAATGACCATAGGCCGCGGTCTGGCGATAAATGGGGCGCAAAAGATCAAGCTGCTCAATAATACTGGCCGGACGCATATCAAATTCGTCGCAAACAATTTTGGCAATTTCATCAGAGGCGATAACACCGGTTCCGTAGGTATTGATCATGACGGAAACCGGATCAGCAACTCCAATGGCGTAGGCCAACTGAACTTCACATTTGGTCGCTAAGCCAGCAGCAACAACGTTTTTGGCAACGTAACGTGCCATGTAGGACGCACTCCGGTCTACCTTGGACGGATCCTTGCCACTGAAGGCGCCACCACCATGTGAGCCCTGGCCACCATAGGTATCCACAATGATTTTTCGGCCGGTCAAGCCACAGTCACCCATGGGACCACCCACAACAAAACGCCCGGTCGGATTGATCAAATAGCGCGTTTTCTCATTAATCAAGTCCTGCGGCAGAGTCGGTTTGACCACCTCTTCAATAATTGCCTCTTTGAGATTCTCGTAGCTGACAGCCGGAGTGTGCTGCGAAGAAATAACCACTGTATCGATCAGGACCGGTCGATCATTGACATATTGAATCGACACCTGTGATTTACAGTCCGGACGAAGAAAATCAAGCTGCCCCCCCTTACGCACATCCGCCAATTTCTTGGTCAGTTTATGAGCCAGAATAATCGGCATTGGCATCAATTCAGGGGTTTCATCACAGGCAAAACCAAACATCAGCCCCTGGTCCCCGGCCCCCTGGTCCTTATACAAACCCTCTCCCTCTGAAACCCCTTGTGAGATATCGGGAGATTGCTGATCAATTGAGGTCAGCACCGCACAGGTTTCATAATCAAAACCCATGGCTGAATCATTGTAGCCAATTTCCTTGATGGTCTGTCGCACGATGGAAGGCAGATCGGCGTAAGCAGTCGTGGTAATCTCGCCTGCAATCACTGCCATTCCGGTCGTTACCAAAGTTTCACAAGCCACCCGTGCGTGCTTGTCCTGGCCAAGAATTGCATCGAGAACCGCATCTGAAATCTGATCGGCTACCTTATCAGGGTGCCCTTCCCCAACAGATTCAGAAGTAAAAAGAAAATCAGTCATAGCCATCGTGAGTTATCTCCTGTAGGTTGATATACAAATAACGGGTTATATTAATGGGAAAATGAGTGAGGGTCAATGAACTCCTGATTTGCCGACTGTTTTTTTCGTCAGATCACAAAATCGCCGAAAAGATCGGGCAAACGACGCCGCATTTCACGCTCGATATATGTCGCTATTTCCTTGCCGGTCGATAATTGCAACAACTGATTCAACAACTCGACCCCTTCAACACGGGTCAAATTACGTAAAACACGTTTGACCCGTGGAATACAAGCGTGATTCATCGACAATTCATTCAGCCCCAACCCCAGCAAAACCGGAACGTACAAAGGTTCTGCAGCCATTTCGCCACACATTCCGACCTCAATATCGGCTTCATGGGCTGCATCACAAACCTGTTTCAATGCTCGTAAAATTGCCGGGTGCAAGGGTTCATAAAGGTAGGCAACATGCTCATTGCCGCGATCAACAGCCAGGCAATACTGAATAAGGTCATTGGTCCCTATAGAGAAAAAATCGACCTCTTTTGCCAGCAAGGAAGCAATTATCACCGCCGAGGGCGTCTCTATCATGATCCCAACTTTGATCTGAGGATCAAAGAGGATTCCCTCCTGTTCGAGCTCGTTCTTGACTGACCGCAAGATCCGCTTGCAGGTTCTGATCTCTGCAACCCCGCTGATCATTGGAAACATGATCCGTACCTGACCCATAGCTGAAGCGCGCAAGATCGCCCGCAACTGGGTCTTAAACAGATCGACTTCACGCAATGAAAAACGCACAGCTCGCAGCCCCATTGCCGGATTGTCTTCATGTTCAAGACTCATATCCGCGATAAACTTGTCACCACCGGCATCGAGGGTACGGATCGTAACAGGGTGCGGAGCAAGCCTCTGGACGATCTTGCTGTACGTGTCGAACTGTTCGGCCTCTCCCGGTGGTTCATTGCGATTCATGTAGAGAAATTCGGTGCGGTAGAGGCCAATACCAACCGCACCATCATTCAAAGCCGCCGGAACCTCGGAAAGCAATTCCAGGTTTGTTCGCAGGGCAACTTCAACATGATCACTGGTTTCAGCAGGCAGGTCTCGATAACTGGTCAGCTCTTTTTCCAGATATTCAAAGGCGAGTTTACGCTTAAGATATTCTTTAAACGTTTCTTCACTGGGATTCAGAATCACCACGCCGGTTGAGCCATCAATAATGGCCGGCATGGCGTTATCGACTATAACCGTTGCCGACTCAAGCCCGACAACTGCAGGGATTCCCAACGAACGCGCCAGAATAGCGGTATGAGAAGTCTTACCACCCCGATCAGTGAGGAAACCGACAACCTTGTTTTTGTCGAGTTGCATGGTATCCGCTGGCGAGAGATCATGGGCCGCAACCAGAGATTTTTCCTCTATCTGTTCCAGGGTAGCATCATTGACACCTGCCAGAATCCGTTGCAGGCGCTGACCCACGGCATCCAGATCAGAACTTCGCTCTCGCAGGTATTCATCCTCAATCGTTTCAAACATCACCCGCAATTGCTTCAATGTCTGATCGAGAGCACTTTCAGCATTGATTTTCTGACGAATCAGGACCTCGGTCCGTTCTGTCAGCAACTCATCTTCAAGAATCAGCAGGTGGGTATCGAGAATATAGATATGCTCACGCAAATGAGGCTGGCGGGAAATATTCTGTTTGACCTCACGCAGCTGAGAAGCCGCTTCGGTCAAAGCATGACGAAATCGTTGAATCTCGATCTCGATCTCATCTTCGTCGATTGTCCACTCCGCAATCGACGAAAGTCGATTAAGCAGGCAAACCCGTCCGATACCAATCCCCGGAGAGACGCCCAAACCAACCAGATAAGTGTCTTGTTGAACTTCAGTCTTCCCCAAAACCGTCCTCAATCAGATGCGCAAGTGCCTGCATGGCATCAACCTCATCTTCCCCTGAAACACTCAGGGAAATCTCTGTTCCTTTAGGGGCTGCAAGTAACAGAATCCCCATAATGCTTTTGCCATTTACTTCTATCCCGTCTTTTTCAACCAGAACATCGCTGCAAAGACGGTTGGCAGTCTGAACCAACTGAGCCGCAGCACGTGCGTGGAGACCCAGACGATTGACAATCGTAAAGCTTTTCTGCAAAACAACACCCCTTATTTCAGGTAGAGCCCAAATTTCACAACGAATCTACGGCAGCCAGACAACAACATCCTCAGAAAAAATACTACAGACCATAATCAACGCTGAGGACAACAGCACCAGCAACAGGGTCGAAATCCCCCGCCTGGCTAAAAAACCACACAACAACACTGCCGGAACGACCAAAAAACCAAGCCAGAGTGGGCGGTGCTCTCCTTCTAGTAATTGAAAAACCAAAAAAGCCGCGACGCCGCCCAACAAAACGACCGAAGTTTCTTTGGCCCGAATCGCCAGATCAGGCAATTTTCGCCGTTGCAAAAACTCAACAGAACGCATTCCCAGTTCATAACCACTCAAAAAACCTGCGATCCGAAACCAGAGCGGCAACGCATTGAACAGCACCAGAAAAACAATCGGTGCAACCACCAAACCCTTAGCTGCCAGCAATAGAGCAACCCCGGCAGCCAATGGCCGCAACCCGCCCCAAAAAAGAGCATCCCCGACTGCGGCATATGGCGCGGCAACCATCTCTTTGAACTCGGCAATACCGACCCCGGGATCTTTTCCGGAAGCACGTTCGATTTCCAGACGAATTACGGCTCCGGCAACTGCCGGAGCAAGATAGGGGTGAGTATTGAAATAGCCAACATGCTCCCGGGCAATCTTTTGCATCTCTTTTTCACCATAGAGAACACGAAGAACCGGGGCCAAAGCGTAAAACCACCCCCCCCCCTGAAGCCGTTCAAAATTCCAGCTACCCTGCAACAGCAACAACCGCAGCCAGACCTGTAATAATTTCAGCTTGCTCAGGGTCACCATTACACCACCAGCCACATCAGTAAAAAAGCCATCCCGAACGAGGCCCCGAACAGAGTCAGCGAACGGTTGACATTGATCGTTCCCAGAATAACCGCAATGCCTACCAGAGGCAGAGCCAAACGCAACCACGGAGCCGAAGCACCAATAGAGGGCAACAATAACGGGGCCAGAATCGGAATCATGATCAGACCACCACAAATAATCACCAGATAGGTGCCAAGAGCTGCCAGGGCAAAACAGAAAAGCCCCATACGGTGGGTTTGCTCCATGGCCCGAAAACGTCCCTCTTCAAGAAAACGGTCACTTTGTGCCACCTTTTTGCCATTGTACTGCCGGGCAAAACGATCAAAAAACTGACCAAACTTTCCAAAAGGGATCGCTATCAACAGACAGAGCAACTGATATTCCAGCCCATTTTGGCCCAATACCCCACCAAGGCTGACAGCCAGAACTGTCCCGGCAATGGCAACCTGAGTATCGTCGGGAGGGATTGCCGCCCCGACCGGCAAACGTGCCAACCAGAGCAGCTCGACCATCAAACCGATTTCCAGCCCGACACCGATATCACCCAGCAACCAGGCGACAAGTGGTGCGGCAACAATCGGACGCGAAATCATCACCTGAAATGCCGCGGTGCGGTCCAACCCGCATATCAGGGCCACTCCCGCCCCTATGGCAAGTTCAGTGACGATCAAGGGGCAGCCTTTTTCGCCGGAATCAAGCGACGCCAGTTTCGGGCCATATCAGCCGGAATACAACGCGCCGAGATATCCACTCCGGCGTGATCAAGTTGCTCCAGATTTTCAATATCTTCAGGGGCAAGAAAAACCGTACAGCTGCACTGGGTTTTCCCCTCTCCCGCGTGCAGATTACCCAAATTCAGGCGCTCATACTTCAACCCTGCCCTCAACGCGGCAAGACTGTCTGCCGTTGTGGCAAAGAGAAGCAGCACACGACGTCCATCCAGATCGCCACTGAGGAACAGTTTGGCAATCTCTTCAACACTGCCGATCTCGACCTGGATTGAACTGGGGACCGATGCTTCCATCATCATCCGTTTTAAGGGAGAGGAGGCAATCTCGTCATTGGCAACCACCAGACAATTGGCATGGACATGAGGCAACCAGGTTTCCAGGATCTGGCCGTGAATAAGACGGTTATCTATGCGGGTCAGAACAATACTCATCCAATCTCCGGTTACAAATAAATGCAGAGCTTACCAGCCCTGCCAGCCCATAACGCAACTCTGCCTCTCAAAACATCAGTTTTGGGGCTTCAACAGCTGAGCAGGTCGGCGAATCGCCTGTTGCCCATAGTCACACAAAAATTCTGCCAGTGCAGTCAGGTCCATCTGCGATCGGGCGCTGACCGCTTTGATCAGCATCGGCAGGTTGACCCCCGTCAGGATATCGATCTGATCCTCGGCAAGAAAACCCGCTGCAATATTGGTTGGGGTGCCACCAAACATGTCGGTCAGGACAAGAACACCGTCACCATCAGCGCCCACATCACGCAACGCACCGGCCAGAACCTCGGTCGTATCTTCCACCGAGTGAGTCCGATCCATGCTGAGCGCACGGCAAACACTGACCGGCCCGATAATCATTTCAGCCGCATGCAGACATTCTGCGGCCAGCTGGCCATGGGTGAAAATAACAAGTCCGATCATAGCAGTCCATTATACAAATTGTGAAAAGGCCGAGACAACCACATCACTGATTTTTTTCAATATCCCGATGATGGACCCGAACCCGAACAACATCACTCGCAAGACGTTGTGCAAATTCTTCAACCAGAGAAACGCTGCGATGACGTCCACCGGTACAGCCAATAGCCAGAGTCAGATAGCTTTTTCCCTCATTGCGATAACAGGGCAACAAAAATGCCAGCATATTATCAAGATGTTGAACAAACTTTCGGCAATCATCCTGGTCGAGAACATATTGCCGCAGCTGAGAGTCCAGTCCACTCAGAGCTCTTAATTCACTGATATAATAGGGATTCGGCAAAAAACGCACATCAAAGACAAGATCGGCATCAGGCGGCAATCCGTAACGATAACCAAAGGATTCAAGCTGCAGCATCAACGGTGGTGACTCATCACCGAATATCTCCAGCAACAGATTTTTCAACTGATGCGGATTAAATCCACTGCTGTTGATGACCTGGGTTGCCCCACAGCGTACCGGTTGCAACAGCTGTCTTTCCTGTTCGATCGCTGCACTTAAGTTTTCAGCGTCCGCCAGAGGATGACATCTGCGGGTTTCAGAGTACCGACGTAAAAGAATTTCGTCAGAGGCTTCAAAAAACAATATTTTAAGCGGATGGCCCGCATCAGTGACCTGCTGAATAATTGTTTCGTACTGATCAAGAAAATCGCGATTACGGACATCGATAACAACCGCCAGATCATGGTCGTCATTCAGCTCCTTTCCTGTCAGTTCCAGGCACTGCGGCAAGAGAGTTAAAGGCAGGTTATCGACAACAAAATACCCTCGATCTTCAAAAACCCTGGCCGCGGTACTTTTACCCGACCCGGAAAGTCCGGTCAGAATATAAACGGACTTTTTTTTCATTCGAGATTATCTCCAATAATGGTATGAGCGTGTAACCGGGCAGCCTCAGCCATCCGTTTTTCCAACAAATCCTGAAATTCATGGGCACTGTGGTAACCCATTTCCTTCAGCAACTGGTTCCGCGCAGCAACCTCGACAATCGTACTGGTGTTGCGTCCCTGGCGAACCGGAATCCGCATCATCGGGATCTCAACCCCATGGATAACATAGGTATCTTCTTCGAGCCCGAGACGATCATACTCTTTCCCCTGCTCCCATTGAACAAGCTCAAGTACCAGATCAATCTTTTTGCGTTCACGAATCGCCGCAACCCCGAACAGGTGTTTGATATTGATAATCCCGAGCCCGCGAATTTCCATATGATAGTGAAGTAAATCCATCCCTTCACCAAAAATAACCGCAGGCAGCTTTAAACGAACCTTGATGACATCATCAGCAACCAGACGATAGCCACGCAAAACGAGATCCAGGGCACACTCACTTTTACCGACCCCGCTTTTCCCCTGCAAAAGGACACCAACCCCCAGGACATCAAGCAGCACTCCGTGCAGAGTCGATGTCGGCAACAGGCGTTCTTCTAAAAATTTGGTAATCAGGGAGATAAAATTTGAACTGAGGTGAAATGTCCGCAACAACGGAGTCTGATGGTCATCAGCGGCCTGGCGTAGATAATCCGGCACCTCCTGATTCTTGGTCACAACCAGGCAGGCCAGATCGAGGGAACAAAGCCCCTTGGCCGCAGCGACTGCTTTTGCCGCAGGCAGATGAGCCAGATAACTCAGTTCGGTAGAACCGAGAACCTGAATCCGATCCGGATGCAGATTTTCGGTATATCCGGCCAGAGCAAGCCCCGGTTTCTGGATTCGTGGTACCGAAATTGTGCGGGAAAGTCCCTCTGCCCCGGCCAGCAACTCAAGATCCAGCCCCGCCTCTTTTTCTTCCAGAATTTCCTGAATCGTCAATACTGTCATGGCACCAGAAAAGTGTCTCCGGATGGGGGATACTGAAATTCATGCGACAAGCCAGGGAGGGTGAATTATTCCTCCCGCTCACAAATCAACTGGTAAATCTGTTCTGCATCATCGGCGTCGAGCATCTTCTGGCGAACATCCGCATCTTTCAGCAGCTTTGAAATTCTGGCCAGAGTTTTCAGATGAACCCCCACCGATTCTTCGGGAGCGATCAACAGAAAAAAGAGATGTGCGGGCTGACCATCCATCGACTCAAAATCGACCCCCGAAACACTGCGGCCAAAAGCGAGCATCAGCTCCGGGATCCCTTTAAGTTTCCCGTGCGGAATGGCAACCCCATCGCCGATCCCGGTACTGCCCAACCGTTCACGTTCCTGCAAAACCTGCAAGACCTCATCACGTCGAAGCGTGGGGGCAACGGCCAGAAGAGCCTCTGTCAGCTCAGTCAGTACTGCATCTTTACTGCTTGCCTTCAGGTCGGCACCGATAGCCTGTGGATTTAAAAGCTCACTGATTTTCATTGATTCGTTCGTTTCTTTGCCTGGACAGAAAAAAGGGCGGTCACCGGATCGCGTCTTTGCGTCGGCCACCGCCCGGAGATTAGCGTCAACTTCCCTGAGGTACGATCAAACCATAATTGCCATCGGTCCGACGATAGACCACATTCATCTCTTCAGAGCGATCATCGGTAAAAACCAGAAAACTCTTGTCGAGCAGGTCCATCTGCATAACAGCTTCTTCAACTGACATCGGTTTGACAAAAAAGGAATGACTCCGAACAATTTCCGGTTCAGAAGTCCCTTCATCGACACTGCTGGCAGAAATAATGCTCTTCTTGACCCGACGGCTGTTCGTATTGCTACTCTTATGATGCTTGAGTTTTTCCTTGTAGCGTTTCAACTGCCGCTCGATCTTATCAACCATCAGATCAATCGCAGCATACATGTCCCCCGTTTCTTCCGCACTCTTCATGGTCAGCCCCTTGGCAACCATGGTCACTTCAGCCCGATTGTGAATTTTTTTCTGAACCGAAAGGACCACCTGGGCATCAATCGGCTCGTCGATATACTTCTTGACTCGCGAAAGTTTATCCTCGACATAGGTACGGACTGCTTCACTACTTTCCATGTGACGAAAGTTTACGGCAATTTGCATAGGCGATGCCTCCTTATGTGCAGGGCCCGTTATGGACCGGTGGTTCTCTGAATTATACCTGAATCCGTATCAAAATGGGGATCTCGCCACTCAGAACAATCGCTTACGCTCAGTTGATGAACCCAGACCTAGCATCTCACGGTACTTGGTGACCGTCCTGCGGGCTATATGAATATCATTTTCCTTCAGTAGTTGAACTATTTTCTGATCTGACAAGGGCTTTTTCGGGTCCTCTTTAGAGATAATTTCCTTAATTCGAATCTTGACACTCTCTGAAGCCACCGAATCACCACTACTGGTTGAAATACCGCTATTGAAAAAGTACTTCAACTCAAACAGACCCTGCGGGGTTTGAACATATTTGTTGGTTGTCACCCGGCTGACTGTTGACTCGTGCATTTCGATATCTTCTGCCACATCGCGTAACACCAGCGGTTTGAGATGCTCAATACCATAATCGAAAAACTGCTTTTGAAACTTGACAATACTTTTGGTGACCTTATAGATCGTGCGCTGTCGCTGATGGATACTCTTGATCAGCCAGACCGCACTGCGCATCTTGTCCTGAATGTATTCACTAGCCTTCTTGTCAACAGAGTCCTGATTTGTCAGCGCACTGCGGTAAAAAGAGTTGATACGCAAATTTGGCAGACCATCATCGTTCAGAGTCACAACGTATTCATCGCCCACCTTGTGAACAAAGATATCGGGAGAAATATACTGAACATCTTCCTGGTTGTAGGCCCGCCCAGGTCGCGGATCGAGTTCTGAAATAATTTTTGCTGCTTCAAGAACCTCGTCCAGTGAAACCTTCAACGCCCGGGCAATCACCGGATATTTGCGACCTTCAAGATTGTCGATATGCTCACGCAGGATAACCGCCGCCAGAGAATCACCCTGGTCCAACCTTTCAAGCTGCAACAACAGACACTCTTGCAGGTTACTGCTGGCCACACCCGGAGGATCAAACTGCTGGACCCGATGCAGGGCTTTTTTAGCAGTCTCCTCATCAACGGACGTTGCCACGCAGATATCTTCAAGGCTTGCATGCAGATAACCGACGTCATCCAGATTGCCAATAATTTCAGCGGCAGCCAGACGCTCATCATCAGGCACCATGGAAAGATTGAGTTGCCACATCAGATGATCAGACAGGGTACTTTTTTTGGTCAGAAGGCTTTCGTAGGAAGGACGTTCTTCACTGTCTTCGTAGACATCACTGGTCGTTGTGCTGCTGAGACTGTAGCCATCGAGGTAGGTCTGCCAGTCGATATCCTCCATCCCTTCAGACTCACCCTTAACCTCTTCGGCATTCTCCTCAGTGGCGGGTTTTTCTTCTGCAGGAGTCTCTGGCGAGGCCAGCTCTTCACCCTCTTCAAGCATCGGGTTTTCAGCCAACTCCTCGGTCACGACATCAACCAACTCCATCCGCGAAAGCTGCAACAGTTTGATGGCCTGTTGCAACTGCGGTGTCATGACCAGCTGCTGACTGAGTTTGACCTGTAAACGTAGTTCTAAAGCCATATAAACATACTATCCGATTCTGCCCATGTGCGAACGATCGCGGACGCTGTCCCTCGCAATCGATTCTATCACCCTCTACAAGAAAAGTCTGTGCCAATTGCTGCCCATTCTAAAAAAAAATCAATTTTATGTCATCCGTTATGTCAAGCTAAAGTCTGAAGTTATCTCCCAGGTAGATTGCTCGTGCTTTTTCACTGGAGGCAATTTCTTCAGGGCTGCCAAACTCAAGAACCTCGCCCTGATTCAGGATATAGGCCTTGTCACAAACACCAAGGGTCTCACGAACATTGTGATCCGAGATCAAAATACCGATACCACGCTCTTTCAACTGCTTGATCACACCCTGGATGTCGTTGACGGCCAGAGGATCAATCCCCGCAAAGGGCTCATCCAGCAATAAAAACGCCGGATCAAGCACCAGTGAGCGAGCAATTTCGACCCGCCTGCGCTCACCACCGGAAAGGGCATACCCCTTCGAATTGCGGATATGACCGATTCGAAATTCTTCCAGCAGAGATTCCAGCCGCTCCTGACGTTGTGCCGTTGTCAGGTCGAGTGTTTCGAGGATTGCCAACAGATTTTCTGCAACGGTCATCTTGCGAAAAACTGAAGCCTCCTGGGGCAAATAAGAAATTCCAGAACGTGCCCGTTGATACATGGGCATCTCTGTCAGGTCGGTCCCGTCAAGAAAAACCTGGCCACCATCGGGAGCTGCCAGGCCGACAACCATGTAGAAGCAGGTCGTTTTGCCTGCACCGTTGGGGCCCAAAAGGCCAATCACCTGACCGGAAGAGACTGCGAGATCGACTCCGGCAACCACCTTGCGACCAACATAGGTCTTTTCGAGCTTTTCCGCACGTAAGGTTTTCATGGATTTTTTCGCTGCGGCAAAAAGACGGCCTTGACCCGTCCATCTTTACCACTTTTGACCAGAGAGCGATTTTCGCGCAGAAGCAAAACAATCTCATCGCCAGCCACCTGGTTGCCACCCTGATGAATCGTGGCATGACCGGTCAGCGTCATTTTTTCTTCGGCCTGCAGATACTCCAGACGATCAGAGGTGGCAACCCGATCCCCATCGACAACCCGAACGGCACCTTCGGCGATAAGTCGCTCAATTTTACGCTCTTTATTGACTTCAACAAAAACAAGTGTCAGACGATCTGAATAAACTGTCATTGTGCCACGCTTTGCGACAACATCCCCCTGAAACAGCACCTTGCCACGACTCTGGTCCGCGTCCATTTTCTGCGCTGTGACCTCAATAGGTCCCCGAGGAGCCGACAGGGCCTCTTGTCCTGCGGCCAGAACCGGAGTAGACAGCAGCAGTAACAGTAGCATCAACAACCCGCGGTATAAGCTCATTGAGGTGCTCCTTTGGGATCATCCTGCTCAAGTCGTGCATGGACATTATGTAAGATCTGCATTGTTCCCCGCGTCAAATCCAGGACCATTCCGGTCCCTGAGAGTTCAAGCTGACGACCCTGGAGATGAACCAGTGCGTCAGTTGTCAGCAACCGTTGCGAAAAATCATAACGCAGCCACTCGGTTTCGAAGGTTTGGTTACGGGATGTCCGAACCCTGACGTTTCCCTGTAATCTGATCCGTTTCTGTTTCTGCCACAGAACTCCCTGATCAGCATCGAGGCGCAACTCACCAAAGTCTCCGGCATTGAAAAATGTCAGTTTCACCCCCGTCAACGACAACTCATCTTCCTTACGTTGATAGGCCGCCCGGTCCGCATCCAGCACCCAGCTGCGTCTGCCATTCTCATTTTGACTGTAGTGAACCCGTTCCAGACCAAGATCAACATTTTCAGGTAATTTTTCGATAATCTGCGGCAGCAGATCATCCCCCTGGTGATTAACCCAAAGCATGCCACCCAGGACCAGAAGAACCAGCAGGATAGCCGCCCCTAAAAGAGTTTGCGCCCTGCGTCGTCCTTTCCCTTCAGCAGCCAAACAACCCGCCCCTATGCATTATCGCCAAAATAACGGGCGGTGATTTCTTGCCAGGCGCCACTTGCCTTCAACAACAGGTCACAAATCTCTCGTACAGCGCCCCGGCCACCGGGCAACCCGGCCACATAATCGACCCGTTGGCAAACTGCTTCATCTGCATCGGCGACGGTCGCGGCGAAACCAACCCGGCGCAAAACAGGCAGATCAACCAGATCATCTCCGACATAGGCAATCTGCTCTTCCGGCAACCCGGTTTGTGCAACAATCTGCTCATAGGGTTCCAGCTTGTTCAAAGCCCCCTGATAGAGAATTTCGATTCCAAGCTCGGCGGCTCGGCGGGAAACGACCTCTGACTTGCGCCCGGTGATAATCCCGACCTGGATTCCAGCGCGCTGAACCAGCTTGAGTCCATGACCGTCACGAACATCAAACATCTTCAGTTCATTACCGGCACCATCATAGATAATCTGGCCGTTGGTCAGAACGCCGTCGACATCAAGCAGCAATAATTTGATCTTGGCGGCCTTCTGCTCCATCAGAATACTCCCGCTTTAAGCAGATCATGAAAATGAACAATCCCGACCGGCACCCTGGCCTCTTCGTCGGCAAAAACAAACAGGGAGGTAATTGAGTGGGTTTCCATCAGTTTCACTGCTTTGGCCGCCAGATTTCGTTGCAGAATCCGTTTGGGATTTTTGCTCATCACCTCATCAATCGGTTGCTGCAAGCTATCGAGACCTGACTCCATCACGCGGCGTAAATCACCATCGGTAAAAACACCTACCAACTCACCAGCCTTATCAACGACGCCAGTAACTCCAAGCTGCTTGTTGGTAATCTCGAACAGCGCATCACGCAACAAGGTACCGCAAACAACCAGGGGAATAGCGTCAGCGGTATGCATCAGATCCTCAACCCGCAACAGCAACTTCTTGCCCAGGGCACCACCAGGGTGAAAGAGAGCAAAATCCTCGGCCCGAAACCCGCGCTCTTCCAGCAGAACCACGGCCAGGGCATCACCCATTGCCAAGGTTGCAGTGGTACTCGCAGTTGGAGCCAGACCCAGGGGGCAGGCTTCTTCGGCAACACTGATATCAAGAAAAATATCTGAGGCCTGGGCCAAAGTACTTTTCGGATTACCCGCCATACCAATCAACGGCAACCCCATTCGCTTGATCACCGGCAAAATCCGGCAGATCTCATCGGTCTCTCCCGAATTTGAAACCGCCAGCACCAGATCATTGCGGGTCATCATCCCCAGATCACCATGGATCCCCTCGGCAGGATGTAAAAAGAGAGCCGGAGTCCCCGTCGACGCCATGGTCGCGGCAATCTTTTGACAGATCAACCCGGACTTGCCCATCCCGGTCACGACCACGCGCCCTTCACAGGCAAGGATTGCCTTGACCGCTTGAGAAAAACTGCCATTCAACCGTGACATCAATGCCAGCACGGCATCGGCTTCAATTTGCAGCACTTTTTTAGCAGATTCAATCATCTTCATCCTTTTTCAGCCTTGTGATTTGACCAGCGCATCAATGGCCATCACCTGCTGCAACATCGGTTTCAGATCGGTAAGTGGCAACGAATTGGGCCCATCACAAAGCGCATTGTCAGGATCCTCATGAACTTCCCAGAACAAGGCGTCAACCCCGGTTGCGACTGCGGCGCGGGACAAGGCCCCGACAAACTGCCGTTGTCCTGCCGAAGAACCTCCGGCGCCCCCAGGCAACTGAACAGAATGGGTCGCATCGAAAACCACCGGATAACCGGTTTCTCGCATGATAACCAGTGAACGCATATCGGTCACCAGGTTGTTATAGCCGAAACTCACACCCCGCTCGGTTAACAATATTTGGTTGTTACCGGTCGATGTAATTTTACCGATCCCATGCTCAATATCCCAGGGGGCCAGAAACTGGCCTTTTTTCAGATTAACCGGCTTGCCAGTCTCACCGACCGCAACCAGCAAATCGGTCTGACGACTCAAAAAAGCGGGAATCTGCAAAATATCAAGAACCTCGGCAGCAGCTTTAACCTGCGAAATTTCATGGACATCAGAAATCACCGGCAGTTCAAAATCCTGCTTGATCCGTTGCAGAATTCGCAACCCCTCTTCAAGTCCCAGGCCGCGAAAAGAAGAGACCGAAGTCCGGTTCGCTTTATCAAAGCTGGCCTTGAAAACCAGCGGCAAACCCAATTCTTCGCTGAGGGATTTCAGCCGCTCGGCAATCCGCAGACAAAGCCCCTCATTTTCGATCGCACAGGGACCGGCAAAAAGGACCAGCGGTAAATCTCCGCCACAACACACTGAACCGATTTCAACAACTGACATCTATTTTTCCTGCTGTTTGATACAGGCCCCGACAAAGGACTCGAATAAGGGATGAGGATCGAGTGGACGACTGCGAAATTCAGGATGAAACTGACAACCGAGAAACCAGGGATGATCATCCAGTTCAACAATTTCGACCAGGTCAGCTTCGGGGTAAATCCCGGAAATCACCAGATCTGAATCTGTCAACTGCTGACGAAATTCATTGTTGAATTCATAACGATGACGGTGACGTTCTTCAATCTTTTGCTGACCATAAATCCGTCGGGCCAAGGTGCCCTCCTGCAGTTTGCAGGGATAAGCCCCAAGACGCATGGTTCCCCCCTTGTTATCAACCTGCTTTTGACTTTCCATCAGGTCAATCAGCGGACTTTTCGTTGTTTCATTGAACTCACGGGAATGCGCATCTTCGATGCCACAAACATTGCGTGCATATTCAACAACTGCCATCTGCATTCCGAGACAGATCCCGAAAAAGGGCAGCTTGTTCTCACGGGCATAGCGGATTGCCGCAATCTTGCCCTCACTGCCCCGCTCACCAAAACCACCAGGAACCAGAATTCCGTCAACCTGATCAAAGGTTCCATTGATTCCGAGACGCTCAATCGCCTCAGAATCGATATATTCCAGCTCAACCAGACTGTTGTTGGCAATCCCGCCATGAGTCAACGCTTCGGCAAGCGACTTGTAGCTTTCGGTCAGGTCAACATATTTACCGACAATTGCAATTCGGGTTTTCTTTTGCGGATCGTTGACCCGTTTGGAAATTCGCGTCCAGGGAGCCAGGTCAGGAGCTTTGGTCCAGATATTCAGATAATCGATGATCCGCTCATCCAGCCCCTGCTCATGCAAGGCCAAAGGCACATCATAGATTGATGGCACATCGCGGGCGGTGATCACCGCATCTTCTGACACATTGCAGAAAAGTGCGATCTTGCCCTTCATGTCGTGGGGAATCTCGCGATCACAGCGACACAGCAGCAGATCCGGCTGAATACCGATCTGGCGCAATTCCTTGACACTGTGCTGGGTCGGCTTGGTTTTCAGTTCGCCTGCCGTCGAAATATAAGGAACCAGAGTCAGGTGAATATAGAGGACATTGTCCCGCCCACGGTCAGAACGAAACTGCCGGATCGCTTCGAGAAACGGAAGGGATTCAATATCACCAACGGTTCCGCCAACCTCGACAATCGCGATATCGACCCCTTTGGCATTATCAAGAATCTTCTGCTTGATCTCGTTGGTAATGTGCGGAATGACCTGAACGGTTCCACCAAGATAATCCCCACGACGTTCTTTACGGATCACCGAATCGTAAATTTGTCCCGTGGTAAAGTTGGATTTTTTCGACAGCAGCGCCGAGGTAAAACGTTCGTAGTGACCAAGATCGAGATCGGTTTCGGCTCCATCATCGGTGACAAAGACCTCACCATGCTGAAAGGGGCTCATGGTCCCCGGATCAACATTGATGTAGGGATCCATTTTCTGCATTGACACCTTGAGGCCACGGGCCTCCATCAGTGCCCCGATCGACGCGGCGGCCAGCCCTTTTCCGAGGGACGAAACAACACCACCGGTGACAAAGAGAAACTTCGTCTTCATAGCCTGAATCTGCTCCTTGAAGGATAAAATGACGTGATTGACAGACCCGCCAGGACACCTGTAACCCTGTATCCCGCCCCGGTCAGATCGAAAGAGTTGATGTTACACAAAAAAGACGCCGGAGAAAAGCCCGATAATGCTGAAAACCTTCACGTTTTTTTTCGTCAGAATCAAAGTTGATTATTTTCACCCTCTTGCTGTTGGCGAAGCAGGGATTCTACCCGCAACAGATCTTCAGGAGTATCAACACCATGACAGGCATAACTTGTCATCGCCACGTGAAGAGCAATACCATTTTCGAGAGCCCGTAACTGTTCAAGCGATTCAAGTTTTTCCAGTGGCATTTTCGGCAACTGCGGATATTGCAACAGAAATTCGCGTCGATACACATAAAGACCAATGTGACGTCGTGCGGTCAGATCGGGTAAACACCGGGGCAGATCGGCAGCAGAGATATCTCGCGCCTGAGGAATCGGAGCCCGCGAAAAATAAAGAGCCCGGTTGTTACGATCACAAACCACTTTAACCACATTAGGGTTCAAATAATCTTCGATATCGAGAATCCGGCTGCACAGGGTGCCCATCTGAATGGCAGAATCAGCCAGCAACGGGCCAACAGCCTCGTCGATCATCTGCGGCGCAATCAACGGCTCATCCCCCTGAACATTCACGACCAGATCAGACTCAAACGCCGCAGCAACCTCGGCCAGACGATCAGTTCCAGAGGGATGATCCGGCCTTGTCATCATCACCTCTGCACCAAAATCGCACACCCGGTCAAAAATCCGCTGATCATCCGTTGCAACAATCACCCGATCAACCGTTTTTGCCTGAGCCGTCCGACGATAAACATGCTCGATCATTGTGGTACCAAGAATTTCGGCCAGAGGTTTGCCCGGGAAACGTGTCGAAGCATAACGGGCCGGAATAATTGCTGTGACTTTCATGGTTTCTCTCCACTCAAAACGAACATGACCAGGTGATACTGGCTTTAATTGCCAACACTGTCAACGACTCTGTTCTTTGCCAAGAACCAGAGCCTTGAAACGTTCTGCGGCGACAGACAACGTCATTTTGCGATTCTTCACCAGATAAAAGCTGCGTTGCAATGGGCCACCGGAAAGTTCCAGTGCGACCAGTTCACCACGCTGTAGTTCACCTGCAACGGCCAGCTTTGAAATAACGGCAACACCTAATCCTGCCAGAACTCCCTGTTTAAGGGCCTCGTTACCACCAACTTCAGCGATCAGTTTATCCGGCTCAAGTCCGACCGCCATTTTTTTCAATCGCGCCTCCAGAACCTTACGACTGGCCGAACCTGTTTCACGCAACAACAAAGGGACTGTCGCCAGTTCCTGTTCGGCAACCTTTGTACGCCTTACCCAAAGATGATTGGCTGGCACAATGACCACCAGTTCATCACAGAAACAGGGAATCACATCAAAAGCTCTGTCGCTGACATCGCCACCAACCAGAGCCAGCTCCAACCGTTGCTGGCGCAAATCATTAATGATCGATTCGGTTGCCGCCAAACGCAAATTGACCCTGATCCGGGCATATTGTTGCCTGAACTGTGCCACCAGCTGAGGCAAAATATAGGTGCCGGGGATGGTACTGCCTCCCATCAAAAGCTCCCCCTGCTCACCGGCAAGCAAGGCATGAAGCTCGCGAACAGCCTTTTGTCGCAAGGCAAAGATGCTGCGCGCATAGCCGTGCAACAACCGTCCTGCCGGAGTCGGCACAACATCCCTCCCAAGTCGGTTCAGCAATGGGGTCCCCAGATCCTCTTCAAGCTGTCTCACTGCCGCACTCAAGGTGGGTTGAGTCAATGACATGGCCGTTGCTGCCCGGGTAAAACCACCCTTCTCTACAACATGGTAAAAGATTTCGAGCCGCCGCATATCCATAGATAATACCTATATTAGCAAGTGTATTTATCGATATTTTATATTGGACTGACTCGAAAATCCAGAGTATCTTCGCCATCCACCAACAACGCCAATAAGGAGTTCCGAATGAAACCGTTTTTCCTGGCAGCCCTGTTCTGCCTCTCAGCCTTGCCAGCCCTGGCCAGCAGCCAAAGTGGTACGGTAACCATGGAGTTTGACCTGACAGCCCAGCCTGAAGGAAAAACGGTCAAACTCTGGCTTCCCTACCCCGTTTCCAACCACCAGCAACTCGTTGACCAGATCTCCTGGCAAGGGGATTACGCAGAAGCTGCCGTCTACACCGATCAGGAAAATGGTAACCCCATCCTGTTTGCCCGCTGGAAAGACGATGCCAGATCAAGAAAAATGACCCTGCGTTTTCACGTTGAACGCACAGAACAACAACGTATCAACCTTACAGACAGAGGGATCGCAATCGATCCGGCAGTCTTTGCTCGTTACCTGGCAGCAACCAGTCTGGGTCCCGTTGACGGTCCGGTCAAGGCTCAGGCCGATGCAATGACTGCCGGTCACGAAGGTATTCTGGCCAAAGCACGGGCCATCTATGACTGGACGGTCGACAACAGCTTTCGTGACCCCAAAACCCGTGGTTGCGGCCTGGGAAATGTTCCCCAATTGTTAAACCGCCCCGGCGGAAAATGTGCCGATATCAGTTCGCTCTATGTTGCTCTGGCCCGGGCAGCCGGAGTCCCTGCACGTGAAATACTGGGGCTGCGTCTTGGTAAAAAAGCAACAACGGATATCACCGGCTGGCAACATTGCTGGGCAGAATTTTATCTGCCCGGAACCGGTTGGGTCGCTGTGGACCCGGCTGATGTCCGCAAAGCCATGCTCAAACAAAAACTGCAGCTGGACGATCCAAAGGTTGCCGAATTGCGTGAATACTTTTTCGGCACAATCGATCCCTACCGGATAAAACTTTCAGAAGGACGCGACCTGACCCTCAATCCACCCCAGCAGGGATTGGCCATCAACTACCTGATGTACCCCTTCGCCCAGGTTGATGGGCAGACCATCGACTGGCTGGAGCCTTCGACATTCAAATACCGGATCACGTTTGATAAGAACTGAGGCGTGAGGCGGGAAGCGGGAGGTGTGAGGCGGGAACAAGCCTGAAAAACCTACCCCCCCTCCCTGGGCGGCTCAAAAGTGCCGGAATGCAAGGCGGACGCAGAACGACCCGACGAGGCGTAGCAGACGCTACTCCGAGTCGGGCCGTTCCAGGACAACGCAGCAGATCGGTGCTTTTCAGCCGACCTACCCCTTAGCCTGCCAGTGTCCGTGCAAGTTACAATACTCCCGTACCGACAGATTACTGGCACCTGCAACTTCAAATGTCGCGACAGGTTCTTCACCAGGCTTCAAAAACTGGGTGAAGGACTTGCCATCGGCAATCAGTTCAATCCACTCAATATAGTGCTCATCCTGCATCGGATGAGGAACACTGCCAACCTGAACCTTGACCGTATTTCCGGTAATTTCAAGCACCGGAACATGTTTTTCGGTTGCAGCATCAGTGGTATTTTCACTCAGCAGCAACATCTCCTGACCACAGCAAGCAAGGGCACCGGCGGCAGCATGCAAAACTTCGACAATGTTGCCACAAACCGGGCACTTGTAAACTTCGAGTTGTTCAGCCATAGGTTAAATCCTCCGTATCAATAGTTTTCGCCCAGAAGCTCGAAATGATCTACCGGATGCGCACAGGCTGGGCAAGCACCAGGCGCCTCTGGTCCTTCATGCAGATAACCACAATTACGGCAACGCCAGACAACAGGTGCACTGCGTTTAAAAACTTCATTCTTTAAAATATTACCCCGCAGGTCATTATAACGCTTTTCGTGCTGTTTTTCAGCAACACATATCGCCCGAAAGACTGCAGCCACCTCAGCAAAACCTTCTTCTTCTGCCGTTTTGGCAAAAGATGGATACATTTCTGTATGCTCATAATGCTCGCCAGCTGCGGCAGCTGCCAGATTTTCTGCGGTTGTTCCGATCACGCCCGCCGGAAATGCCGCGACAATTTCCACCTCTCCCCCTTCCAGAAACTTGAAAAAACGCTTGGCATGCTCTTTTTCCTGGTCGGCAGTTTCCTGGAAGATGGCCGAGATCTGGACAAATCCTTCCTTGCGGGCCTTGGCGGCAAAGTAAGTGTAGCGATTTCGTGCCTGACTTTCACCGGCAAACGCGGTCAGCAGATTTTTTTCGGTTTTGGTCCCTTTGATACTCATCAGCTTCTCTCTCCTTTGGTTGGTCATTGACGTTCGCGACAACGCCTTTTCAGTTCTCAGAAACTTCTGTCGGCAGACGAATAATAAAACGACTTCCACCTTCGGGAGGCGTCTCAACCCTCAACTCGCCATGATGTCGCTTGGTGATAATAAAATAGGAAACCGACAGGCCCAGCCCGGTTCCTCCATTATCTTCATTGGTCGTAAAAAAAGGTTCAAAAACCCGCTTGCGAATCTCATCACTCATCCCCGGACCATTATCGCTGATTTCAAGCTGGACCATCTCGGCCTGACGTACCAGCCTCAAATGGAAGCAACCAGGCCGTCCGGAATTGTGAAATGCCATGGCCTGAGCCCCATTACGCAAAATGTTCAGCAAAACCTGCTGGATCTTGGTTTCTTCACAGGGAACCCGAGGTACATCCTTGTCAAATTCGCGGATAATGGTGATTTTTTGAAAATCATATCCCTGCTCCAGGCTGAGATCATTTTTCAGCAGTTCAATGGTTCGCTCAATCAGAAGGGCCAGATCACACGGGGATTTCCTCGACTCTCCCTGTCGGCTGAAACTCAGAATGTTGTCAACAATTTCTGCCGCCCTGTGACCACTTTCCATGGCCGTTTTGATCATGCTGATAATGCCCCGTTTTTTCAGATAGGACTCAAGCGCATCAAACGACAGACTGCACTCTTCTGCGATCACCAGATTTTTCTGCTGTGACAGTGTCAAACGATTAAGAACCACCTGTAAATTCTGTAAAATTCCTGCCAGAGGATTATTGATTTCATGCGCCATCCCTGCCGCCAGCCCCCCCACTGACAGCATTTTTTCTGCCTGAATCACGGCCTCCTCAAGCTGAACCTTCTCTGTTACATCATCAACCCGAATTACCGCTCCGGCCGAATCTTTGCCCCGCAAAGGGAAAATTGAGATATCAACAAGTCGCGATTCCTGGCCGTTGTGATCAAGTCTGGTACGCCAACTTCGGGACATCGACAGCAGCTTTCCGTCCCGACGAACTTGCTCAAGGTGCCGTGACAACGCAGGAAAAACCTTATGCAACAGACAACCTTTAACTTCTTCAGCAGAATAGCCAGTGATCAAGGTTGCTTCCCTGTTCCACTGCAGCACGCGTCCGGAAGCGTCAACCCCCACCAGTATCGAAGGCATTGAGTTGATGATATTTTCAAGCAATCCCTGAAGCTGCTCCAGACAACGATGGCTTTCTTCAAGGTTTCTGGTTCGTTCTCTAACTCGCTGATCAAGTTCTAGGTTCATCTGTTGCAATGCCTCAAGTAAGTCGAGGCGATCAAGACGTGCAGCAATCGTATCGATAACCTGATGCCAAAAAATCTGGGGACCGGACCAGCTTCTCTCATCATCGCTGACAAAAACAAAAAGTCCCTTTTCAATCCGATGAGTCGAAAAAGACAAGAGAAAAAGTCGTCGTGCAGTAAAATCACATTCCGGTAAATCGAGTTGATAACCCTCAGCCGGAAGTGATACCACCTCGGCATGATGATTTTTAAATCGTTCCAGCAATGCGGGAGAAATCTGTAACTGAATCCTGTCATTGCCTGACAGGGAACAACTGTATGACCAGGGGAGAATCACCTGCTGTCCCTCAATACGGCCACAGGCACAAAGCGGGATGTTGCGGAGAATCGAGATTCGCTCCAGAACCTCATTCAGCAGGCTGTCATAATCGTCTCTCCAGCTTGCAATCTCGGCGACCGATCGCAGAAGCATTGCATCTTCGGCGTGTTCGGCGAGTAACTGATTCTCCTCACGCAACACGTGAAGCTCAGCCTCAAGGCGACTGATCCTGTTTTTTAAATCCTCACCCATCAGGACAGCGCTCCGGCCACGGTACCACCCACCCAGAAGGACTCCAGTGCCGCGGCAATCTGTTCGGGCTCATCCTCCTGAATGAAGTGTCCGGCGTTCTCAATTCGTAACAGAAGACAGCCAGGAATATCGCGCTTGAATCGTAAGGAAATGTCTTCGTTCAAATAGGAATCTGCTTCACCGCGAATAACCAGAACAGGTTTCTTCAGCCGCTGCAAATCTTCATCAATCCCGGTCAGATCGCGCGAATCGAGGCAGCGGGCAAAATGCAGAAAGGCTTTTCGGCCCAAGGAGGTTTGAAATGGCCGCCGAAAAAGATCGAGCAATTCAGAATCAAAACGTTTTTTATGATACAGACCACGCTTGATAATCAAACCAAGGGCACCAGCATCCAATGTCGCCATTGCAAAATGGCGTAATATAGGAGTTCTCATCGTTGAGATAGGTTGAACCGGCCAGTAATTGTATCCCACACTGTTGACCAGACACAGATCGATTACTTTCTCGGGATAACGAACCGCAAAAATCTGGGCAATGCCTCCGCCGACATCATGTCCTACCAGATGAACCTTCTCCAAACCCATTTCTTTCAGCAAAACAGCCAGCCGTTCGGCATGCTCAGCCAGCGAATAGCTGACATCCAGAGGTTTATCTGTAAAACCACATCCGAGTAGATCATGAACAATCACCCGGTAATTATCTGGAAGGCAGGGCAAAACCCTGCGCCAGATAAATGAATAGGTGGTAATTCCATGGAGCAGAATTACCGGGTCACCTGTGCCCTGTTCAAGCAAGGCAAAACGGTAACCTCCGGCACTCAGATTTGTCACATCAGGATGCCAGGACATCAGCAGTAACTCCGTACAGGCAACAACTCAAAAAACGACTCATCCTTGAACAAAATTTTTGGTATTCCAAAGTCTATCTCCTCGAAGAGCAAAGTCAATTTGCTCACGACCACCCTGCGGGATGCATACTGACAATGCCTCCTGTTCTGTGTTATTAAAACGACCATTCCCCACCCCAAGGAGCCTCGGCATGCAAAGAATGTTGCGCCAGATTCTCACCTCAAAAGTTTATGAAGCCGCAGTGGAAACTCCTCTGGAGAAGGCTGATGTCATCTCTGCCCAACACAACAATCAGATCCTGCTTAAACGTGAGGACCTGCAACCGGTCTTCAGCTTCAAGATACGTGGCGCCTACAACCGTATCGCCCAGCTTACGGCAAAACAAAAAGCTGCCGGGGTCATTGCCGCCTCGGCAGGCAATCATGCCCAGGGCGTTGCCTTTTCTGCCAGAAAACTGGGGTTAAAAGCTCTCATCGTCATGCCGGCCACCACACCCGAAATCAAGGTTGCCGCCGTCAACACTCTGGGAGCAAAGGTTGTCCTCTACGGAGATAACTATTCTGAAGCCGCCGAACACTGTGCAAAACTGGCAGCAGAGACAGGGATGACATTCATCCATCCCTTTGACGATGAGCTGGTTATTGCCGGACAGGGAACCGTAGCCGATGAGCTTCTGCGTCAAAGTTCGGGCAAACTGGATGCGGTGTTTGTCCCGGTAGGAGGAGGAGGTCTGATCGCCGGAATCTCCTGTTATTTCAAGGCTCTTTGTCCAGAAGTCAAAGTTATCGGTGTTGAGCCCTACGACAGCGATGCCATGTACCGATCATTGCAGGCAGGCCAGCCTGTCGCACTTGAATCGGTGGGTATCTTTGCCGATGGTGTTGCCGTCAAACAGATTGGCCACCTAACTTTTGAGCTTTGCCAAAAATATGTCGATGAAATTATCCGGGTTTCAACCGACGAAATATGTGGCGCAATCAAATCAATTTACCAGGCCACCCGGTCCATCGTAGAGCCCGCCGGAGCCCTTGCCATGGCTGGAATCAAACAGTACGTCCGGGAACGAGAAATTGAAAACCAGACCCTGGTCGCCATCAACTCGGGTGCCAATATGAACTTTGAACGGCTGCGTTATGTTGCCGAGCGTACCCAGACCGGTGAACAACGCGAATCCCTTTTTGCGATCACAATCCCTGAAAAACCCGGGGCGTTACGCCATCTGTGCAGCGAAGTTCTGGCTAACATCAATATCACCGAATTCAGCTATCGCCTCTCAACCCGTACCGAAGCTCATATTTTTGTCGGGGTCTCGTTCGGGGGAAAAGATGCGCGTAACACCTTTTCGAAACAGCTGCACAAACAGGGCTACACTAACACCGACCTGACCGACAATGAACTGGCCAAAACCCACCTGCGCTACATGATTGGAGGTCGTTCGCCTGAAGCTATTCGGGAAAAACTGTTTCGGTTCTGGTTTCCTGAGCGTCCCGGAGCATTAAGCCGTTTTCTGGCTGACATGGGTGCCAACTGGAACATTTCTCTCTTTCACTACCGCACAATTGGCGGAGAATTTGGCCGGGTGCTGATAGGTCTTGAAATTCCGGATGAGGATGAAACCCGTTTTCCCGAATTTTTAACGGAACTCGGTTATCGTTATGAAGAGGCCAGTTGTGACCCGGCCTATCAACTGTTTTTATGATAGGAACCGATAACAGTTCCTATCCGTTCATCTGAAACGAGGACAGCATCATGCAATGTACCGGCAAAGAAAATTGTTCCTGTACCTACACCAGCTGCAGCCGTCGCGGTAACTGTTGTCAGTGCGTCGCCTACCACAAGGACAAGAATCAATTTCCGGCCTGTTTCTTTTCACCCGAAGCCGAACGCACCTATGACCGTTCACTGGCCATGTTGTTGAAGGATCGCAATCTTTGACTCAAATTGATCGCCACCAGTTTCTGCCAACCTGCAAAGAAGATATGCAGGCCCGTGGCTGGGAAGAACTCGACGTTCTCTTTGTCTCTGGTGATGCCTATATCGACCATCCGGCCTTTGGCACCCCATTGCTGGCACGCCTGCTGGAGAGCCAGGGCTACCGGGTCGGAATTCTCGCGCAACCAGACTGGAAAAATCTCGAATCCTTCAGGGTGATGGGACGCCCGCGATTGTTTGCGGCAATCTCTGCCGGAGCAATGGACTCGATGGTCAACCACTATACTGCTGCCAAAAAAATCCGCCGCAATGATGCCTATACGCCCGGTGGTCATGCGGGCAAACGCCCCAATCGGGCGATCATTGCCTATACGGCGGCAATCAAGGGGGCCTTCAAGGGCCTGCCGACCATAATTGGTGGAATTGAGGCCAGCCTGCGTCGCCTGGCTCACTATGATTACTGGGATGACCGGGTACGACGTTCGGTGCTGGTCGACAGTAAAGCCGACCTGCTGCTTTACGGGATGGCAGAAACATCTCTGCTGGAACTGGCCACAAGAATGAGTGCAGACGAACAGATCGCAACAATCCGTAATCTGCGCGGCACGGCGATGCTGACGACAAAGCCACCGGAAGATGCGATCCAGGTTCCTGCTTACAATGAAATTATCGAAAATGGTGAAGCCTACAACCTGGCTTTCAAGCTGGCCAGTGAACAACAAAATCCTTTTACGGCCAAACCCCTGATTCAGTCGCACGATCAACGCTTGTTGCAGGTCAATCCCCCCGCTCTGCCCCTGACCGGCAAGCAGCTCGACCGGGTATATGACCTGCCCTTTACTCGCTTGCCTCACCCGGATTACCGCGAGAAAATCCCCGCGTACGAACAAATCAAATTTTCGGTGACCAGCCATCGCGGCTGTTTCGGGGGCTGTGCCTTTTGTGCCATTACCCACCATCAGGGCAAAACTATCCAGTCACGTTCTGAAGACTCGATTCTTGCAGAAATTGACCGTTTGACGACCCACCCGGATTTTCACGGAACAATCAGCGATCTTGGTGGACCGACCGCCAATATGTATGGTTTGCACTGTGGCCAACCCGCAGCGGAGAAAATCTGTCGCCGCACCAGCTGCCTTTATCCACAGCCTTGCAAAAATCTTCACACCAGTGACAAGCAGCTGGTCCGGTTACTCGACCAGGTACGACAACACCCGGCAGTCAACCATGTTTTTATCGCGTCAGGGGTCCGCTACGACCTGCTTCCCTTTCAGCCCGCCTACTTTGACGCTCTGTTGCAACACCATGTCGGAGGCTTGCTCAAGGTTGCTCCGGAATCAACCGTTGACCGGGTCACCAAAGTCATGCGCAAACCGGGGGCCGAGGTCTTTACCCGGTTTCTTGAAAAGTTTCGTCAGCGCAGCAAAGAACTCGGGTTGCGTCAGGCCATTGTGCCCTACCTGATCAGCGGCCATCCCGGTTGCCAACTTGAAGACATGATCGACGTCGCACTCTATCTGAAAAAACATCGGCTCAAGGTTGAACAGGTTCAGGGATTCACTCCGTCCCCCGGTAGTCTGGCAACCTGTATCTATCACAGCGGACAGGATCCCTTCAGCGGAAAACCAATTCATGTCCCCCGTTCAGCCCGGGAACAACGGCTGCAAAAAGCCTTACTGCTCTATCACAAACCAGAATCAAAAAAGGATATTCTGGAAGCCCTGCGACTTTGCAGGCGTGAGGATCTGATCAACGAGTTTTTTCCGTTCAGAACAGAAAGCAAAGGCCACCCAGCACCACGTAAAAATGCCAGAAAACGCAAAAAATCCTCCCCCTGAGACGTTGCAGGGTTCTCCTCGGGAAAGAATTTTTCTCCAGAACAAAAGTAAAAAATTTAGCCTGACTAGAAATTCAGAACAGGGGTTCCGTCACTGAACCCCCATTTCAAATCCCATCAGAACATTTCCATTCAACGATTGCCGGTCTTCAGTCGTTGCCTGACACCAGATCCTGTCCTGAAGTATTTTTGCAATTGATTCCGCAGGATTTCCTTCCCCCGGAAGTCTTTTTTGATCTGATCCAACCCGCAGAGTTTTTCATCCACAACAGGACAAAAGCTGTTCTTCAGCCGATTTTTCGTCCCATGAAAAAACAGATTTCGTCTGGCTGATTTTTTTTATGCTGAGTAAATATTCCTTGACAATTCATGCAGATCTTTGCTTGTTTACAGGGATAAAAAAACGCCGTTTTACGCTCAGCAGAAGCGATTTACAGTAATTTCAACCAGTTATGGCAGGCAAGTTTGAGTTCGTCATCCAGGTCGGCTCAACTTCTGAACGCTAATTCCAATCCAAAAAGGGATGACTGAAATGTCAAAAACCGCAATCAAACCGTCTTTGCAAAACCCGTTCGCTCCGGACGAAAAAGTAGAATTCACCATCCCCGGCGAAATTGCCGGAACGACTGGTCCCTACGAAGAAGTCATGCAGGAAGGCTATGACCTCATTCAGCGCCCGATCAAATCGGTTGCTGTCGGTCAGATCGAGAAACAGCACTTTAAAAAACGTATGACCGTCTGGGAGCGGATCAAGGTTCTGACCGAATCCGAGCCCAATGTTCTTTTTCAGAACTGGGGGAAAAACCTCGACGGTGCCTCGCTGGTCACAGGAATCATCAACATTGATGGCCGCGATATTGCCCTGTATGGTCACGACTTTACCGTTCGAGCCGGTTCGATCGATGCGACTAACGGCAGCAAACTGGCCAAACTTTTCAATATGGCCGGCGAAAAGGGCATCCCGGTCATCGGCATGAACGACTCGGCAGGAGCTTTCGTTCCCGCTGGCGTTGGTGGTCTCGACGGTTATGCCGAAGCCTTTACTGCTCTGCGCAAGATCAGCGGTGTGGTCCCATCCATCATGTGCATGTTCGGCTTCAACGCAGGTGGCGGTTCCTATCTGCCTCGCCAGGGGAGTTTTGTCATCCAGCCGGAAGATACCTTTTTCGGTCTGACCGGTCCTGGTGTTGTCAAATCCGTCCTGGGTGAAGATGTCACTCCTGAAGAACTTGGTGGACCGAAGGTCCATGGAGCGACCGGAGTCGCCGACCTGACTGTCGCTGACGAAACGGCGGCGTTGCGCACTGCGATCCGTCTGCTCAGCTATATTCCCGACAACAACAGTGTCATGGCTCCTTACCAGGAGACCAGTGATCCCCTTGATCGAAAAACCTGGGAGATCAACACTCTGTTCAAAAAGGCCTTCAACTCACCGACCGGCTTCAACACACCGGTTGACGTTTCAATCATCATCCAGCAAATTTGTGATCATGGCGATTATTTTGAGTTGCAGCCAACCCGGGCTCGCGAAGTCATTACCGCATTTGGTCGTCTGGGCGGCAACGTTGTCGGCTTCTGTGCCAACAACTCGGCAGTTGCTTCCGGCCAGATCGATTGTGACTCGGCAACCAAAATCGCTCGCTTTGTTCGTTTTTGCAATCTGTACAATATTCCGATCATCTTCATGGAAGACACAACCGGGTTCCTGCCGGGACGTGAACAGGAAGCCCGCGGTATTGTTCAGGCAGGCCGTTCGATGCTTGACTCAATTGTTGATGTACGCACCCCGCGAATCCTGCTGATTCTGCGTAATGCCTATGGCGGCGCCTACGCGTCTTACAACAACTATCCGACCGGAGCTGATCTGGTTCTGGCCCTGCCAACCACCCGCCTTGCGGTTATGGGCCCGGCAGGTAAAGAATTCGTTTACAAAAAAGAAGTTCGCGGCCTGCGGGCCAGTATTCCGGCAATGGTCAAAAAGCTCACCGCTGAGCGCGTTGCTGCCGGCATGGATGGAGTGGACGCCCAGAAGGATGCCGAAAAAGAAGCCGCTGACTATTTGAAAAACGAAGAGGCGGCTCTCAACCTGCGCTACGAAAAAGAGTTGATGAATCCCAAAGAAGGCCTGTCCCTTGGTTCGATTTCATCGATCGTTATGCCCACTGATCTGCGCCAGGTTCTTGGCGAGAATATGAACTTCTTCCTCCGTCACTACAAGGCTGCGCCAATGCAGGGCGTCCAGCGTGAATTCCACTAAGCCCGCGCAGGAGCAATGTTGACTATGAAAAATCGCAATACCTCTATCAACCCCATGGAATTGGAGATAAAGCCCATGGCACAGAATGATAATTATACAAACAACCCGCTGATCCATCGTGATCGTCGACTCAGTCAGTCGACGTCTGAATGGGTTCGTTCCTTCTCTTGTGAAGATCTCAAACCACTGATCGTCTGTCGTGGACCGATCCGGATGGAAGCGATGACGGTCTACAAGGAAATGGGGATCAGCCATTTCGGAATCCTTCTTTCTGAAAAGGATTCCATCGTCTACCCGAACGCCCTGTCCCCTGAATTACGTCAGTTGACAGACAACAGCCGGGTTCATCGGGTTCCTGACTATTCTGGCGCAACCAAGGAAGAACGTGTCGAGCGCATCGGTCAGATCATCCAGATTGCCAAGGACAACGGCTACGATTCCGTCTTTGCCGGTTACGGTTTTATGGCCGAAGATGACGAGTTTGTTGCCGCAATTGAAAAGGCCGGACTCAAGTTCATCGGCCCCTGCGCCGCAACCCAGCGAGCTGCAGGTAAAAAAGATGAGGCCAAACGGACCGCCCTGACCGTTGATGTTTCGGTAACTCCCGGAATCGACAATGTCACGGCCCGCACCCTGGTCAAAAAGCATCCCAGCCGGGAAGAACTGCTCTCACTGGTCAAGGCACAGAGCCTCAGGGTCGACAAGAAGATCCTCGATGACAAGAAACTGAGCCTTGAAGAACTGGCCGACCAGATTCTGTTTGCTTCTTACGACAAGGGGATTGATCTTTTCTCAATTGAAGAACTCTGCGCCCAGGTCGAAGCTGAATGTATCGACATGTTCAAAAACTACCCCGGCGCGCGGATCCGCCTCAAGGCAATCGGTGGTGGTGGCGGTAAGGGGCAGCGGATTCTCGGGGCCTCATTGCTGATGAAGAAAACCCCCAGCGACAAGGACATCGCTGCTGCCGCAGCCGATGCTCCCGCTCTGACCCGCGAGGTTCTGGCTGAGGTCAAGGCCAATGGCGTCGGTGACAACAAGAATGTGCTGATCGAGCTGAATATCGAACAGACCCGCCACAACGAGATCCAGTTGATCGGTAATGGCGAGTGGACTATCGCCCTTGGTGGACGGGATTGTTCATTGCAGATGCATGAGCAGAAACTGCTTGAAATCTCGGTCACTCAAGAAGCTCTGGCTTTTGAAATCGACAAAGCCAAAAAGGCAAAGAATAAAGCCCAGGCTACAGCACTTGAATCGGACCTGAAGGTTCTCAAACGGATGGAAGAAGAATCCGAGCGTTTCGGGGTTGCCGTCGGACTGGACTCGGCCTCAACCTTCGAGTGCATTGTTGATGGTGATCGCCACTATTTCATGGAGGTCAACACCCGGATTCAGGTTGAGCACCGGGTTACCGAGCTTGTCTACAGCCTTAAATTCACCAACCCCAAAGACAAAAATGATTTCTTTATCGTCGAGTCACTGGTTGAGGCAATGGCCCTGCTTGCCCGCCACAAGGAGCGCCTGCCGCGCCCGCAGCGGGTTCCACGCTTCGGGGCCGCAGCCGAAGCACGCCTTAACGCCACCGATTGTTCATTGTCACCCAGTGCAGGCGGTGTCATTCGCTACTGGTCTGATCCGATCGATGGCGAAATCCGTGATGACCAGGGCATCTGCTTTCGCAACCCGGATACCGGCCTGTTCATGAAATACAATGTTGCCGGTGCGTACGATTCCAACATTGCCCTGTTGCTGACCCAGGGCACGGACCGGGCTTCAAGCTACGCTCACCTGTCAAAGGTCCTGCGCAGCACCGTACTGCGTGGAACCAATCTGGCCACCAACCTCGAGTTCCATTACGGACTGGTCAACTGGTTCATCGGCAACAATGTCATGGCCAAACCGACCACCCGCTTTGTTGTTCCCTACCTGACACTGGTAGGCCGCCTCAAAGAAGAAGCCAGCAAAATTGATGAGGTTTTCGCTTTCTTCGCCATGAAAAAGCATTATGGCAAGATTTACGGTGATGATCCTGAGACCAGAAAACTGGTTTCCGAGACCCTCGATCGTAAAGGAACCCTGCTGACACGACCGATGGAGATTCTGCTCAAGGATCCCCACCTGCTTTCGGGCTGGCTGAGTCTCAACAAAGCGAATTTCAAACTTGAGAATGGCAAAATTTCCTGGCTCAGAAACCCTCTGGTCATCATTGGTGAGACCTATGAATATCTCAACATGATGCCACGTAAAGGTGCTCCAGCAGCTGAGGTCATCTGGGACCATGATTATAAATTGTTGTCCACGGCACTCAATTTCTACGCGGACCTGCGTGAGAAACTTGGGCTTGCCAAAGATGATTATGTCAAGCTGAACGAGTTGTTGACCAAGGACAAACCTCAAGGTGGACTGGCCAAAGAAACCTGGGACCAGGTCCGGGCTTCACATCAGGGCTTCGTCATCGGCAACGAATTGCTGGGTGTTCTCTTTTCAATTGCTGAAGCAACCGACTTCTACGCATTTAAAGTCGAAGAAGATCTTGAGGTGACGATTCCGGAATACCTGCATGATCCAGAGCTTCAGGCAGCAATGAAAAAGGTTCTGGTTCCGCCTCCAGCAACCAAGGCTGATGAGATTGTCACCCCGGGTGGTGGGATGTACTACGCCCAGGAAGCTCCAGGCATGCCACCGTTTGCGACTGAAGGAATGCACTTCGAGAAAGGGCAGCCGCTCTTCATTCTCGAGGTTATGAAGATGTTCAACAAAATTCCGGCCCCCTTCTCGGGAACCATTGATAAAATTCTGATTGATGGCGGTGACGGAACCATTGTTTCCAAGGGACAACCCATTTTCAAAGTAACTCCTGACGAAAAATTCGTTGAAATTGATCCCAAAGAAATCGAACGTCAAAAACGCGAATCAACCACTGCGGCATTGGCCACAGTTCTGGGCTGATCCTTATTGCTGAGACAGTAAAAAAGGCCCCGTTGCATCTCTGCAACGGGGCCTTTTTACGCTTGGGGAAAAAGCTTGGCAACTTGTCGGTCAGGCAGACAATTTCTCACTCAAAAGACTCAACAATTCATCCTCGGTCAACCCTGTCGCTGTTTTTTCGCCCAGACCCTCCCCATGACGCCGATAAAGATCAAACAGAGCAACAGGCTGGTCACCTGCAGATTTCAACCGGCTGGCCAGAATTCCAAAATCTGCCAATTGTGGCTGAGCACAAGAGTTCCGACACCCTGAAATCGCCAGGGAATGCTTTTGGGCCAGGGGACCAAATTTATCTAAAATATGCTGGGCCAGGTTACGCGTTTCACAGAGCCCCATGCGACACTCCGGCTTGCCCGGGCAGACCCGCAAGACCCCTTCTTCACTTGGCTGAACAGTAAATCCTGCCTCACCCAGAGCCTGTCGTAAAAGGTCATCCGAATCAGAAACCAGAAGTTCAAGGTTTTGATCTGGCGTCACACGAAGCCAACGGCACTTATGAGCCTCTGCAAGTTCGACAATTTCGACAAACTCCCGGGCCACCAGTTCACCCGCAAACAGATTCAACAAAATCCTCCGGGAGCTCTCATCAGGGAGTAACTCTTTAGCAAATGCATCACGAAAACAAACTGCCTGTTTCTTTGCACGTTGTTCTTCTATCTGACGTCGCAGCTCTGCTTCGCCAATGCTATTGAGCAGATGTTTCAACCGGCGACCTTTCTCCCCCCAGGCCTTGTAAACTTCAACGATTGATTCGGCCAACGGTAAAAGTTCTGCCTCAGACACCCGTGACTGGTACAGAAAACCTGCCTGGGGTTCGCGACCGAGGCCTCCGGCAACCCAGACATCGTATGCCGAACCCTCGCCCCTGTCTTCAACCAGGACCATCGCCAGGTCCTGAATTAAATGGCGACTTCCCGTATACCCAGCTTCAAAAGCCATTTTGAATTTTTTTGGCAACCCCTCATAGTGCGGATTACCACTGAAATGCATTAAAAAATGACGCAACATCACCTGAGTCCGCGCAAAACCGGGACCAAAACCGCTGCTGCATGAAATGCCGCGCACAGCACCGCCACAGGCTCCACGTGAAAAAAGGCCAACCGCCGCCAAACCTCTGAAAACATGCAGTAAATCCTCCCCCTTTAAACGGTGAAATTCCACACTGCCACGTGTTGAAAGATGCAGGTTTCCACTCCCGAAGCACGTTCCCAACTCAGCCAGGGCACGGGCCTGTGCCAAAGACAGGATTCCCCCTGTCAGTTTGACCCGCTGCATATACTCACCACGGTCATTCTGAAGATAAACACCCTCAAGTCGCAACTGCTGCTCGTCCAGATCCATTTCTAACTCCTCGTTTTTGACGTTGGCGCGACTATAATCATTTATTAGTCTTATTGTCAAGTTTATGCGTCATGGCAGGACACAATGTAACATGCTGTTATTTATCAATTTTATTAAACATACGTATTATCATGTGTTTTATGAATAATTTTTGTTGACTTTTTTTATAGGGTTTACTAGCCTCTGCCGCAAGCAACCAAAAAGGATGTTGAAGATGGAAACTCACCGCAGAAGCATTGCCAAAGCTCTCTCCTGGAGGCTGTTGGCAACCTTGATTACAACCGGTCTGGTTTATTTATTGACCGGCAAGGGAGAATTTGCCGCAACCGTCGGATTGGCTGACACCCTGATCAAATTTGCTATCTACATAGCCCACGAAAGGGTCTGGAACCGTATTTCCTATGGCCGTCATAAAGACGAGCCGGAATACATCATCTAACTTGTGAACGACGCATATGTTGCTTTTAAACAAACAGAAAATGACCGAAAAAATCCTTGAGTCCGGACTACAGAAAGCAACCAGAGGCGATGTTGTTATGGCCTGCTCTTTCAGCGTTGAAGATCTGGCCATCATTGACCTGCTGCATAGCCTTGCTCCACAGGTGCGGGTTTTCGCCATTGATACTGGCCGGCTCTACGAAGAGACCTACGAAGTTGCCGAGGCGCTGCTGCAAAAATATCAACTGCAGATCGACTGGTACCTGCCTCAAACAGAAGCACTCCAGAAGCTGGAGAGAGAGAAAGGTCTTTTCTCCTTTCGTGAAAGCCTCGACAACCGTCACGAGTGTTGTCGAATCCGCAAGGTTGAGCCCCTGAGCAGAGCCCTGAAAGGACACAGCGGCTGGATTACCGGTCAAAGGCGCAGCCAAAGCACAACCCGAAGCGCTCTGGCTGGCATCGAAATCGATGCCAGCCATAACAATATGGTCAAAATCAACCCACTGATCGACTGGAGCAACGAAGAGGTATGGGAATACGCCACAACTCACCGTCTGCCGGTCAACCGTCTACACAGTCAGGGATATCCATCGATTGGCTGTGCGCCCTGTACCCGCGCAATCAAACCGGGTGAGGACGTCCGCGCAGGGCGCTGGTGGTGGGAAAACCCCGAACACAAGGAATGTGGCCTGCACCGTCCCTGACAGACAAAATCCGTGAGGTGGGAGGGGGTGAGGTGAAAAGCGAGACCTCTTCTCATTTCAAATCAGTAAAAAAGGAACTCCGATGACACATCTGGAACAGCTGGAAGCTGAAAGCATCCATATTATGCGCGAGGTGGTTGCCGAGTTTGAAAATCCGGTCATGCTCTACTCGATCGGTAAGGACTCAGCAGTGATGCTGCATCTGGCCCGCAAGGCCTTCTACCCGGCCAAGATCCCCTTTCCCCTGCTGCACGTCGATACCACCTGGAAATTCAGGGAGATGATCGCCTTCCGCAACAAAATGGCTGAGGATGTCGGATTTGACCTGCTGGTCCACACCAATCAGGAAGGGGTCAGACAGGGAATATCACCCTTTGCGCACGGCAGTGCCCGCTACACCGACATCATGAAGACAGATGCCCTCAAACAGGCTCTCGATAAATACGGCTTCGATGCAGCCTTTGGTGGTGCCCGACGTGATGAAGAAAAATCACGGGCCAAAGAACGGATTTTTTCTTTTCGCAATGCCAACCATCGTTGGGATCCCAAAAACCAGCGCCCTGAGCTGTGGAATATCTACAATGCACGGGTCAACAAGGGAGAATCAATCCGCTCCTTTCCCCTGTCAAACTGGACGGAACTTGATATCTGGCAGTACATCTACCTGGAGAAAATTCCCATCGTCCCCCTCTATTTCAGCGCAGTACGTCCGGTGGTTGAGCGCGACGGCATGCTGATCATGCTCGACGATGAACGAATTGAACTCAATCCAGGAGAAGAGGTCAAAAAGATCCCGGTCCGTTTTCGCACCCTGGGCTGTTACCCTCTAACCGGTGCCGTTGAGTCAACGGCTGCAACCCTGCCCGAAATTATCCAGGAAATGTTACTGGCCCGCACCAGCGAACGTCAGGGCCGCGTCATCGACCACGACCAGGCAGGTTCGATGGAAAAGAAAAAGCAGGAAGGGTATTTCTAACATGGCACATCAATCCGAGCTGATCAGCGAGGACATCCTCGCCTACCTCAAGCAGCAGGAAGAAAAGTCACTGTTGCGTTTTATCACCTGTGGCAGTGTCGACGATGGCAAAAGTACCCTGATCGGGCGGTTGCTATGGGATTCCAAAATGATCTTTGAAGATCAGCTGGCCGCCCTTGAAGCAGACAGTAAAAGGGTCGGCACTCAAGGGGAAGAGATCGATTACGCCCTGCTGCTTGACGGTCTCCAGGCCGAACGTGAGCAGGGAATCACCATCGATGTTGCCTATCGTTTCTTTTCAACGGCTAAACGTAAGTTCATTGTCGCTGACACTCCAGGTCATGAACAGTACACACGCAACATGGTGACCGGTGCCTCAACGGCCGATGTGGCCGTCATCCTGGTCGATGCTCGTAAGGGCTTGTTGACCCAGACTCGTCGCCATAGCTATCTGGTCTCACTGGTCGGTATCCGCAAGGTGGTACTGGCAATCAACAAAATGGATCTGGTTGGCTACGATCAGCAAACCTACGAACAGATCTGCCGCGACTACCATCATTTCGCCAGCGACCTCGGCCTTGAAGAGATCTGCTGCATTCCCCTTTCGGCCCTCAAAGGGGACAACATCATCACCCCCGGCGGCAATACGGACTGGTATCAGGGTATCAGCCTGTTACAGCACCTTGAGACCGTCAGGCTGCCTGACAGCAGCCACAACAAGCCCTTTCGTATGCGTGTGCAGTGGGTTAATCGTCCGGACCTCAATTTTCGCGGTTTTTGCGGCACCATTGCCAGTGGTCGCATCCACCCAGGAGATGAAGTACAGGTAGCCTCCTCGGGCAAACGCAGCCGCGTGGCACGTATCATCACCATGAATGGTGATCTTGAAGAAGCAGTCGCGGGACAGGCGATTACTCTCAGCCTTGAAGAAGAGATCGATATCAGTCGCGGCGACATGTTGGCAACCAGCGACAGTCAACTCGCTGCAAGTGATCGCCTCAAGGCCAGGATTGTCTGGCTGCACGACAATCACCTGCTCCCGGGACGTAGTTACCTGCTCAAGATGGGAGCAGCAACCACGCCTGTCCAGATTTCTGAATTAATTCACAAGGTCAACGTCAACAGCCTGCAAAAAGAACCGGGCAAAGCACTCGAACTGAACGAAGTCGGTCTTTGCCGCCTCAATCTGAACAGCCCCCTCTCCTGTGATCTTTATCGGGAGACCCGCCTGACCGGCAGTTTTATTCTTATCGACAGGTTGACCAATGCGACTGTCGGGGCAGGAATGGTTGAGGAAATCCAACCGGCATCAGACTGCATTCCCTGGCAGGATCTGGAAGTCGATCAGACGGCTCTGGCAGAGATCAAAGGCCAAAAACCGATGATCTTATGGATTACAGGTCGTCGCTGTGCAGGAAAAACAACCCTGGCTAATCTGATCCAAAAACGTCTGCATGCTGGCGGCAGACACAGTTGTCTGCTGGATGGAGACAAGTTGCGCAGAGGACTGAACTCAGACCTTGACTATACCGACAGCGGCCAGGTTGAGCATATTCGTCGTATTGGTGAGGTCGCCAGAATTACGGCAGAAGCAGGACTCATTGTTCTGGTTGCCACCACCTCACCCTTTGCCACTGAACGCAGTCGAGCACGCGAGATTGCAAAAGAAATAGATTTCTACGAAATCTTTCTCGACAGTTCACGCGAACTCTGCATGGCACGAGACACAAGTGGCTACTACCAGAGAATCCAGCAGGAACACGAAGGAGACAAAAACCTCGTCGACCTGGCCTATGAACCCCCTGCGTCAGCCGACCTGACTCTGGATGGCACCAGGGTCCCGGAAACCCTGGCCGAACAGGTCATCACCCTGGTAGAGCGACAAAATCCCTCACCAGAGTGGATTATTTAGCCAATGACAAAAAACCGTAAAGATTCTGTTGCATCGGCGGGACGTTCATGGTACATATTCCGACCGTCGGAGCGTAGCGCAGCCTGGTAGCGCGCCTGGTTTGGGACCAGGATGTCGGAGGTTCGAATCCTCTCGCTCCGACCATAAAATAATAAAAAGGGTCAGCCGTCTCGGTTGACCCTTTTTCTCTTCAACTTCCGTAAAGTGAGGATTCGATGCGCAGCGAACGCTGACCTGACGTCAGAAAAGCGGCCAGGGAAGGCTGCTCAGACTTTTGCTAAAAAATTGCAGCCAGTCTTTCGAATGATTTACGCAACCGTCTCGACACCGCATAAAACATCCCTTTAAGCAACTTGCCTCCAACAACCGGATGTTCTTCAAGCAAGGCCTCAAACCGTTCGGCACTCAGCTTGAGCAACCAGACATCTGTCAACGCAGTTGCTGTTACGGCTCGCTTATCGTCAGAAAAAAGGCTGAGTTCACCGACAACCGATCCTTCACCATAAATACCGACGATAACATGCTTGCCCTTGAACTCGGTTTCCTTCTTCACCTCAACCTTGCCCTCAACAACAAAGGCCGCCGCATTACCGGCGTCTCCTTCATTCCACAGGACGGTTCCTTCTTCAACCTCACAGCACTCCAGGTATTGCCCGGCAATCGCTTTTTGCGCTTCATTCAGATACTGAAAAAACCGAAAGTCAGACTTCATCTTTCGGCAAAGATCTTCTGCCAACATCGCCATAATTCCTCAGCCAGTCTTCTTCATTTGCGTAAGTTTGGCTTCCATCTTTTCAAACAGGCCAGAAAAACCATTTTTACGCAAAATCTCGCTGTAGCTTGAACGATAGCTGCGCACCAGGCTGACCCCCTCGATCAGAATATCGTATATCTGCCAGGTCCCATTCTTCAGAATCAGCTTGTATTTGACCGGAATCTCGACCTTGTCCGTAATAAACTTGGTATCGAGAATGGCCTTTTTCCCCTTGATTCTCTCACGCAGATAATCGACACGCCCACCAGAATAGCTGTCAACCCGATTGAGATAGGTACGCTCCAGAATCTGCACATAGAGCGCCATGAAACGCTTCCGCTCTTCGGGGGTCGCCTTTTTCCAGTGAACCCCGAGGGTTCGCTGAGAAAGAGAACGGACTCCAAGAAATTTCTGTACCGTGCCGCTGATCTGTTGTTTCTTGGCTTCAGTATCAAGGTCACTGTTCAGAACCGCAAAAACACCATCGATCATCTGTTTAATCTGTTCTTGCGGCGTTGAAACCGCCTGAACCGGCAACGCCAAAAACAACAGGGCACAAATCATCAACAGACGCATAACTCTATTCTCCCGCTGGTCAATTAAAAGGACACGCCAGGATTATACCCTTATTGGGCCACTTTGGCCAGTCTATACTGGGCATAAGCGGCACGCACAAACAGATAGGGATCCAGAGAATCACGTTTGGTTTTTTCGTAATTGTCATCATCAAGCGAGAGGTAACTGACAGCAAGTCCGGCCTGAAGTTCGGCCCGATCAAGCAGGCTCCAGTCTCGGGTCAGATATGTCATGGGATTGAGGAAGGTATCGACAACCAGCCCTCCACTGTCACGCAAGCTTGAAGGGCCAAAGAATGGCAGGACCAGATAGGGGCCCTGGCCGATATGATAGACACCAAGGGTCTGGCCAAAATCTTCTTCTTTTTGGGAGATTCTGGCCCACTTGTCTGCGGGATCAAAAAGACCACCAATACCGATGGTCGAATTGATCAAAAACCGGCTGAGCTCTCTGCCTGAATCGGCAAACTTGAATTGCAGGGCGGCATTGATGATCCGTATCGGACTTTTCAGATTGGAAAAGAAATGACTGATCGACTTGCGCGCCGGACGAGGAACAACCCGATAAACCCTGGCAACTGGCTTCAAAAAATAGAAATAGAGCTTGTCATTGAACCAGAAAACCCCTCGATTCCAACCTTCGAGTGGATCAGAAATCAATGGCCCTTCATCTTCTGCGGAAAAGTCATCGGCAAATTCATCATCGAAATCATCGGTGGTACCAGCCGCCCCGGTCCCCGCAGTAAGAGAGACGGCTTCCGTCTGTACCGCCCAGACAGGATGCGAAAAAATAACGACTGAAAAAACTGCCAACAGTGCCAGGAGTAAACGCACAAGCCCCCCTACTTCTGAAAAATATATTTGCTGATCAATTCTTCGAGACTGATCGCCGATTCCGTTTCAGTAATTTCTCCCCCGTCGGTAATCAGATCGTCGAGTCCGCCAGGGGTAATCTTAACAAAGCGATCGCCAATGATCCCGGCGGTACTGATAGACGCAATAACATCCTCCTGCAACACGACCCCCTGATCAATCCGCATTTCAACAACCGCCTCATAGGTGTCAGGATCAAGCTCTATACTGACAACCTTTCCGACCTGCACTCCGGAAATCTCGACTTTCGACTCCGGCTTCAATCCAGAAACTGACCCGAAACGAGCCGATACGGTATAGGTCGGCTTGTCAAACAGGCCGATATTGCCCAGCCGAACCGACATCCAGGCAAAGCTGATAAAACCGACCACCATAAACAGGCCAACCGCCACTTCAATATTGATACGTTTCATTGCAGTGCCGCTTCCTCTCTCTCGCTTGAATAAATGGGTCCCATGGTTGTTTCAACAAAGTTTCGTATCAGCGGATTTTCCGAACGCTGAAACTCTTCCGGGGTCAACTGTCCCTGAATCACGCCTTCGGCCAGCAAGGCCACATGATCGGACAATTTGAAGATTTTGGGAACATCGTGACTGACAATTACTGCGGTGTATCCCAATTCGGCCTGAGTGTGGTGGAAGAGCCGATAGATTTCGTTACTCTTCAGTACATCCAGCCCGGTCGTTGGTTCGTCAAAAAAGACCACCTTGGGATTAAGGGCCAATGCCCGGGCCAACCCGACCCGTTTCTGCATCCCGCCAGAAAGCTGGGCGGGGTATTTGCTCGCAGCCCCCGGCAGGTCCATCATCTGCAACAACTCCTCAACACGGGCAGCAATCTGCCGCGAGCTGTCATGGGTCCGCTCACGCAGGGGCAAGGCGACATTATCAAAAATTGTCATTGAGTCGAACAGAGCAACGTTTTGGAACAGAACCCCGAAATCACGCCGAACGACCTTGAGTTGGCGGGCTGAGGCCTGTGTAATGTCCTGACCAAATATCTCAACACGCCCGGCATCAGGCCGCATCAACCCCAGCATATGCTTGAGAATAACGCTTTTCCCCTGACCACTGGCGCCAACAATAACGGTTGTTGTCCCTTCACAAACCCGCAGGTTGACTCCATCCAGAACCTTCTGGGAGCCAAAGTATTTTTCAACTCCGGCAAGCTCAATTGATACCGGACAATCTTTCAGTTTCTCATTCTCCACCTGGTAACAGCCTCCTAAAGCAGAATGGCACTGAGCAGATAATCCCAGACCAATACCGTCACAGAGGCCAGAACGACTGAACTTGTTGTCGCCCGGCTGACCCCCTCGGCACCGAAACCACCACTACGCTCCCAATGCAGAAAATAACCCTTGGCGGTTGAAATCCAGACAATCAGCAGGCCAAAAACCAGCGACTTGATCAGCCCCATCTCAACGTCAACCCAGTGAACGCTTTGGTACATCCCCTGAAAATAGGTCCCGCCATTGACTCCAAGCATCAGACTGCCCACCAGATAACCACCAAAAATTCCCACAACATCAAAAATTGCGGTCAACAATGGCATGCTGATAACTGCAGCAATAAATTTAGGCACCATCAGGTAACGCCAGGGATCGACGGCCATACATTCCAGCGCGTCAATCTGTTCCGAATTACGCATAATACCGATTTCGGCAGTCATGGCTGATCCGGCCCGCCCGATCACCATCAAGGCCGCGGTAACTGGGCCAAGTTCACGAATCAAACTCAGCGCAACAGCCGAACCAAGCAGGCCTTCGGAGCCAAACTTACGCAAGGTGTAGTAACCCTGCAATGCCAGCACCATCCCGGTAAATCCCCCCGTAAAGAAGATGACAAAGATTGAGCGGGCTCCGATAAAATTGATCTGACGTATGACAGGAAAAAAACGGTAGGGAGGCGTCAAAACCCGCCACGAACACTGAAAAAGGAAAACCCCCATCCTTCCAGCCTGTTCCAGATAATACAGGGTGTAATCCCCAATCTTTCCAAACAGCAGCAGCATATCAGTAATCCATCATCAGCATTATCCGAGCTTGCCGGCAACCAGCAAAAATGGCGCCCGGGGACGATTGGCAACTTTCACACTTACAACTTCAAATTCTCGTTCATCCAGCTCGGCAAAGAACTGTTCAACGGCCTTCGCTTCATCCTGACCTCCCGGATGGCCCGTATAAACCACGATCACAATCCGCCCCCCTGACGCAAGAATTTCACATCCGGTCTGCAATGCAGCCAGAGTCGAGTCAGGCCGGGTCACCAGGGTTTTGTCACCACCGGGAAGATAACCCAGATTGGCGATGATAACTCGGGGTGCCACCAGATTCCAGTTGCCGAGCTCGGCGTGACTGGTCTGGACCAGGCTGACTCCTCGAGGCAAAGAAACAACAGGTTCGTCCAGACGATGAACCCTGACCCCGGCCCTCTGCAACCTGGCAGCAGTCTGGTCAATTGCCTGAGGTTGCAAATCAAAGGCAAGGACAGATCCGTCTGCCCCGACTCTTTCAGCCAACATCAGTGTATCATAGCCATTCCCCGCCGTCAGATCGATGGCCAAATCACCCGGACGCAACACCTCGCCAATCAACTGGTGCCCGCGACTGATAACCTGCGATAATGCCTGAACCATTTTTCAACTGCCAGCAGATTCAAGCTCTTTGCGAACCTTGATCTTGGCATCTATCAGCTGACGGTGCGAAAGACCTATCAAATGGCCAAGCTGGTGCATCACCGCATCCTCATGGGCATCAAGATACCCGTCAGCAAATACCAGAGCCCAGAAGGATTCGATAATTTCCTGCTTTTCATCCTGACTGAAATTGCGATTGATCTGGCTGGTAAACTGATGCAGATCAGCACTCTGGCGCTGGGTATCCTCGGCCAGACGGATCAGTTCCTCTCCCGCGTCGCCATCAAGAGCAAACCGTTGTCGCAACACCTGACGGATCGACTCTCTTTCTGCTGCACTGAAATCGCCATCTACCCGCGCAATTTCAATCAGCAAAACAGCTGCAGCCAGGGGGATACGCTGAGAAGAGGGTTCGTTCGAGGTCGATTCAGAGCGTGAAAAAAAATTCTTAAGCATAGCTACCCGATTTCTTTATTAAGGAACAATTTCATAAATGTGATGGCAAAAAACCAGCATTATTCAACTTTTATAACGAATCACCCGCGCCTTTTCCAGAGTGATCATTCCACCCAGCATAATTTTGTCGAACTGTGGAATTATCTGCTGAATCTTCTCTTCATTTTCTACAACCTCAATCACCATGGGCAACTCGGTCGAAAGGCGCAATAACTGATCGGTATGCATCACCGACCCGGCTCCGAAACCCGCAACCCCCTTCAAGACAGTCGCCCCGGCAAACCCCTGAGATTGCAACATTTCAAGCAGTACCTTGTAAAGGGGCTGCCCCTGATGACGATCAGCTTCGCTGATAAATATCCGCATCAGGGTTTTTTCTCCAGCAAATCCAGGCATAAATCAATCTCCCTTACAGCTGCCGCGCCAGCATGACACCTGCAGCGACAGATAACAGACAGAGGGTTATATTCAGTGCGACATTGGCTCCAGCCTGCATCAGACTCCCCTCTTCAACCAACTTCAGGGTTTCGTAGGAAAAGGTTGAAAAAGTCGTGAACCCCCCCATGAACCCGACAGTCAAACCAACTCTGATACCGGCAGGAAGAAGCGTACTGCGCAAACCAAAGGTCATTAAAAAACCGAGCAGAAATGACCCCCCGATATTGACCACCATGGTTCCATACGGCAGGCTGCGACCTAGCAGGGTGTATGTCCAGCCCGACACCAGGTAGCGTGAAATACACCCCAGGCCACCAAAAAGTCCGATCAGCAAAACTTGCATAAAAACACCATTCCCCTTGATTCAAACTTGCCAAACACAACATTATCGGGCGATTTTGAGCAGCTGTCAATTGATCAGATCACATCAGGAGATTCTTAAGCAAAGAAGATCGCACCACCCTTCTTTTCCGCCTTGCTCATTGGAGCAGATCCGGCCTATACTGAGAACCGTAACACTGACTGACTCTCTGCCCTGCAAGTGAGGTCAGAACGTCCACGCGGAATATTTTTCAATCGGGAACTCTTTGAGTCGTCTGGTGTGCCAGCCCGCCTCTTGAGCGGGACGCCTGAAGGACGATCAGGGGAACCCACCTTACTGGTACTCGTAGTGAGGCCCACGACCCACGGCAGTGGTGGAGAGCTCAGGGTTACGCAGCATCCTTCAAATTTGAGGGATGCTTTTTTTCGCCTTCATCCTCGGCCTTCATGTTAAACTGCGCCGCAATTTCACTTATTTCACAAGATTAAAAAAGGAATCCCGGTGGATACTGAAACCGTCAACAACGTAGAACAACCAACTATTATCGAGCTGGATGATCGACAAATTATCCTGATCGGTACGGCGCATATCTCGCAGGAATCGGTCGATACCGTTATCCAGGCGATTGGTGAGCACCAGCCCGATACCGTCTGCGTCGAACTTGATGAACAGCGCTATCAATCCCTTATCAACCAGAAGAGCTGGGAATCGCTCAATATCAAGGAAGTTATCAAAAAAGGACAGATGCCCTTTCTCCTGACCAATCTGGCACTGTCGAGCTATCAGAAAAAGATGGGGTTGCAAACTGGCGTCAAGCCGGGAGCCGAGCTGGCGGCAGCGGCAAAAATGGCTGAAGAAAGCGGGATGCACGTTGAATTGGTTGACCGTAATATACGCACCACTCTGTTGCGCACCTGGCGCAAAGCCGGGTTCTGGAACAAGATGAAAGTGATGGCGGCCCTGCTGGGAAGCCTGTTCGAAAAACAGGAACTCGACGAAGCCCAACTGGCTGAATTACGCAGCGGAGATACTCTGTCACAAATGCTCGAAGAGATGAGCAAACTGCTCCCCTCGGTGAAAACCATTCTGGTCGACGAGCGCGATACCTATATGGCCTACCATATTCGCCATTCACCTGGCGATAAAATCGTCGCGGTCGTCGGTGCGGCGCACCTGCCCGGAATTGTCAAAAAGCTTCACGAAGAAATTTCTCCGGAAACAATTGCAGAAATCAGCAGGATCCCCGCAAAAAATAGCATTTCAAAAGCGATCCCCTGGGTGATCCCCGGCATCGTCATTGCGTTATTCATCGCCGGTTTTTTCTTTGGAGACCATCAGAAGCTGGCTAACGCTGCCATTGCCTGGGTGCTGGCCAACGGTCTGCTTTCAGCACTGGGAGCACTCATCGCCCTGGGGCATCCGTTAACGGTTATCTCGGCCTTCATTGCCGCACCGATCACCTCATTGAACCCAACTATCGGGGCTGGTTTTGTTACCGCCTTTGTCCAGGCCTTTGTTGCCGCGCCGACAGTCCGCGATATGGAGCATGTCGGCGACGATCTGACCACCTTCAAGGGCTGGTGGCGCAATCGTCTGGCGCGTGTGATGCTGGTTTTCTTCTTTTCTTCCCTCGGTTCTGCAGCTGGCACTTTTATTGCGTTAGGATGGTTGAAAAATTTGTTGTAAACCGGGTAAAAATGAAAGAGGGCTGATTTTATCCAATTTCTCACAATCAATGTCGAGGATGTTATGAATAAAAAAGCAAGATACTTCGGGCTGATTTTGATACTGGTTTCAACCTTGATGCTCGGTGCCTGTGGGGGTGGAGGCGGTGGGGGGAGTACCGGTGGAAGCACCTCAACATATGCAGAATATGTGTATGTAACAAATACTGCTGACAACAACGTCTCACAATTCAAGATCAGCTCAAGAGATGGGACACTATCCGGCAATTCCCCTGCGACAATCGACACTGGCCAAGTACAAAACTGGATTGCCCTAGACCCTCAACAAACATATGCATACATTACGCACCCGGGGATAACGGATAATATATCTCAATACCGAATAGAGAATGACGGAACTCTCACTTGGATCGCCGACAACGCTACCGGCAATAATCCATGGGGCGCAGTGATAGAGCCGTCAGGAAACTATCTCTACGTTGCCAATTCAAGCGACAATTCCATATCACAATTTACCATCATGTCTGGAAGTGGACTTCTCGTTGCAAATGGTATGGCACCCACACCTACGAGCTCACCAACTTTCCCAGAAATACTCACCATTGACCCTTCAGGAGGAAATCTCTATGCAGCTTATTTTACAAGCAATGTCATAGTACAGTTCTCGATTCAATCTGATGGAACACTCAATTACGTGAACACCACAAACGGAACGTTAGCAGCACCGATTTCGTCACCCAACAGCCTCGCAATTACACCCGATGGAAAATTCCTTTACGTCTCCAACCAGGATATTAACGAAGTATCCTATTTCAGCATTGATCAAAACACCGGAGCTCTTGCAGGTTTGGGCAAAGTGCTGACAGATCCAGACGGTTCGACGTCGCCTGACGCATTGCCAAGTTCCATCAGTATCGATTCAACAGGAAGTTATCTGTATGTAGCAAATGAAATTGACGACTCAGTCGCTGTCTACAGCATTGCTGCGGATGGGAGCCTTACAGTTGTAGAATATGAGCTTAATGTAACAGGGGCTTATGCCTTGGCAATCAGTCCTGGTGGTCAGTATCTCTATGTTACGGATGATACCAATGACAAGGTAAATCAGTTTTCAATAGATACCAACACTGGAGCGATTACGCCCATTGGAACGCCACAAAATGCGATCAGTCTTCCTGAATATATCACTACCATAGGAATCACCAGATAACTGAACGAATGAAACCCCAACGGCCCCACCGCTTAAAGCAATGGGGCCGTTGGGCCTTATCACATCCTCTCTGTCTTCAATCTGCCTGATCTCCTCCCACTCCTGAAAATTACCCGTTGTCCTGATTTCACCAGAACACACCAGAGAGCCAGACTATTTTGCATTACTTTGCGCAATAGTCTTGACTATTTTGCATCATGATGCACAATAGTCGCATGAAAAGAATACAGAAAAAGATTATCCAGCAGGATCTGAACAAGAAAATGGTTTTTCTTGTTGGTCCACGTCAAGTGGGAAAAACCTGGCTGGCAAAAGAGGTGGCCAAAGAGTACAAAAATCCTTTTTACCTGAATTATGACCACCC
>JAJRWH010000007.1 GCA_024276935.1 Deltaproteobacteria bacterium
CAGGGTTGCCGGATCTGTAGAGTGATCAAGAGCAGTGAATAGAGCATTGGCGGCGTCATACCCGGCAACCGATGGAAATCCGGGCTCGGCGGCGAAACGCTTTTTGTATGCAGAACGGAAACTCTGGTAGGTGGGTAGCTGACTATCTCGGTCAAAAAACTGATCGATAATCATCCCCTCAACGGCGGGACCACCCAAGTCGATTACTTTTTCAGTTGCAGCCCATTCACTGGCGGCAAGGGGAAGTTTGGACCCTGCTTTATGGAGTTGCTGGGCAAACATTGCGGTATCCAGGGCATTGGCCACCGACAGGACAGCTTCAGGTTGTGTCTGTAATATTTGTTCGGCCAGCTGGGTAAAGTGAATGTCAGCCCCAGAAGTGAATCCGATTTTTTTGATAACCTTTCCACCACGTTTTTCAAAATGAACTACGAAATTTTTCAGCCAGTTGCTGGTGTACGCCAGATTGCGTTTGTCATAGATTGCGGCAACAGTTCTAATCCCTTGCTGCGTTAAGCGAGTGGCGACAACATTTGCATACAGATCAGTGGCGGCAACGACGCGCAGAAAGAAATCGTCCTTACCACTTAACAGGGTAGTGGTTGTGGTGGGGCTAATCATGACAATACCGGCGGAATTGACCAGAGGCAGAGAGCTGATGGACATTGAACTGGTCATATGACCAACGATTGCGGTGACATGTTGTCCCAGCAGATCCTTGACCGCAGCCTGAGCCGTTGTCGGATTCTGTTTGTCGTCGCGAATCAGCAATTCGATGCGTCGCCCCTTGATTCCTCCTCGGCTGTTTGCCTGTTCGGTTGCCAGAATAACCCCATTTCTTCCTGCAATGCCAAGATCGGCAACACGTCCTGATAACCCTCCCACAAAACCGATGCGAACAGGTTCAGAATCGCTACAGGAAAATAAAACGGGTAGTAGAATCAGCAGTTGGAAGATATGTATAAGTCGCACAATAAGTCTCCATCAAAAGCGTATCCTGCCTACGAGTATAGCTTATGTTTGCATAAATCGTATCTGGCAGTGGTTTCTAAATCTGGATTTTTGTTCTTCAAGACTCTTTTTGTGTTAATGGCAGGTGGATTGTGAAAAGGGTTCCGTGGGGTCCGCTGCGGACAGTTAATTCACCGTGATGAGTTTGGGTAATAATGAAATAACTGACTGACAGGCCAAGACCGGTTCCTTCGCCAACTTTTTTGGTAGTGAAAAATGGTTCAAATATTCTACGGCGGGTTTCTTCGGGCATCCCTGGGCCGTTATCTTCAATCTCAAGACGTATCCAGTGGTTATCCTTTGCACTGCGAATAATGAAACGAGGAGCCTTGGTATTGGCTGATGCCATGGCATGTGCTCCGTTCTTCAGCAGATTCAGCAGAACCTGCTGAATCTGGCTGGGATCACAGGGCACCAGCGGGAGTTCCGGGTCTGTTTCTTTGATAATTTCTATTTTCCGAAAATCAAATCTTTTCTTGAGATCGTAGTCACTTTCGGCCAGGTGAATGGATTCATCTATCAGGGCGAGGATATCGGTCGGGAGTAACAATGACTCACTTTTTCGGCTGAAACTGAGAATGTTATCGACAATCCGGGCAGCACGTTGTCCCGAGCTACGGATATTCTCCAGCATGTTGTGGATACCACGTTCTTCCATATAGGCATTCAGGCGGGTCAGGTCGATCCCGGTTTTCTCCGCAACTTGTTTATTCTTGTTCATGTCAGGTTTTAGACGGTTGTTGATGACCTGAGCATTTTGTAAAATTCCGGCCAGTGGGTTGTTGATTTCGTGAGCCATTCCTGCCGCCAGGCCACCAACAGAGATCATCTTTTCAGACTGAATCATGAGATCTTCGAGGTGTTTTCGTTCGCGTAAATCACGAATTGCGATCATTTGCAGGGTCTTGCCTTTCTGGTCAAGGAGTCGTGAGCGGATTTCAATTGGAAATTCCTGGCCATCTGCTGTCATTCCAACTGTTTCGAAGGGGGCAAGATCGTTGCTGGCAATTTTTGATTTTACTTCATCATGGTAATTGGGAGCGATGATTCGGGGTAGGGTAGATGTCCCGGTGAGTTGTTCGATATGGAAATTGAATATTTCAAGAAATTGTTCGTTGGCGTGAAGGAGTCTTTCCTGCTCCAAAATAAGAATGGCCTCCCAACTGGCTTCAGCAATTTGTTGTGATTCCTGTTCACGCTCTTCTATTTGGTGAGCCATCTGCGTGAAGGCCATGGCAATCGGTTGCAATTCAGCGACATCCACAGACAGCTCTTCACTGTAGTTACCGGCAGCAAGACGTGAGATACCATTTTGCAGTGCCAGAAGGGGTTGTCTGAGCAGGTATCGCAGAACGAGGCCGGTAAAAAAGAACAATGCTGTAATCGTTAGAATGGTGGTTGCCAGACTGAAATTCAGCAAGTCGTTCAATTGTTGCTGCAATGATCGGCCGCTCAGACTTAGATAGATTTTACCCAGCGGTTTTCCCTGGTAGATGATGGGGGCTGTACGTTGAATCAGGTTGCCGCTAGATCCTTTTTTTCGAGAAAAAATTTCGGTTTGTCCGTCTGTTTCGGTAATTCGAATCGAAACAATCAGATCATTTTGCAGATATGACAAAGCAATGGCCTGGATCAAATTATTATCCAGAACCCAAAGGGGTAATTCCAGACTGTGACTCAGAGTGGCTAAATACTCGTCGGTCTTGGTGTTGAGTTGCTGGTAGGCTTTTTGGGAAACGACCCGATAATTTACGATGGCGGCCAGGCAGAAAACCAGTGCGACAATTGTAGAAATTGCAACGGATAGCCTGTTCGAAAGCGTTGTTTTTTTGCTTTTGACTTGCTTCACGATGGGCCTCCGTATCGTTCGCACTTTTTTGGTTCACAATTGGTTGTGACCTGAGTGCTTAACTCCTTGTTCACGTCGACAGGATAAAAGTAAGTCGCCATGGCTCAAGATACATCGTTGGCTTGCAAAGGTAGAGAAATCCGGAATTTAGTTCCTCTTCCAGGCATTGATTCAAGTTCAATCTGTCCGTCATGGTTCTCAGTGATGATAAAGTAGGAAACGGATAACCCAAGTCCGGTTCCCAACCCGACATCCTTCGTTGTGAAAAATGGCTCAAAAATTCTTTTCTGGGTTTCAGGATCGATGCCTGGACCATTATCGGCGATTTCGACAAGAAGTGCTTGTTCTTCTTTTTGAATCGACAATTCTATTTGTGGTTGGTTATCCATTTCACACCAACTGGCCATGGCTTGAGCAGCATTTTGGATCAAGTTGAAAAAAACCTGCTGTAATTGACTTGAGTTGCAGATGATTTCTGGAACATCTGTTGCGTAATGACGCTTGATAGTTATGCGATGAAAATCATATTTCTTTTTGAGATCATAGTCTTTACATGCAAGGTCAACAGCACGGTCCAGAAGTTCGGCAATGTTTTGTGCCGATTTTACTGAATCGGTCCTCCGGGTAAAACTAAGCATATTACTGACAATTTCACTGGCACGTTGACCTGATTCATGAATCGATTTGAGCATTTTGCAAATTTGGCGTTCGTTCAGGTAACGGTTTACCGTAGCCAGATCTATCCCTAATTCTTTTGCGACTCGATGGTTTTTGTCCAATTCAGGTGAAAGGCGTTGGCAGATGACCTGAATACTCTGCACAATACTGGCGAGTGGATTGTTGATTTCGTGGGCCATGCCCGCTGCCAGTCCACCAATTGACATCATTTTTTCAGTCTGCATCATCAACTCTTCTATGTGCGAGCGTTCAGTGACGTCATCGATACGGATTACGGCACCTGACTGTTTTCCCGAGTGAGGATAGATGACAATATCGACAAGTTTTTCAGTAGAGGTCGTTGGCCAACGAAGTCGACGAACCTTGTTGGGGAGTCCTTTGTCGAGTGTTTGTTCGATACGATCGCGAATTGAACTTAGTGCTGGAAGTGTTGCAAACAGGTTCTGGTTGCGAATCTGTTCAAAACTGAGGCCACAGAACTTCTGAGCCTCAAGGTTCCACTGGTTGATTCGACATTTGTAATCGACGCCAATCAGGGAGGATGGCATGGAGTCGATCAGGCTCGCCAGAAAACCCTGTAGTTCTTCCGATTTCTGCTGTGCACAGGTGCGTTCAGAAATTTAACGTTGTAGCAGGGTGTTCATTCGTTCAAGGTCGCTGGTCCGTTCCTTGACCCGGGTTCCAAGAGTTGCATGTTCTCGTTGTAGCTTGGCTTCAGCTTTCTGCCGTGCGGCATCCTGTTCGTATAGGGCTGTTTCCATTCCGTCAAAAGCCGCAACCATTCGGCCAATTTCATGGCCCTGATGTTTTTTAGACGATGAACCGGTCAGTTGCAATACCATGCCGTCAGCACGTTTACGTAACCTGTCGAGAGGACGCAACAGCAGATGAATGACCAATGCACTTGCCGGAAGAAGTCCGAGCAGCAACAAAAGCGTCAGCTGTTGGATCTCGTGTTTTTTTGATTGTAAAATATGAGCCAGAGAATGCAGGTCAATTTCGTTTATCAGGATAAAGCGGTGTCTTCCAAGCTTGACCGGCATGTAGTGATTGAGTCTCTTCTGTTGAAGATCAATCTGGGTCTGCATTGTTCCATTGGCCAAAACCTGGGCGAGGATTGAGGCATTAACCGTTGCGGGGGCCGCCGGAGCATTGCTTTGGGCTTGAATCCCATCCCCATTGGCCAGAACAAGTTTCATCTGATTTTCGGTTGCCAATTCGTCGAGGATCTGGTTCAGATTCAGCGATAATGCCAGGAATCCTGACTTACTGCCCGCGAGTGAAATGGGAACAATGACGCGAAGTATCCATGTCTGGCCACTACGGACAATGTCGTTATTGTTTTGTGGGTCAGGAGCATAGGTATTTACGGGCGCTGTTTCATCTTTGTTGCCGGACTGATCGTAACGATAACGTTGCAGCCCCTGATTATTGTACAATGCAATACTTGTTAGTTTAAAATCGCCATTATAGCGCTCAATAATTCGTTTCAGTTTTTCATCTGACGTGGATTCAGATGCAGGTGAGAGCATTCGCTGGATCTCTTGACGGAGTTCATGGTGGTCGAGCAGGTTATGAGCCTGCCGCAGAAGCAGATCGAATTTTTCCTGCAAACGATTCTGAATGATCAGTTGCCGACTGTGGGCTTGCTCTTCAGTGAGTTTCAGCAAACTTTCCACAAGAATCTTGCGATGCACCTGATAGGTTAAAATGCTGGCGGCAATAATCCCTGCGGCAGTAATCAGCAAAAGGGGAGTCAGCAAGGTGCGAAACGGATTAAAACTGAGACCTGTCAGCTTCGGTTTGTCTGGTTGAGATGGTGTTGTTTTTTGCCATTTCATACGCTGGGCCTCAGAGGGTGCCGAGTGATCTGGAGGTTGTCAAATACCGCATTATGCAATCTCTTTTGGGGTCGAGCTCTGCGACTTGCGTGGAAGTTCGATCCTGATACGGCAGCCGCCTGTTGGTATGTTTTCCGCGCGCATCTTGCCACCATGCTTATCATGGATGATGAAGTAAGCAACACTCAGGCCCAATCCTGTTCCTTGGCCAACCTTGTTGGTCGTGAAAAAAGGATCAAAGATGCGGTTCATGATTTCTGAATCGATACCAGGTCCATTGTCGGTAAGCACAAGATAGATATTTTCTGAATCGTAGCTCAATTCAATCGTAATTTGAGGATCCGTGGTTTGAAAATTGTACATCTCTTTTGCGCTGTTTTTCAGCAAATTGAGTAACACCTGCTGGATTTCATGACGATCACAGACCAGGGTGGGAAGTTTGGGGTTGATGTTTTGAGAAATGCAGATTTCTCTAAAGGCATATTTTTTTTTCAGGTCATAATCAGTTTGAGCCAGGTGGAGAGTTTCGTCGACCAGGGCAGGAAGGTCACAGGGGGCATACTCACTTTCATGATATTGCGAAAAGTTGACCATCTCTTCAACGATCGCTTTGGCACGATCACCGGCCTGACGAATTGCAGTCAGCATGTTTGAAATTCCACGTTGTTGTAGATAATCAGAAAGATGGTAAAGGTCAATTTGGCATTCTTTGGCGATTGCCAAGTTTTTGTCCAGTTGAGGATTGAGGCGATTTTGCAGGATTTGGGTATGTTGGAGAATAATGGCCAGGGGATTATTGATCTCATGGGCCATTCCGGCAGCCAAGCTGCCGATAGACAGCATCTTCTCCCCCAGGACCATCATTTCATCCATCCTGACTCGATCAGTTGTGTTGTCAGCGCGTAAAACGGCTCCTTTTCCCTTGCTCTTGTCGAGAGGATAAACTGTTAAATCTATGAATATTTCACGTTTCTGAAATGTCCAGGGGATCCGCCGCCAGACATGAACCTTCCCACTGGTCAAGGCGGAACTCAGGTCAATGTGGTGTTCGGCCAATGCAGGGAAGACGTCGAAAAGAGGGCGTCCCAATGCCTGTTCGGCGGGAACTCGACTTACGACAGTGGCCCAGCGGTTCCACTCGGTGACACATTGCTCTTCATCGACCGTGATCAAAAGAGAAGGCATTGAATCGATGACATTTCGAAGTAATTGACGCAATCGGCGCGATTCCCTTTGGGCGGCCTTGACGTCAGAAATGTCAGTCATAATGCCGACCAGGCCGATTACCTTGCCATCGATACTGTCGATTGTGGCTTTGTTGAACAGGATATCGCGGTGTGTCCCATCGGCATACCGGACCTGGGCCTCATAGGTTTGGGCGCCACTTTGCTGCATCAGTTTAAGGTCTGCCTGGTGATAGACACTGGCCAGTTCGCCAGGAGCCACATCGTAAACGGTGTGGCCAACAATTTTCTCGGTAGGTAGCCCAATATAGTCACAAAAAGCCTTGTTGCAGCTGAGGTAATAGCCTTCGGAATTTTTGAAAAAAAGTGGACTGGGAATCGCTTCAATAATTGTTCGTAACGTTCCTTCACTCTGTTCGAGGCGATTTTTTTCTTGTTCAATTTGCTGAAGTAAAAAATTTCGCTCCTGAAAAAAGTCATGTGTACGGTGCACAAACAATAAGGTAAGAATCAGCGCCAGAAGCAAAGGGATCGGGATAGCCGGGGCCAGAGCTAAAAATATTTTCTGGCCGGGACTATTTGGGAGCCATTGGAGAAAACCGATTTTTGCTCCCTGCTGAGATTTGAGCTGTAATCCTGTCAGTGGGGATGCAGGTTCTATTTGTGTCAGTTGCAGTTCAGGCAACAGATAATTGCGAGATATTTTTTCAAGCCAGATCCGATCGATTTTTTTTAGCAGAATCAGCACCCCAGGGTGCTGTTCTGGTATGGCAGAAGTTTTCTCAGGGAGGATGGCGGCAGCAGCGGTCAGGTAAATCTGCTGGTTGACTTTGATCAAGCCGCTGACAGATTTTGGTTCCAGAAAAGATATTTCATGTGACTGGAGAAGAAAGGGCTGTATCGCTGTCAGAATTTTCGCGAGAAATGAATTGTCCGGAGATTTTTTTCCGTTGATAAAGCTGATTTTCAACAGATCTTCATTGTCGAAAACCAGACTGGCAGAGATATTGTGAGAATCGTACAAAGAGTGACCGATATTTTGTTTGGCCCATTGCAGGTCGGGTTGTTCCAGCAAGTTTTTGACACTGGCATCCCGGTAGCCATAATCATATGTCAAATTTGCCAAGGTGTTCAGCTCATGGGTCAGCGCAGCTTGGGCAAGCTTGGTATTTTTAACGATTTCCTGCTGATCGAGCAGATGAGCGGTTTGATACAAATACAGCCCGACGGTCCCCGTAGTCAGGAGCAGGAGCAGGGCGAAAGGGATGAGCAACCGTTTTTTATGTGGTTGACTTGTCTTTGTTAAGACGTCAGAGACCATTTATTTTCCTGGTTTGCTTGGCAGGTGCTTCCCCGATTTTAGCAGCTGGGTAAATTCATCCTCTGGCAAGGGTCGACTGAAATAGTAACCCTGATAAATTTCACAGCCGCGCTGATTCAGGAAATCAAGTTCATAGATGGTTTCTACCCCTTCGGCGATTACTTTGAGGTCAAGGTGATGGGCCATCGAAATAATCGTTTCAACAATGGCTGCATCACCATCATCGGTTTCGATGTCGCGAACAAAAGATTGATCTATTTTCAGGATGTCCAGTGGTAGTCTCTTGAGGTATGCCAAAGAAGAATATCCCGTGCCGAAGTCATCGATTGAAAGTTCGATACTCAGCTGTTTCAACGCCTGCATTTTATCGATGGTGTCATTGATATTGTCGATAACCATCCCTTCGGTCAGCTCCAGCCCCAATTGTCTGGCATCGACCCCGGTACGTTCAATCACCTGACAGATCTGGTGGACAAAATCGGGTTGACGAAATTGGCGTGGACTGACGTTGACCGCCAGATGCTGGATGACCAGCCCCTGGTCATGCCAGCGTTTAATCTGTTGGCAAGAAGCTTCAAGAACCCAGAGCCCTATGGGCAGGATGAGTCCGGTTGCTTCTGCAACCGGGATAAAATCAGCCGGGGAGATAAAGCCTTTCTCCGGGTGGACCCAGCGCAGCAGGGTTTCTGCACCAATAATCTGCCCATTCAGATCAACCTGTGGCTGAAAATAGAGTTGAAGCTCATTGCGTTGCAGGGCAAAGCGCAGATCTTTTTCTATTTCCAGGCGCAGGTCAGCAGCGGCCTGCATGCTGGGCAGGAAAAAGCGAATTGCATCACGTCCATCATCCTTGGCGCGATACATGGCAGTATCGGCATGCCGGAGAATATCATTGCTGTTTTCGTTGGGGTCGTCGTCGGCGGGGAAGATTGCGACGCCGATACTCGGTGTAATATAAAGATCATGGCCCAGGACTTTGTAGGGTTTCGATAATCTGCTCTGGATTTGTTCCGCTCTGGTCTGTGTTTGAGATGCTGCCGTTGTGGGTTCATCTCCCATATCAGACAATAGCATCACAAATTCATCCCCCCCCAGTCGTGATACGGTATCTTCAAGGCGTAGATCGCTGGTCAGGCGACGGGCAACCTCTTTAAGCAGTTCGTCTCCGACTTGATGGCCAAGAGAGTCGTTGATGTTTTTAAAGCGATCAAGATCAAGAAACAGCATAGCCCCAAAGTGATTATGGCGACGAGCTCGAGCCAGATCGCGTTCAAGGCGGTCGATCAGCAGGCGACGGTTTGGCAGGTCTGTCAAGGCATCATAATAGGCTAGTCGCTCGATATGAGCTTCGGCCAGTTTGCGTTCGCTGATGTCGCGCAGGGTTCCGCAGATGATTGTCGGGCGACCATCTTCCTCAGGCAGCAGGCGGGCATTGATAGAGCAGGGCACAATCTTGCCATTTTTATCCCGCAGATGAATTTCATAATCAGAGACAAAACCACGAACCTGGAGCTCTTCGAGTAGTCGCTCCCGATCATCACGGCGGGGATAAAACTGCCAGATGCTTGTCCCAATCAGGTCTTCGCAATGGTAATCAGAGATCTGGGCAATTGAGGGACTGACTTCTCTGATTTCACCTCCGGGTAAAATTTCAAAATAGACATCCTGCAGATTTTCATAGATTGAACGGTAACGAGCCTCACTCTGTTTGATCTGCTGATGGGTTTTGCTCAGATCTGCCATTGCCTTCTGAAGGTCTTCTGTGCGTGAGATGACTTCCTCTTCAAGGTGTTCCTGATAAGAACGATTCTCACGGATCAAACGTGCTCTTTCCAGAGCTTGTTCAATGGCATGTTGCAGGGTTGACAGGTCTTGAATCGGTTTGAGAAGATAGTTCCAGGCTCCACGACGAACAGCCTCGATGGCATCTCCGATGACGCCGGTTCCTGAGACAACGATGACAGGAGTATCAGGAGACTGTTGTCGAATGTGGGATAAAACCTCAAGCCCATCGACCTCAGGCATTCGCAGATCACATAAAACCAGGTCCGGTTTTTCTTTGGCAAATAATTCAAGTCCTTCACGACCATTTTTTGCTTCCAGAATCTGGTAATCGAAATCTTCCAGAAAAAGCCGAAAACTGTCACGGATATTCTCTTCATCATCAATGGTCAGAATTCTGATTTTGTTTTCACACATCAGCTTTCCTCCCGTCGGTACAGTTTATGGGAGACGTGGACAGTTGCTCAGGATCGGATATCGTTTTACGAGAATCCACAAGAAAACAAAGCTGAATCCCTTGAGTGATCATGACAATCAGCCCCTGGATGAGTAACGAGTATTTAAAATCCGGGATCATGGGCGTCTCTCCTGGTGCTGCTCAAAGGGCAAGCGGATTGTAAAACGGGTTCCGGCACCTGGGGTTGATTCGACTTCCATACTCCCTTGATGATGTTCAGTGATAATAAAATAGGAGACTGAAAGCCCCAGGCCGGTCCCTTCACCGACTTCTTTTGTCGTAAAGAAGGGTTCGAATATCCGTTTGCATAGAGCGGTTTCCATACCGGGGCCGTTATCTGCAACTTCTATGACCGCCTCACCTTCCTCCTGGCGTACGCAGAGGGTGAATTGAGGGCTGCGGCCTGTTTCTGCTGACCACATTGCTTGTGAGCCATTTTTCAGCAGGTTCAACAAAACCTGCTGGATCTGGGTGGCATCACAGTCAACAGGCGGGATTTCACGGTCATAAATTCGGGTAATTTCAACCTTGCGAAAATCGTATTTGCTTTTGAGGTCAAAGTCATTTGTCGCCAACTCGAGGGTTTTGTCGACCAGTTGAGGCAGGTCCTGTTTGCGCATCTGACTGTCGCTTTTGCGACTGAAGCTAAGCACGTTTTCTACAATTCGGGCCGCCCGCTTACCTGATTCATGAATTGAAATAAGCATCTTTTCAAAATTCATCTGCTCAAGAAAGCTCGTGATCTTATCTGGGTCGATCTTCAATTGCCGGGCAACCCTTTTCCCCTTGGGAGAATCTTTGTGCAGGCGATTGAGCAGCACTTGTGAACTTTGTAAAATCCCTGCCAGTGGGTTGTTGATTTCATGAGCCATCCCGGCAGCAAGACCACCGACCGACAGCATCTTTTCTGATTGAATCATCATTTCTTCGAGTCGGACTCGTTCTGTGACATCATCAATCCGGATAACCGCACCATCAACTCCGTTGGCAACCAGAGGGTAGACCGTAATGTCATTGAAACAGGTTTGATTATCTTCCTGGTTGGCAATTTTGGTCTGGCGATGTGGTTGGCGGTCCTTGAGGGCAATTCGAACCTGATCCATTTGAGTGGCAAGCTGCGGCATAACCTCTGATAGCAGTTGTCCCCGTGCTTCTGCCGCACTGGTACCGGTTGTTTTTTCAGCTTCCATATTCCATTGCGTGATGCGCCCGTCCGGGTCGACGCTGATAATCAGCGACGGCATTGAATCAAGAATATTGCGAATGTAGCTTTGTGCCTTGTACAGTTGATATTCGTTTTCCTTGTGCTCGGTGATGTCGCTATGAATACCGATCATTCTTACCGGTTTTTTGTTTTGATCGTATTCAACAATTTCACCGCGAGAAAGAAGCCAGCGCCAATCGCCGTTTTTATGTAAAAAACGAAATTCAGAACGGTATTGTGTGGTGTGACCGTCGATATGGGCATCGATATCACTTTTTACCCGGTCGCGATCATCGGGATGAACCCGTTTGATGAACTCTCCAATTGAAGCGGGGAACTCATCGGGTTCGTAACCCACCATTGTGAAATAGGTTGGGTTGTAATAATTTTCATCCGTATTGATCCGCCAATCCCAAAGGCCGTCATTGGCAGCTCGTAACGCTGTTGACAGTCGTTCTTCACTGAGGCTCAAGGCCTGTTCCACCTTGATGCGTTCGCTGATATCGCGACCCTCAGGAATGAGATAGATGGTTTCACCCTTGTCATTCAGAAGGGGACGAAGAGAAAAATCGAGAGTACGAAGATTGCCGTCGCTACTCAGGTGGGTTGTTTCGAAACGGACTGCTTCACCCGTTGCCGCCTTTTTAACCGCTTCTTCAAGTTGTTGCTGAGCCTCAGGTTGATGGGCCCACCAGGGAGTTTTCCAAAAAGGGAGTCCAATGACCTGAGACTTGTCCTTGTCGATAAATTTCAGCGAGGTCTGATTGGCATCAAGCAGAATTCCTTCGGGGCTTAGCAGTCCCAGTAGTTCGAAGGTCTGGTCAAACAGACCACGAAGTTTCTGTTCGCTTTCGCTAAGTTTTTCCTCTGTTTTGCGCCGCAGACGAATATTGATTGCCAGAGCAATGATGGTAATCAACAGCAGACCGATAAAACCAATTGTGACCCAGATGATCTCGCGGTATTTATGATAAGCCGAATCGGGTCGATTGATAATAATACTGCCCGCAGGAAGCTTGTTCTGGTCGATCGCAAAGCGTTGAAGCTGTTGGAAATTGAAAATATTACGGTTGGCCCCTTTGTGCACAACTGGTATTTGGGAGGCTTTTTCACCCTGCAGAATTCGTTTGCCCAGTCTGGCCATCGTTTTTCCCTGATAATGGCCACTGATGACGTTGCCACCGACCACGCCCGTTCCAATGTTGAATTCGAGAAGACAGTACACAGGAACCTTGCTGGCCTTGGCCAACAGGGCACCAATACGCTCATAGGTGACATAGAGCCCATTGCGATCTGAAAAATAGACACCCAGCAGAACGATGCTGTTGTTGGGAAGTGACGCAATCTTTTTTCCAAGCTCTTTCAGACTCAGATTTTCGGCATAATTCAGCTTGACTCGTCCAGCAAATGGAACCAATTGCTGTTGTATGCTTTTCTCCCAGGCTCGTCCGGTTTTGAGATAGTCATTGATGATCAAAACTTCACGGGTTCGGGGGTGGTTTTTTAATGCAATTTCAAGGGTTGCCGCAGCATCAAAAACCTCTTCAACTCCGGTAAACTTTTGCTGGTTGGCGAGTTGTTCAGGCCGGAAAAAATTAACCCCGCAAAATGCGACCGGCACACCAGGAAACAGCATGTTTCGATATTGACGTAAAAAATCGAAAGCATTGTTGTCTGAAGAAAGGATCAGGTCAAAGTGGGTATCGCGATATTTCGTTTTATAGACCCGATAGAGAGATTCCAGATATTCGGCATCGTGAAACCTCTTGGTGTCCATGTTCTCGACCTGTATGACCAGGTTGTTTTGTTCCGGTTGTAACTCGTCGTAAACAGCGCGGACGATATTATCGACCCAGGTCATGGGTTGATGATAAGAATTGAGCAACAGAATATGGCGCGGGACACTCCCTGCGCAGGCCGTTGAGGCAAAACCTGAAACGCAGAACAATAGAAGAAAGCTTGCCAGAGTTGTAAGAAGTATCCGTATTGTCATTTGACAGTTTTTCATGAATATTCCCGTTATCAGATGGTCCCTTCGAATACTTCTGCCTGCAACGGTGAATCGATACTGAAGGTTGTGCTGATTCCGGGATTGACTTTGTCTGGAACCACTACCATTGAGTAAACTTCACGAAGTTAGTTTAACAGAAAGAATCTGTCGTGGGCCTGTCGCGGGGAAAAAGACCTGGGCCCCCAATTCAGTCGGCCCATTTTGTTTTAATCGCCAGAATTTCATCAATATTGGCGAAAAAAAGTTCAACCAGCTCCGGATCCAGGTAAGTTCCCGATGCGGCACGAATTTGTTGTTGGCACTTTTGTTCATTAAAGGCAGATTTATAGACACGAGAACTGGACAGCACGTCATACATATCTGCCAGACCGACGATTCGGGCTTCAATCGGGATATCTGTTCCGCTGAGTCCTTCGGGGTATCCTGAACCATCCCAGCGTTCATGGTGATATGCGGCAATTGATTTGGCACAGGACAAGAGTGCCGATTCTTCGGTTTCGCCAAAGTATTCAGAGCCTTGCAACGTATGGCTGCGATAACAGGCGATTTCATCGTCCGGGATATTGTTGAGAATCTTGACGCCAATTTCACAATGTTGCTGCATGAAGGCCCACTCGTCCGCATCAAGCCCCTCAGCCTTTAACAGGATATGGTCCGGAATGCCGATTTTCCCAATATCATGCATTGGGCTGCTCAGGTGAATCAGGTCGACCTGTTGCGGGGAAAGACCGTAGGCTTTTGCCAGGATTCGGGCATATTTGCTGACCCGAATAACATGCTTGCCTGTTTCGTTGTCGCGAAATTCAGAAGCGTGGCCCAGGCCGTGGATCATTTGCAGGCGGGTTTGTTCAAGCAGACGATTTGTCGATTCAAGTTGTTGCGTTCGCAAGGCAACTTTTTCTTCCAGCTGTGTTCGATACTCAAGGTTCTCCCGGATCAGTCGCGCTCTTTCAAGCCCCTTTTCAATCGCATGTTTTAAAATGCACAGATCTTCAATCGGTTTGAGGAGGTAGTTCCAGGCGCCACGGTGAATCGCTTCGATGGCATCGCTGATGATGCCGGTTCCGGAGACCACCAGAACAGGGACTTCAGGAGCCTCTTCACTGATGATATCGAGAACCTCCAGGCCATCGAGTTCGGGCATTCTCAAATCAACCAGAATAAGGTCAGGCTTGTGTTGACGAAAGAGTTCAATCCCTTCTCGTCCGTCTGCCGCTTCGATGACCCGATAGTCGTAATCTTCCAGGTAATGGCGAAAGCTTTCGCGGATCGAAGATTCATCGTCAATTGTCAGAATCAGGGGGGAGGTCGCATCCATGCGTTATATTCTCCGGAAAATTATAAATTACTCCTTAGAATATACTTAAAATACGCCTTATGGCAAGGTGTAATATTGCTAATTGAGCAAAATGATTTGCCGAGACTTAAGTCCCCTTACAGATCTCCTGTAAGTTGTTGAAGCTGATAGATTTTGGGATTGAGATTGGCGATGCAGGTAGCAATATCGCAAAAGCTGTCCCAATCGACGGCTTCTTCAGTATCGCGTGACTGAAAGAAATTGTAACCTTTTGGCAGCTCGCTATAAGCCCCGTCCTTCAGGAGTGAGATATCAACCAGATCATTGACCCTGCCTTCCGTTTCCCAGGGATCCCGGTAGTTGTACTGTCGAGCCAGGATATGTAAGCCGAGTCCGTTGTCAAAAACAGCTTTAACCTCAAAAGAGAATTCACGCGGAGAGCCGTAGTGCTCATTTCGTCCCGATCTGGTCATGACGCGTGCCCCCAGGGTGGAGAGGTAGTCTTTCAGGCTTTCATCTGTCATCGGTTGCTTGATGGTATCGTCCATTTAAGTTTTCCTGTTGTGAAGGCGAAGTTCTACACCCCAATCGGCAGGTTTTTTTCCGTCAGGAGTCAAAACCCACAGAGTCGGGAAAAAAACTTGCTCCGGAGCCGGGCCGAAACCATCGGTCAGATAGATGACTGCCGTGGGCAAAGGGACCATCTGGCGAGCATATTCGAACGCAGGACGCAGATCAGTGTACCCGCCACCGCGGTAAACATTTACAAGCTCGGGCACTTTGTTGAACGTTGCAATCTTCTGAATCTGACTCCCGGTGTAAAGAACCGTGAGGAAACTGGCTCGGCCACGAGCAATCTGCAGCAGTTCCGCTGCAAAAGACTCTCGCAGCACTTGCTGATCGGTTGAATCACTGACATCAACAGCCACCAGCAGGTTCAGGCGTGCTCTTTTGCGTATTCCGGGTGATTGTGAAAAACGACGATGCTGTCTTTTCCAGGTGCTGTGACGACCAATGCGTCCGGTATTGCCGATAAATTGGCGCAGAATCTGCTGCCAGGGGATCTGTGTCGCACCGAGAAAAGGACGCAGCAGAGTTTCAAGTTCTGCCGGACTTTCCTGATGGCATTTTTTCAGGGCGGTCTGAACCATCTGCCGAACGACCTGTTCTGCCAGGGGGAGCGGGGTATTATCGGCGTGATGCCAAATCTCGTGATTATCTGTGGGCTGTTGCTGCTGTTCGGTTGCCGGGCCTTCGCCCCTGTCATCACCCTGACCTGCTTGTGAACCGAGCAGGGGAAGCTGTGGAAGTTGTGCGTAATATTCCTCCGCAGAGAGATTGTCCATAAGTTTAAAGCGGGCAGGGCGTGGAGATTCTGGGGGCAAATTTACAATTGAGCCATTGACTGCCAGATCACAGGCCAGATTCCAGGTTCGTTCATGCCGTTGGCGACGACGGCAGGGATGCAGATGAAGAAGATGCTTCACCAGATGTTCGAGTAATGCCTGTTGTTCTTCAGGGGCAAAGAGCCTGAAATGATCCCGGTTTACAGCAAGGGTCGGAATACCATTGTTCAGGGTGACACCTGTAGGAGCGGTTCCCCCAAGGGATTGGCGGCGGCACTGCAAGATAAATTGACCGTAAAAAGGCTTTTGTTTGAGAAGTCGGACGATACTGTCTTCAAGAACGCGCATGGCTGCTTCCATGAAGGGGACGACAGATGAGGGAAGGCGTGAAACGACAGGCCATCAATCAGGAGACGTCTGCACTGATTTGAGTGATGACATCAAGGATGACCTGATCGTAGCAATCCTGACTGAGAACCTCGGCAATGACCGGCATTCGGAGCAAGGTTTTGACAAAGCCAAAACGCATGTCCCGTGGCAGAATTTCGATATAGGCAATCAGATTATCCTGTTGTGACTTTTGCAGTTTTGGACAACCCTCCAGCAGATTTGCCAGATCGGTCATGCTGGCGGCCTGAATATCATCCCGTTGTTTTGTTACCTGTTCTGCCACCTGCTGCCAGTTATTGAGGATCTTCTCTGCAGCAACGGGCTGTTGACGCTGTTCACGACACCAGCTCAAGAAACAGACTGCGGCTTCACGGCCAATAATTCCGCTGTAGACTTCCATTTCAAGTTCTGCGGGCAAACGGCACTGTTGCTTAAGAAGACTGACCATCTCCCAGGCTCGCTCCGAGGGTTCAATCTGGAGGTCGTAGGAGTCATTTCCTCGTGCAAGAAATGAACTGTTACTGCTGATAAATTGACGGATTTGAGCATCAAATTTCTGGCGGTAGGCATAACGGTCCCAGCACTCAGGATCGGATTCAACCTGGAGGACGACCATGCGGTCAAGCAGGGCCCTGTCGAGAGGGGCAACCTGATAGGTGCCGTCTGGAGGATTGATCGCCACCGCCACACGATGTTGCGGGGCCAGAATATGCGTATGCAGAGCCCGTTTTTGGCCTTGTGCAGGGGGCTCGACAAACTGGAAAATGGCTTGCAGGGTATCTTCCTGTTGAGCACGATTCAATTCGTCGCAGTGTACCAGGGTTGGTGCCGCTTCAGCCTCTGGCCACCAGCTGGGTCGAGACCAATGCATGACATCGTCAATTCGATAAGGGATCCCGACCAGATCACCAACTTCCATCTGTCCAAGCCGTAGTGAGGTGTAGGCAAAGCCGATTTCTTCACTGACCTGGATAATGGCTGCTGTTTTTCCCACACCACGATGACCGACGACACAGGGGGTGAGATCGGTTTTGGTGATGATTTCACGTAGAACAGTTTTCAGCTGTTCAATATTCATGGTTTGTCCTCAATAGCTGCCAATTGTTTACCGACTTGGTTTTCAATTGATAGCACAGGTCGATTTCTTTCGGCAAGTGCAGGTTGGCACCGGTTATTTCAGTTAGAGAAGCAGTGAATCCAAACAGGTGGGATTGGGAACATCAGAGGAGTTGCTCTGCAGGTCTCAGGGGGAATGCTGCTGTGCAGGGTTGATTAACGGGATGAATGGCCCATTAAAAATGGTGAAGCAACAGCGCAGCCCCTGTCGGGTGCAAAAGAGGAGCTACGAACCGCCGACAGGGCTCACTGATTCAGCTTAAAGATAATTACGCTTTTTTTTGCGTGACAGCTTGCCAAGAATCCAACCGAAAAACAGAACCCCGGCTCCTGCCAGAAACCATTTGATCACCCCGGTTCGAAGATAGAGGCTGCTTTCTTCTTTGAGCCGTTGCATCCGTTCGGTCAGATTGCTGTTTTCCTGCTGCAGTTGGTCGCGCTCACGGGTGATTTGCAGCACGTTGGCCGAGGCTTTCTGAAGTGCCTGATAGTCAGCCTTGACCCGAGAAAGCTCCTGGCTCACAGCGGTCAGACTTGCCGCCTCCTTGCTGCTGTTATTCAGCCGGGTGGTTAATTCTGCAATCTTTTTTTGCAGTTGGCTGTTGGCTGTTTTGAGTTGTTTGATTTGCTCTGCCTTGGGGACTTCGGCACTCACATACTGGCTGCGGACGTAACCTTCAACCCCTTTGGGGGTACGAACCCGCAAATAGTTTTTTAATTCTTCAAGAACTTCCAGGGGGGTCCCGGTGCGGACCGTGTCGAGGATCTGTTCCCCATTACCTGGCTGGGCACGCACAGTAACAACCAACGTGTCTGAAATATAGCGCGTATCAGCAAAAGAGAGGGTGCTCAATAAGAGTTGCAGGCACAGGCTGATTAATATTTTTTTCATCTGTGGTTGTCCCTTTGGGCTGAGGGGAACAGGTCAGTTGCAGGTCAAAACCTCGATATAATTCTGCGGATTATATCGGGTTTGTATGTGTCTTTTCAAGGCTTTATATGAATATCCGGGGGGGTGTTCTTCAGGTTACACTTTGAACTCTGGTTCCAACTTCTTATCTATCTGAATTTACAAGATAAAATCAAGAAAATGCTTCTTTGCCGTAACCCTGGTTACACCCCTGTGATGTCTTCCTACCCCGGGGGGAGTTCTTTGCAATGTCGCGAGATAACAGTGTTTTACCGTGGCTGGAAAACTCTGGCATTGCCCTTGCTCTACCCTCAGCAGGCAATGCCTAGCTCGGGGCGCCTGAGCCCCGTTGTTTTTAACCCTTAAAATGTGAGGAGTCAGAAGATGAGGAAGATGATTTGGGTCATGTTGGTGCTGACAGCGATAATTCTTTACGGTGGTAGCCTTTTTGCTGCAACCGAAGCAGAAATAAATGCTGGCAGTATTCAACAGGCCAAGAATACTGCGTCAACCAAACCGACAGTAGCCATGGTCATGGAGCGGGTTAATGCTGCTGTTGACCTGATCAACAAGGAAGGTCGGGCGGCATTTCCCAAGTTCAAAGGCCTTGGCAGCGAATTCATTTATGCCGGAACCTATATCTGGATTCACTCTCCAACCACCGGCAAAATGTTGATGCATCCAATGAAACCAGTGCTTGAAGGGAAAAATGTCAATCCTCTGCGTGACAAGGCAGGTAAATTGCTCTTCATCGAAATGAACCGGGTTGCCACTGAAAAAGGAAGTGGCTGGGTCGACTATCAGTGGCCGAAACCGGGCCAGAAAAAGTCGAGCACCAAGGTTTCGTATGTCAAATTGGCTGAACACAATGGCGAAAAATTTGTTGTTGGATCAGGTGTTTACGATATTTCGCTTGCGGATATCAATAAGGCCCTGGGGAAATAAATACAAGCTGTCAGGGGGTAGCTTCGTCTGGAGGAAATGATGAGTCTGACCATTAAAATGAAACTGGTTCTGCTCTGCGGATTGGGGCTCTCCCTGGTGGCTGCGGTGCTGGTGGTTGGCGTTTACTTCAACGGCAAGATTGACGCTGCTCATGGAGTACAGGTCGAAATCTTCCAAGCCAACGAGCAGGTTCAGCAGGCAAGAATTGCAGAAAAGGCCTATTTACAATTCTACAAACCTGAGTTTATTCAGGAGCGCTCCGCACATAGTCGTCAAGCCGTCAAAGAGTTCAGCCTGCTGGAAAATGATAGTGGCCTGGATTTGTCCGCGATCAAGAGTCAGCTACAGGAATATGACAGCGCCTTTAACGAGCTGGTTGATTTGCACACCCAAAACGAGATGCTTGGCCAGAAAATGGATTCAGTCCTTGCCGAGATTACAGACCTTCTCGCCGGAGTTGAGGACGAAATTCAGTCGCAGCTCTTTGATTTGCAAATGGAAGGGGAGACACTTCCTGATGCCGAGAACAACCTGTTGTCCTTGACACGCGATGGCAAAATCCTGGCATTGACGATGAAGAATAGTTATCGCGAATTTTTGCTCAGCGGCGACAAAAACCATCTGGTCGAATTGGACAAGTTTATCAAAGAGAAGGGGACCGTTGCGATTTCAGGTCTCAGCCAGTTTTCGGCTCAGACCAACAACAACAATTTTGTCAAAGCGGCAGCCAGTTTCAAGGCGGGTATCAAAGAAGGTCAGGATTTGCTGGTGAAATCTCAGGCCCTTTTCGAACAGGAGCAGATTGCCGGCGAAAATCTCGACACGATCGGTAGTGCCTTATTGGACCAGGCGAAAAAAGCAGCCACAATAACTGCAGCAGTGGGTGAAAAAGCCCGGAATACCGCGATAACAGCAATCATAATTTTGACAGCGACCGGAACGCTGGTTTTTCTGGTGATTTCCTACCTTCTCAATCGGTCGATCATTCGTCCTTTGGGTAAGGCCCTTGAATTGGCAGACACAATTCGGAGCGGTGATCTTTCCCAGCGTCTGAAAATGCAAAGTACCGACGAGATTGGACGACTGGGCAAGGCGCTTGATCAGATGGCTGACAGTCTTGAAATCAAGGCCGATCTGGCTCGTCAGATTGCGGATGGCGATCTGACTGCAGAGGTGCAACTGGCCAGTGAGCAGGATCAGCTTGGTATTGCCCTGCGTCGGATGGTCGACAATCTTAACGACCTGATGAGTCGTGTCGCTATGGCTGGTGATCAGATTGCTTCCGGGTCGAGTGAAATATCAAGCTCCAGTCAGGATCTTTCCCAGGGCGCGACGACCCAGGCGGCCTCGCTGGAAGAAATCAGTGCGTCAATGGGTGAAATGTCAGCCCAGACCAGACAGAATGCTGAAAACGCCTGACAGGCAGATAGTCTGTCGACCGAAGCCAAGGTCGCTGCCGAACGTGGCAGTGAGCAGATGGAAGAAATGGTCCAGGCGATGACCGAGATCAACGAGGCAGGCCAGAACATCAGCAAGATCATCAAGGTAATTGACGAAATTGCCTTCCAGACCAATCTGTTGGCTCTGAATGCTGCAGTCGAAGCGGCACGAGCCGGGCAACATGGTAAAGGGTTTGCGGTTGTGGCCGAAGAGGTGCGTAATCTGGCCGCCCGTAGCGCCAAAGCGGCTCAGGAAACCTCGGAATTGATCGAAGGCTCTGTGGAGAAGACAGCCAAGGGGAGTGAGGTTGCCAATCGTACCGCCGAGGTTCTGGGTGAAATTGTTGGAGGCATCACCAAGGTTTCCGACCTTGTCAAAGAAATTTCCGTTGCCAGCAATGAACAGGCACAGGGTATTGCAGAGGTCACAAGCGGGCTCAACCAGGTTGATCAGGTCACTCAGCAGAATACGGCTTCGGCTGAAGAAAGTGCCGCAGCAGCTGAAACCTTGTCGAGTCAGGCGATGCAGTTACAACAATTGTTGGCGCAATTCAGGCTTAAGGGCACTAACCAACCATCGGCACCGCAGGAGGATTTCAGGGCAACTGCGCAGTCTCCTGAGCCTCATCAGGTTGGGTGGAGCGATATGTCTGAAGCTATTGACCTGGAAGATACCGCCTGATTCTTTTCAGCCAGATTGAAAAGACCCTCCCGCCGGGGACGAGCCTTGTGTTTGTCCCCGGTTAATTTTTGTCCATCCTGTTACACAAAGCGAACTTGATGATTCGGGATGATCCCTGCTGGAAAGCTGCTACGACAAATGCTATCCTCTTTTTCGTTGCAAGATCCGGTTTATGTAAAAATATCCCTGAATGGAAATGATAACCATGTCTACCAGTCACAAGCGTCCAGTTACCCATCTTTTGCAGGAATACACTCCCCCTTCATACCTGGTTGAGACTGTCGACCTCTGTTTTCGGCTGTCTCCTACTGCAACCAGCGTTACTTCAAGTGTGCGCTATCAGCGCCATCCCGATTGTACCGCACTGGCACCACTGCATCTCGATGGTGAAGAGTTGGAGCTTTTGTCGCTGAAACTGGATGGCGTTGCGTTGCAGAAGGGTGATTATCGGGTGAGCCCTTCCAGTCTGGTGATTGCGAAGGTTCCTGAAACCTTTGTCCTTGAAATGGAAACCCGGATCAACCCGCAAGGGAATACCGCACTCGAAGGGCTCTATTTATCGAGCGGGAATTTTTGTACCCAATGTGAGGCCGAGGGGTTTCGCAAGATTACCTATTACCCGGACAGGCCCGATGTTATGGCCCGATTCAGGGTCAGAATAGAAGCTGCCCGCGATCTCTGCCCGGTGTTGCTCAGTAATGGCAATCTGGTTGAACAGGGCTCTCTGGATGCAGGCTGGCATTTTGCGCAGTGGGAAGATCCGTTTCGTAAACCGGCGTACCTGTTCGCCCTGGTCGCGGGAGATTTGACCTGTGTTGAAGATCATTTCACCACCCGGTCAGGCCGTGAAATTCTGCTGCAAATCTATGTCGAGCACCGTAACCGTGAACTTTGTGATCATGCCATGTTGTCGCTGAAAAAAGCGATGAAATGGGACGAAGAGGTCTACGGTCTGGAGTATGATCTGGATCGTTATATGATCGTTGCGGTCGATGATTTCAATATGGGGGCGATGGAGAACAAAGGGTTGAATGTTTTCAATTCCAAGTATGTCCTGGCGCGTCCTGAAACAGCCACAGATAATGATTTTCTTGGAATCGAAGCGGTGATCGGACATGAATATTTCCACAATTACACCGGTAACCGGGTGACCTGTCGCGATTGGTTTCAGCTCAGCTTGAAAGAAGGCCTGACAGTTTTTCGTGATCAGGAGTTTTCGGCAGATCTCAATTCGGCGGCGGTCAAACGGATCGATGATGTGCGGATCTTGCGTCAGACTCAGTTTCCGGAAGATGCTGGTCCGATGGCGCATCCGGTGCGTCCTGCATCTTATGTTGAGATCAATAATTTCTACACGGTTACGATCTACAACAAGGGGGCAGAACTGATTCGCATGCAACAGACGTTGCTGGGGAAAGAGCCCTTTAATCGGGGTGTCCGTCACTACCTGAAAAAGCACGATGGGCAGGCCGTGACAACGGATGATTTTGTCGCCGCCCTCGAAGAGAGCAGCGGGCGGGACCTGGAACAGTTCAAACGCTGGTATTCCCAGGCCGGAACGCCGCGAGTGGCCCTGACAACCCACTACGATCAAAAGAATCAGGAATATCATCTGCTGTGTCGTCAAACCTGTCCGCCGACTCCGGATCAGACCGAAAAGCAACCTTTTTTCATTCCTCTGGCGGTTGGGCTGCTCGATCGTGATGGGCGGGACCTGCCAATAATAATCAAAGGTCAGCAAGGTCGGCAAACAACCCGAATCCTTGAACTGAATCAGGCAGAGCAGGAGTTTGTTTTCGAACAGATTCCTGAAGGTGCGGCGTTGTCACCGTTACGGGGCTTTTCAGCACCCGTTATTCTTGACTATCCACAGCCAGATGAAGAACTGGCATTACGGATGGCGCACGACAGTGATCCTTTTAATCGCTGGGAAGCCGCCCAGCAGCTTGCCAGACGGGAGTTGCTGGCAGCTCTGGAACGGGAATCGGATGATCAGCCAGTCTTGAGTGAATTGTTCGTTGCCAGCTGGTGCCGGGCCCTGGTTGATTCGGAAGCCGATGGTAATCTGCTGACCCAGTTGCTGACTCTACCGTCCGAGGTCTATCTGGGGGAACAGATGACCGCAATTGATCCTGGACGTATTCATCGTTTACGTCAGGCCGCTCGCTGCCAGTTGGCCCAGGCCGGGCGGGAGCAACTGTTGCTGAGGTACCATGCCGGATCTGGCAATGAGCTCTACAGTCTTGATCCACAGCAGGTGGGGATGCGCAGCCTGAAAAATTTCTGTCTGTCTCTCTTGATGTTGCAAGAGAAAACCAGCTCGATTGAACTTTGTCTGCGACAGTATGAATTTGCCGGAAACATGACAGATCGTCTGGCGGCCTTGTCCTGTCTGGTTTCGAGTTCATTGCCACAGCGTGAAACCGTTCTCGAAGATTTTTATCAGCGCTAGCAAAAGCATCCCCTGGTTGTTGATAAATGGTTTATGTTGCAGGCGACGGCCAATCGCGAACAGGTTTGTGACGAGGTCAGGGCCTTACTCGATCATCCGGCCTTTACCCTGGATAATCCGAATCGGGTGCGCAGCCTGATCGGGGCCTTTGCCGCAGGAAATCCGGCAGGTTTTCATCAGCCTGATGGCGCGGGATATCTCTTGTTGACGGAGCAGATTCTGCATTTGAACCAACGCAATCCGCAGGTTGCAGCACGCATGGTTCAACCCTTGTCACGTTGGAAACGTTTTGAACCGGGGCGCAGCCTGTTGATGAAACAACAGCTTGAACGCTTGCAGGAGCAGGAGTTGTCACCGGATTTGTACGAAATTGTCACCAAGAGTCTGGCATAAACCTGATTCAGGGAGAAAGATGATTTCTGATCATCTGTTCGCTATGCTGAGAGTCCATCAATTTCTTTACCCGTGTTGTGGGAGAGTTCTGAATTGAGTGAAGTCACCATTGTGGGTTGCGGTGATATCGGTCGTCGTGTTGGCCATCGATTAATTGCTTCGGGAATCAGGGTAACCGCCGTGGTTCACCAGTCAGAAAAGGTTGAGTCGTTGTGTAACGAGGGCTTTACCCCTCTGGTATGCAACCTTGATTTTCCCGAAGATCTTCCCCGGATCCCCCTTCATAAACGACAGGTTTATTACCTGGTCCCTCCGCAAGGGGGAGGCAAAAGTGATTATCGTATGCTCAACTTTTGCCGTCAGCTGAGTAGAGATAATTGTCCGGCGCGACTGGTCTATATCAGCACCAGTGGGGTTTATGGTGATTGTGGTGAGATCCTGGTGACCGAACAGACTCCAGTCAACCCACAAACAGCCAGAGCCAAGCGACGAGCCAGTGCCGAAGAACAGTTGCGTGAACAGGCCCGGCAGCTTGATTTTGATCTGATTATTTTAAGGGTTACCGGTATTTACGGCCCGGGACGTTTACCCATTGCGCGGCTTTTGCAGGGGTTCCCGGTCCTGCAGGCGGGAGAGGGCGCCTGCACCAATCGGATCCATACCTATGATCTGGTTAATGTTTGTCTGGCTGCGATGGACAGGGGAGAAAATGGCGATGTTTTTAACGTGTGTGACGGTGAGAGAACAACGATGTCTGATTATTTTATCGCCGTTGCCAGGTTTGCGGGTCTGCCTCAACCGCGCCAGATAACCCTGGCCGAAGCTGAGCGTGAAATGAACCCGTTGATGCTGAGTTACCTGAAAGAATCGCGGCAGATGGATAATCGTTTGATGCGTGAAAAGCTCGGGGTTGAGTTGATGTATCCAAACCTTGAGGCTGGTCTTGCCGTTTGTGAAAAGGAGAAGATTTAATGTCCCCGGTCGCTACAATACTTCAGCCGGTTGCCAGTTTCGGACGTGGTTTTTCTTATGTTTTTCGTGCCCCACGTTTTTTACTCAGGCATCCGGGATTGCTGCGCTTTGTCGCCATCCCCTTTACCATCAATGTCCTGATATTTTCTCTGGCGGTCTATTTTGGTCTGGATGTATTCAATCAGCTGTTAGCTCAGTACCTGCCTCAGGGTGATGCCTGGTATCTGGTTGCCTTGTCTTATCTTGCCTGGGTCATTGCCGGGATTCTGAGTACCGTCCTGGTTTTCTTCAGTTTTACGATTGTCGGAAACCTGTTGGCGGCGCCCTTTAACGAATTGCTTTCTGAACGTATCGAGATTCTGGTTCGGGGGACAACCGAAACCCCAGCATTTGCCCTGCGGCGTTTTCTGGCAGAATCAGGACGAGCGATGCTGATCGAGTTGAAAAAACAACTCGTTTTTGTGGTGGGGATGTTGTTGTTGCTGCTGCTCAACCTGATCCCCGGCTTTGGCCCTTTGCTTTACGCGGTTCTGGCACCGTTGTTTACCCTGTTTTTTCTGGTGATCGGGTACCTTGGTTTTGTTCTGGTTCGCAAGCAGGTCGGGTTTGCCCGTCAGCAGCGCTATGTTCTGGGACGACCTCTGTTGATGGCCGGTTTCGGTTGCGGGGTTTTTATCCTGTTGGCGATTCCGCTGGTACAGTTTTTCTGTATCCCTCTGGCGGTTTCCGGGGCAACATTGCTCTGGTGTGAGTTTCCCCATCCAGAGAAGGATCGCTGATCGTGCGCATCACCCTGCTGACTCTGCTCCTTCTGATGCTGGTCGTAGCCGATCTGAGTGCCTCCAGTCGGAGTCTCTGGCGAAAAAATGAGGCGGCAATTGCGCAAATCGAGCAGCAGAGATTTACGGAAGCTCTGGACCTGTTGCTGCCTCTGGCTGCGGAAGTTCCCACCAACAAAACAATTCGTAAAAATATTGCGACCAGTTATCTGGGGGCCGGACAGCAACAGATTCACGCCGGAGCCTATCTGCGTGCTGCAGAGTTGCTGCAAAAGGGCAAGGAATACAACGATCAGGAATGCCGGTTCTGGTTGCTGCGCGGCATTGCCCTGTTGAAAAATGGCCAAATGGGTGAAGCAGAAATCGAACTGAATGAAGCCTGGGCCATGAGTGGTGATGAGCCCCTTGTGTTGCAGTATTTGGGCTTGCTTTATTACCAGACAGATCGAATGTATGAAGCGGTTGACAGCTGGCAGCGGGCGCTGGACCTTGATCCAGGAAATAAAGTCCTGATCGAACGTCTGGCAAAAGCCCGGCGTGAATTGACGATCGAAAAGGAGCTCGATCATGACTACAGTGCCCATTTTGTTCTTAACTATGCTGATGATGGAAAAACCAACATCGGTGGCGACATTCTTGATGCGCTTGAAGACAGTTACACCTGGGCCGGAGCCAAGCTGAGGGTTTATCCCGAGCGGCAGACGACGGTCATTTTATACACCCGTCGTCAGTTTAGTGGTTTGACCGGCTCCCCTGAATGGTCCGCAGGTTTGTTTGACGGCAAAATACGTTTGCCAATCGGTGGGTTGGACCAGGTTGATGATCGGGTCAGGGCGCTGTTGACTCATGAGTTCATGCATTTGATAGTCCGTGAAATTGCAGGAGACAAAACACCCTTCTGGCTCAATGAAGGTTTGGCCGAGTTGGCCGCTCGTGAGTTGCGTCAGGTCCCTTTTGAAGATTTGGTGGAGGCCAGAGACAATAATCAACTCTTTGCGCTGGCAGAACTGGAAGGCTCTTTTCGCAAGATCGCCCCGCAGCGGGTCGGTTTGGCTTACGAACAGAGTTATTCTTTTGTCCGTTATCTGATAGATCGTTTTGGCTGGTACCCGATGGCTGAACTCTTGCAACTCTTCAAACGCAGAGTCAGTGCAACGGCGGCCATGAAGCAGATTTTCGGAGAGTACGGTGTCGATTTGTTTTTGCTGGAGCGAGACTGGCGACGGCAGATTTGAGGACGAGCGATCAGACGGGATTTCTTCTTGCCCGAATGCAGGCCATGAACTAAACTTCAGCCCAAATTGTATTTGAGTCCCTTTGTTTTATTCTATTTCAGGAGGCCACTTTGACTAACGAACCCGGAAGTACCCCCTTTCAGGTTGATCTGCGCCGTCATCTGCGTGAGCGTGAAGAAGATCGTGATCTGACGCGGGTGATCAGTGAGCTTGCAACGGCAAGCCGTTATATTATCCATTCGATCCGTACCGGAGAGCTTGGCGTTGCCGGAACCTCGAATCTGTACGGTGAATCACAGCTTAAACTGGATGTGCTGGCAGACCGGATTATTCGCAAGCGGATGACTCATACCGGAGTCATCGCCAGCATCGCCTCAGAAGAAGAAGCTGAAGTTCAGGTAATCGATCCAAACGGCAAGTATTCAATTGCCTATGACCCGCTCGATGGCTCATCTCTGGTTGATGTGAACCTTGCCGTCGGGACGATTGTCGGGATTTACAAAGGGAATGATGTTCTCAAGCCGGGTCGCGAAATGGTGGCGGCACTTTATATTCTTTATGGGCCCCGTTGTACCCTGGTCTATTCGACGGGCAACGGAACACACGAATTTGCGATGAACGCCCTGATGGAATATACCCTGGTTCAGGAAGACATCAAGGTGGCAGAGCATGGCAACATCTATGCTCCGGGCGGAACACGCAACAAGTATTCACCGGCGGTTGAGGCCTTTGTCAGCCATCTGGAAGACCGGGGTAGCAAGTTGCGTTACAGTGGTGGTTTTGTCCCCGATATCAATCAGGTGCTGATCAAGGGTGAGGGGGTTTTTCTTTATCCCTATCTGAGCGATCTGCCCAAAGGCAAGCTGCGGCTGCTTTATGAACTGAATCCGATGGCTTTTCTGCTTGAGCAGGCGGGAGGAGCGGCGTCGAACGGGCGGCAGCGGATTCTTGATATTGTCCCTGAGGGGATTGATCATCGTGAACCGGTTTTTATTGGCAGCAAGGCAGATGTCGCCAAGGTTGAAGATTTGATTAATACTCTTGAATCCTGAGATTGTCAGGATCAAAAGAAGGTACAACAGGAGTTTTCTGTGAGGTTTCTGACGATTGTCTTTTTGATGCTGGTCCTGCCAACCCTGGCTCAGGCGCGTGTCGGGGTAACGCAACGGGATTGGGCGTTACAGTTGATTGACAGTCTTGGCTGGTCCTTTGGCCTGCCCGAGAAACCGACGGATGAGGATTTTATCCAGATCCTGAATGGTCGGCGGAGTTATCGGTTTGAAGCCGAAAAGAGTTTTCGGCAAGGTGATCAGGTCACGGAAATGACCTTTACCTCTTTTGGTCAGTACAGTGGTACCGGCTGGCTCAGTAGCAACAGGGATCAAACAGATGTTCACTTGCAGTTCAATCTGCTCCATGCCGGGCGCTACAAGCTGTTGGCCCGGGTCCGGCTTGCCGGACATCAGTTGACATTCGGTTCACAGGTTTTCCCGCTTGACGGGCAGAGTCAGTTTACAACAGTTACGGTCGGTTCTGTTGATCTTGATGCGGGCCCGCAGGAGGTTTTGCTTCAGTTGGCCCCCAATGGAGGTATCGACTATCTCGAATTGCAGGCCGAGCCGATTGGGCCGATCGCTCCTGCCGGGGGCTGGAAATTTGATCAGGGATTAACTTTCGAGGTTGCTGCACGCACGGTGATTCAGGCCTTGAACTTACAGCAAGGTTTGCCGCCAGGGCGTCAGGTTGTCAAACTCGAAGCCGAAAATCTGCCTCGCCCGCAAGGTGTGCGGGTTCTTGGCGGAGATGGCAAGGGCTCGGCAAGTGGGGGGCGTTATCTTCTGGTTGGAGCAGCACCGGTCACCCTCGGTTTTTATGCGGCTCGGGTAGATGGCGGGGTGATGGATCTGGTTCTGCGCGCCGCCGGAAGCAAGCCCATCAAGGTAGAGCTCCCCGGGTATTTCGAAACCAGAAGCCAGTTTGGTCCCCGGTTTGAAGACCATTTGCTTGGGACCTTCTTTATTCCTGAAGGGGAGATGACGGTCAAGGTTCTTCTGCCTGCGGGGGCTGCGATTGACCGACTTGAATTTCGTTCTCGACAAGGGGGCAAAGCCGAGTTGCTGCGCCTGGTGGGGCTTGTCGAATCAGACTGGCTCTCGGCAGAGGATCTCAACCGTTTATCGACTCTGATTTCTCGACTTAAAGAGATTCGCTAAAGAACCTTTGTTCAACACGGCCATGGGGGGGGCGGGTGAGAATTGTTGGCATTTGCCTTGGTGGTTATGTTGGCGGGCTGATTCTCGCGCAGTATCTTGAGCTGGCGCCATGGCTCGGTTTTTCTCTTTGTGGTTTGCTGCTTGGTACCCTGTTTGTTTTTCGTTGTCGTTGGCTGTTCATTTTTTCTCTTCTCCTTTTTTCTCTCCTGACAGGTCTGATCCGTTATCCACTTCTGCTTGCGCCTGATGCGGCCAGTTTGAGGCTGGAGAGGGTCGGTCATGGCCCTGTTCGCCTGGCGGGAAGAGTTTTTGCAGTTCATGAGCGCCAAAATCATGGTGTTTCTGTCGATCTTGTCCTTGATTCTGTCAGATCAAAAGAACAGGGACTGGCCACAGATTCGCACTTGAGGCTTTATATCGACCGGGGAGGATCATCTCTTCGGGCGGGTGATCGGGTTGTATTTCGCAGTCGCGTTAAAAGAACGCACAATTTTGCTATTCCGGGCGAATTTGACTTTACCAGACAGCTGGCGTATCAGCGTATCTGGTTTACAGCTTACCTCGCTGATACGCGTGGGCTGGCATTTTTCAGATCAGACCGTTCTGACCTGACAGCCATCATCGGGGCCTTACGTCAATCGGGATTGAGAATCATCAACAAGGCGGTGGGGCAAGATCGTGCGGCTTTGCTGAAAGCGTTATTACTTGGTGAAAAGGGCAGTCTGCCCAAAGAATTACGTCAGCAGATTGCTGCGGGTGGTGTTGCTCATCTGTTTGCAATTTCCGGGTTGCATCTGGGATTGCTGGCGTTCTTTTTCTATACTTTTCTGAAATATCTGTACAGTAGATCGGTTCGTCTGTTGCTCTGGCAACCTCCTGTGAGGGTTTTGTGGGGGCCGGTTCTGCTGCCACTGTTTATCTATTTAATGCTGACCGGTGATGCCCTGGCAACACGTCGCGCTTTCTGTCTCCTGCTGATTGCGGCGCTGCTCTGCCTGTTGAGACGACGGACCTCTCCGGTTTATCTGCTGGTTTCGCTGGCTTTTTTATTTTTGCTGTTTGAACCTTTGGCGTTGTGGCAACCTTCCTTCTTACTTTCTTTCAGCGGTGCCGGGGGCATTTTGCTCTGGCACAAGCCGCTGTCGAAACTGCTGCAATCCTGGCCAAGGGGTCTACGCTATCTCTTGCAGTTATTCGGAATCAGCGTGGCGGCCTTTATTGCAACCCTTCCGGCTTCAATCTACTTTTTTCATCTCTTTGCACCGGCGGGACTTCTGAGCAATCTGCTTGCGATCCCTCTGGTCAGTTTTGTCGCCCTGCCGCTGGGACTTGCCGGTCTGGTGATAACGCCTGTTGTCGAGAGCGTCGGTCATCAATTGTTGCAGATTTCTGCAGGGACTCTGGAGCTGGTTGTGAAACTGGCCGACCAGATCGCTTCTTTGCCGGGGTTGACAGCCCGGACCCGGTTTTTGTCCCTGACGGAGAATATGGCCGTCTTGCTGGTTTGTCTGGCGTTGTTGCTGGGGTGGCAGTATCGAAAGGCCTTGTTGCTTCTGGTGCTGGCTCTGGGGGTGCTGGTTTTTGCCCCTGCGGAGGTTGCGGGTCCTGAACTGATTGTTTTCAGTGTCGGCCAGGGGGAGGCGATGCTGTTACGGACTCAAGAGAAAAATATTCTGATTGATGCCGGTGGCCTGCGCAGTGACCGTTTTGATGTTGGAGAACGATTGCTGGCTCCGGCACTGGGGCGGTTGGGCGTTAAAACTCTGGATGCAGTCGTTCTGACTCACAATCATCCAGACCATGCCGGGGGGATGGCCTATCTCATCACTCATTTTGAAACAGGTGAATTCTGGACCACAATAAAACCAGACCATTTGGAGATCCGTTTGCAACAGGCCCTGACCAAGCGTCATGTGCCCGTCCGTTATGATGACAAACCTGGCTGGAACCAGGTGGTGCTAGGTGGAATCCCGGATATTTTTCTGTTCAAGGCCCCTCTGGCTCAGGCGCGGACCAATGATCAATCACTTTGTCTTTATTATCCGACAAATGCCGGGGGGATTTTGCTGACGGGCGATTTGGAAGCTCGTGGAGTCAGATCTTTGTCTGAGACGGTGCTTCCCGGGCCGGTGGCAGTTCTGAAGGCCCCCCACCACGGAAGTGCCAATTCGGAACCTGTCTTGCTGATTAAAAGCCTTGATCCTGAAATAGTAGTTGTTTCAGCAGGTTATGCCAATGCTTATCATTTCCCTTCACCTCAATTAGTTCGCCAGGCTGAAATACAGGACATTTCTCTCTGGCGGACAGACCTTGATGGAACCATCCTTTTGCACATCAACCAGCAGGGTTGGCAGGGCAAACATTGGATAAATGGGCTTTTCCATTGACAGTTTTCCCTGAGCCTGATAGAAATTCTTCTATCATTACGGGAGTTTTATTTCATGGATCAGGCCACGATACTCGTTGTTGACGATGAACTTTTTTTTCGTCAACTCTACCGCGATTTGCTTAGTGAGACTGGCCACAAGGTTGAAGTCTACGACAGTGGCGACGAGGCCATTTCTCGGATGTCAACCGGAGATGTTGATCTGGTCCTGACCGATATGGTGATGCCGGGACGTTGTGGCCTGGAGGTTTTGCGTGCTGCCCGGGCTCTGGTCGATCCTCCTGAGGTGATTCTGGTTACCGGACATGCCAGCCTTGAATCAGCCATCCATGCCCTGAAAAATGGCGCCCGAGACTATCTTGTCAAACCGTTCAACCCTGAAGAACTGAAGCATCTGGTTAAAACCTGCCTTGAACAACGTCGCCTGTTGAATGAAAATGGTCACCTGCGACAACAGATCCAGTTATTCCAGACCGGCCAATCCCTTTCTTCTTTGATCGAACTTGATCGTTTGTTGCCACGAGCGCTGGAGGTTTTTCAACGCGAGCTTGGTGGTGGCTACGGGATCAGTTTCATGTTCGATGCTGAAAAGAAAATATGCATTCAGGGGGTTGCGGGGATTGAGAGGCGTTGGGCAGAACAGTTGTTGCCACGTTTGCAACCCTGTCTGGCTGAAGCGGCCAAGCTCAAATGCCTGAGTTCCGAAGAGCTGAAACAAATATCAGATGAACAGCGCAAGTTCGATTCGGTCTGTGTTCTGCCTTTGCGTAACGGGGGTGAGTACAAGGGCGGACTTGTTTTGGGTGATGGCCCCCTGGCCATGATGGCCGAGACCCTGCCTCAGGATCGATTGCATTATCTGGCAGAGCAGGTGGCTCTCGGGTTTGAGAATGCCTGCCGTTATCAGGATGCTCAGGAGTTGATGTATACCGACGATCTGACCGGACTGTACAATTACCGCTATATGCAAGTTGCCTTGAACCAGGAATCGCGCCGGTCTCAGCGTTACGGGCTCAAGTTTTCGCTGATTTTTATTGACCTGGACCACTTCAAGGGGATCAATGACCGTCATGGCCATCTGGCCGGGAGTACTGCACTTCAAGAGGTCGCGGTCCTGTTGCGTGCCTGTGTACGTGAGGTTGATGTCCTCTTTCGTTTCGGTGGTGATGAGTTTGCTGCGTTGCTGGTCGAAACAGATACTGATGCCGCCCGGGTTGTTGCCGAGCGGATCAGACAAAGTATTGCCGATCATCCTTTTTTGCAGGATCGTGGCCAGCCATGCCGTTTGACGGCTACGGCGGGCTACGCAACGTTCCCTTCTGACGCCATTGACTGTACTGAACTTCTCGATCTTGCCGATCGTGCCATGTATGACGGCAAGCGGGTTCGTAATGCTATTCGTGGGGTGCAGGAGCTTGGCCACGAATGAAACGCCTGCTGCTTTTCTGCACCTTGCTCCTGTTCTGGGGGTCTGTGCTCCCTTGTGTCGCTGACACATCTCTGGTTGATCTTTACCGTAAAGCCCTTTCTGCGGACCCTCAAAATCAGACATTGGCTTATCACCTGGGCGTTGCCTTGCTGAATCGGGGCGAGAATCGGAAGGCGCTTAAACTTTTTCGTCGCGTGTATGCGCAAAGAGCGACCGACCCCGAGATCAATTTCAATCTGGCATTGGTTTACAGTCGCTTAAATGATCCGGACAGTGCGTTGCTCTATCTGGATCAGGCCCAGGCCAGTGGTGCCGGGAAGCAACCCGAGATTTATCCCCTGCAAAATGTCTACTTAAATCTGGTTCTGCTTTATGAACAGCTGAACCAGATTGATGATGCCATTATCCTGTTGCAGCGCCTGTTAAAAGAAAATCCGGCCCACCTTGAATACCAGCGTGTTCTCGGTGATTATCTGCTGCGTTCAGGTCGTATGGATGAAGCTGTTCCGGTGCTGAAAAACTATCTGGAAAAAATGCCCGAAGATAACGAAGTCCGCGAGTATGCCTTTGCGGCAATCTTTAACCGGGGTTTGGCTGCCTATGAGAAGGGGCAGTTGGCTGTTGCCAGAGATGAATTTTCAAAGGCTTTGCAATTCGTCGCCAGGAGTCCGCTGGTTTTTTATTATCTGGCTTTGCTTGATTATCAAAATGAAAAGTATTCACAAGCGGCGAACCGGTTGATACCGGTTTTTCATGCCCTGGGAGAGAACTTGAAATCCGGGGCCAGATCGCTGCTGTACAATACGGCACTTACTCTGCAGCAACAGGGTGATTTTGCGATGGCGCAGCAGGCTCTTTCGCCACTGACTTCCGGAGTTCACCCCAGAACCAAGGACCTGATGCTGCTGGCGAATATTCAACTGAAAGCCCAGAAATACAGTCTGGCCCGTCAAAGCTACTTACGGATACTGCGGGATAATCCGGAGAATTTGTTGGCAATCAACGGGGTTCAGGCCGCAGAAAAGGGAGCGTTTGAGGAGTTTATGGAGGCTGCCGGTTCGGCCTTTAAAGCGGGGAAACTGTCGCTTGTACGCCGTAATCTTGCGCAGGCCGCCGACATTTACCCTGATAACAATCGACTTCTTATTTATCAGGCACGCTTGTCACGTCTGGCTAAACAAAACTGGTTGAAGTTTCAGCGTCAGGCAGAGCGGTTAGAAGAGCAGCAACAGTATCCGCAAGCACTGGTGGCAGTTCGGCAGGCACTGGAGTTTGCCCCGCAAGAATCCGGTCTGCTGCGTCTGGAGCGACGCCTGGTCAAACACCTTGGTGCCAGAATTACCAATCTTTACCAGCAGGGCAAAGAGCTTTACGCAGCGAAAAAATTCAATGCGGCCCGAGCTGTTTTTCAGCAGCTGGTCCAGCTGAGTCCTGCACATCGAGGTGGGAAAGATTATCTGAAACGGATTGAGCACCAGCAGCAACAGAGCGCACAGCAGCTGGTTGCTGATGGGGAACAAGCGCTTGAACAGGCCGATCTGCTTAAAGCCCGCCGCTCATTCAAGCGTGCCTTGCAGGTTCAACCAGAGATTCAGGGTGCAGCGGAAGGTCTGAAAAGAACGGAGCAGATGCTTGCTTCCCGGGTTGCCGAAACCCTGGTTCAGGCTCGTCGCCTCACGTCAGAAGGTTTTCTGGTTTCTGCCCGGGACCTGTTAGCTTCCGGACAGAAAAAATGGCCAGCAAAGACTCTTGCCACCGAACTGGCCCAGGTCAAAAAGAAACTGGAGCAGCGCCAACGCTCACTGGTCAAGCTTGTGCGCAGCGCGGTGAAAAAAGAACAGTTTGCCCAGGCGGCACAACTATTAACCCAGGTCCGTCAGCTTGGCGTCGATCCCGCCCTCATTGCCGAGGTGAATACCGAACTCAAAAAGGCGCGTTCCCGTGCCCGGACAGAGCAATTGGAGTTGGCGCGCCAGCAGGTTGAAAATGGCAACTATGATGCCGGGCTCAAGGCTTATCGTCGCGTCCTCGATATTGAGCCTGGAAATAAAGAGGCTCTCCAGGGGCTCAAACAGGGGCGTGAGGCTCTGGAGGGAACCATATCACGACTTCTGGTTGAAGGAGCAGCGGCTCGCAAAGCTGCTCAGGTTGATCAGGCTCGCGAGGCATACCGCAAGGTTCTGAACCTTGATCCACATCGTGCCGAGGCCCTGGCGGCATTACACCAGATTGGACGATCCGGGCAAGCAGGTTTGACCTCTGCAGACAGTCAGCATCTTTATCTGCAAGGGATTGAGCTTTATACCGAGGGTGATTACAAGCAGGCGATTGCAATCTGGTATCAGGTGCTCGATCTTGATCCAGACCATCGTAAGGCCAGAAGAAATATTGAAAAGGCCAGGCGCAAGCTCAAACAGATTCAGGAGCGTCAAAGTGGCTGATTCGGTACGTTTTCTCGCCAGTTTGCGGTTCAAGTTTGCCTTGTTTATGGCCCTGGTTATCGGTCTTTTTATTCTGGGTGGTCTGATTCTTTTTGAGCAGAATTTACGGCGCTCCCTGGTGCGTGAAAGTGTCGACAAGGGGGTCGGAGTTGCTCGCAGTGTCGCATTCAATGTCGAAGATCCACTGTTGACCGGCGATGACCTGGCTCTCTTCTCTGCGGTCAAGATTGCCAGCCGTTCCCAGGATGTGGTCTATGTGGTGATCGTTGATGAGACCGGCCAGATTAAGGCCGCAAGTGATATAGCGATGGTCGGGAAACCCTGGAACTGGGAAGGGCAGGAAAAGCCAAGTCGGCGAGGGAAGGACTATCTGCTGCGCCCGACCGATGCGGGGAACCTGCTTGATATCGAGGTGCCCATCCTGTTGGTGGGTGACAAACCGGTGCCACTGGGGTCGATTCATCTTGGTTTGTCGCAGGCGCAGGTTACCCGGGCGATTGGTGTGATGCGTCGGCAGTTGGCATTTTTTTCATTGCTGGGAATCATCGGTGCCAGTGTGGTTGCCTATCTGCTGGCTTCATTTTTTGTTCGTCCGGTTGATGCTCTGGTTGCAGGGGTCAAGGCGATTGGGGAAGGTCGTCTGGAACAGGAAATCAGCTTGCAACGGCAGGATGAATTAGGACTTCTGACCCGCGCGTTCAACAGCATGGCAGTCAAGTTGCGTGAAAAGGATTTTGTTGAAAAGACCCTTGAACGCTATGTCAGCAAGCCGTTGGCACGAGAGATTCTCAGCCATCGTCAGGACCTGAAACTGGGAGGTGAGGAAAAGGAAGTGACAATCCTTTTTTCTGATATTCGCGGTTTTACGACTCTTGCTGAAGAATTGTCACCGACTGCCGTGGTTGAGTTGCTGAACCAGTATTTTTCACGCATGGTCAAGGTTGTTGGCCGTTTCAGGGGGATGGTTGACAAGTTCATGGGCGATGCCGTCCTGGCACTTTTTGGTGCGCCGATGCCGGTTGGACATGAAGCCCTGCGTGCAGTCTGTTGTGCGTTGGCCATGCAGGAGGCGATCGACCAGTTTAACCGTAGCGGGAACAAACAGGATCGCAAACCGATAGCAATTGGTATCGGGATAAATACCGGTCCGGTTGTTGCGGGCAACGTGGGGTCAGCGTTGCGGATGGAATATACCGTTATTGGTGACAGTGTGAACATTGCCTCCCGTTTGCAGTCTCTGGCCAAGCCGGGAGAGATTCTTATCTCTGCTGAAACCTTTGCCCAGGTCCAGGGGCAGGTGCTGGTGACTGCCTGTGAGCCGATTCAGTTGAAAGGCAAGACCACTTCCTGTAGTGTCTACCGGCTTGATGGTTTGCAGCAGGAGGGCGTTGACGAAATACGCCGTCTGATTCACGAAGATAATAACGCAGAAGAGCTGGATCAATCATCTGGCGTTCTGGCATGAAAGGAACGAGTCATTGGCAATCAATGCAATCAAGGGGATGAACGATATTTTACCAGGTGATGTTGAAACCTGGCAATTTCTGGAAACGGCAGCACGCAGGGTTTTCGGGACTTACGGATTTGCCGAGATTCGCACCCCGGTAGTAGAAAAGACAGATCTTTTCTGTCGCTCAATCGGAGAAACGACAGATATCGTTGAAAAAGAGATGTATACATTCAACGATAAGAGCGATAACAGCCTGACCTTGCGCCCTGAAGGAACCGCTCCGGTGATGCGGGCGTTTATTCAGAATCGTCTGCATACTCTTGATCCCGTCAACAAGCTCTATTATATGGGCCCGATGTTCCGTTACGAGCGTCCGCAAAAAGGACGCTATCGCCAGTTTCATCAGATTGGTGCCGAGGTGATCGGGGTGGAAAGTCCCCTGATTGATGCCCAGGTGCTGGCGATGCTGCATCACTATTTTTGTGAGATCGGTATTGACGCGGTACAGTTGCAGGTCAATTCTCTGGGGTGTCCTGAGTGTCGTCCTGGTTATCGCCAGGCTCTGACTCTTTTTCTTGAATCCCGGCTTACCAGCCTGTGCACTGATTGCCAACGGCGCTACAAGACCAATCCCCTGCGGGTTCTCGACTGCAAGGTGCCGGGCTGTAAGGAAGCAACAAAAGAAGCCCCCTCGGTTCTGCAACATCTGTGCGTCAGTTGCGAAGATCACTTCAGCGCGGTAAAAGAAAACCTGACGGCCCTCGATATTCCTTTTGCGGTCAATGCGCGCATGGTCCGTGGTCTCGACTACTATGTGCGAACCACCTTTGAGTTGGTGACAGATCAGCTTGGTTCGCAGAACGCTGTTGCTGCGGGTGGTCGCTACGATGGTCTGGTTGAGAGTCTGGATGGTCCGGCCCTGCCGGGGATCGGCTTTGCCATCGGTGTTGAACGTCTGGTTTTGATGAAGGTGTCAGCAAAAATTTCGGCACCACGTCCCGATATTTTTCTTGCTTCAGTGGGCCAGGAGGCGACAGAAAAAGCCTTTGTCCTGATGTCGCAGTTGCAGCGGGCAGGAGTGAGGGCCGAGATGGATTATCAGGGCAAAAGCCTTAAGGCCCAGATGCGGCGGGCCAACAGGTTGCAGGCCCGATATGCACTGATTCTGGGTGAGCAGGAACTGCAGACCGGTCTTGCCGATTTGAAAGATATGGATCAAAGTTCTCAGCAGCAGATCAAACTTGGTGACCTGGTTGGCCTTATGGAGGGATCAGGTTCTTCTGCTTGACCTGACAGGGACGCTGTCCTTATAATCGCCGATTTGATTTCTCGCTGACCGCATAAAGATAACTGCGGATTGTAAAACAGATTTACGGAGGTTCCCCTTGAACGATACACTTGGAAACTGGAAACGGACACAACTTTGCGGCACTGTAACCGCTGAACAAATGGGTCAGGAAGTCTGCGTCATGGGTTGGGTACAGCGTCGCCGTGATCATGGCGGCCTGATTTTTATCGATCTGCGTGACCGGGAAGGTGTTTTGCAACTGGCCCTGGACCCGGATCGTGACCCGGAAGCCCATAAAAAAGCCGAGCAGGTTCGCAATGAATTTGTGGTGGCGGTCAAGGGGAAGGTTTCACCACGTCCTGAAGGGACAATCAACCCAAAGATGAAAACGGGTGAGGTTTAAATCGAAGTCAGTGAGCTCAAGATTCTCAATCGTGCTGAAACCCCGCCTTTCATGCTTGATGATTACAGCGAGGTCGCAGAGAATATTCGTCTGAAATATCGTTACCTTGATCTGCGGCGGCCTTCGGTTCAGAAGAGTCTGATGTTGCGTCACCGGGTTTCCCGGACCGTGCGGCGTTATCTCGATGATCAGGGTTTTCTCGATATTGAGACTCCGGTGCTGACCAAAAGTACCCCGGAGGGCGCCCGTGACTATCTGGTCCCCAGTCGGGTCAACAGTGGTCAGTTTTATGCCTTGCCGCAATCACCGCAATTATTCAAGCAGCTCCTGATGGTGGCCGGGTTTGATCGTTATGCCCAGATCGTCAAGTGCTTCCGTGATGAAGATTTGCGGGCAGACCGTCAGCCCGAGTTTACTCAGATCGACTGCGAAATGAGTTTCGTCGATCGAGAAGATGTGATGACGATCATGGAAGGAATGATCGCCCGGGTCTTCAGCGATGGAATCGGTGTCGAAATTTCGCAGCCTTTGCCGCGTATCACCTATGCTGAGGCTCTTGACAAGTACGGGGTCGACAACCCTGATTTGCGTTTCGGGCTTGAACTGGTTGAACTGACCTCTATTGTCAAGGGGTGCGGGTTCAAGGTTTTTGCCAGTGTTGCCGATAAGGGAGGTATGGTCAAAGCGCTGAACGTAAAGGGTGCTGCGACTTTTTCGCGTAAAGAACTGGATGACCTGACATCCTTTGCTTCGATTTACGGAGCCAAGGGACTGGCCTGGGTCAAGATGACTGCCGATGGCTGGCAATCACCGATCGCCAAGTTTTTCACCCCGCAAGAACTGGGCGAAATCGAGCAGGCACTGGGCGCAGAAGAGGGCGATCTGCTGCTGTTTGTTGCGGATACTGCCAAGATTGCCAATGAGTCACTTGGCCGTCTGCGTCAGCATTTGGGGCAGAAGCTCGGTCTGGCAAAGAAAAATGATTTCAGCTTCGTCTGGGTGACAGACTTTCCGTTGCTGGAGTGGGATGATGATGAACAACGACATATTGCCGTTCATCATCCCTTTACAGCTCCGCTAGACGAAGATGTTGCCCTGCTTGAAACCGATCCGGGTAAGGTTCGGGCCAAGGCTTATGACCTGGTGTTGAACGGGTCTGAAATTGGGGGTGGTTCGATCCGTATTCATGATCAGGCGATTCAGCAGAAGATGTTTGCATTGCTCGGGATTGATGATGAGGAAGCACGGGAAAAGTTCGGTTTTCTGCTTGATGCCTTAAGTTATGGTGCACCACCTCATGGCGGGATTGCTTTTGGTCTTGACCGCTTGACGATGATCCTGGCGGGCACAGATTCAATCCGTGATGTGATCGCTTTTCCCAAAACCCAAAAAGCGACCTGCCTTCTTTCAGAAGCTCCGGGAGAGGTTGGTGAAAAGCAGCTGCAGGAACTGGGAATCCGTTTGCGTAAACCGGCGAAATAGAAGAGCGCAGGAGACTCTGCTGCGTGAGCAGGGTTCACTGCAAGATGAATAACGGGACTTGATGTATCAGCGAATTATCCTATTAATGGCCGGAGTTTTTCTTGTGGCAGGCTGTGCCAGTCTGCCTCAGGTTGAGCTCGATATTGCACGTAGCGAAGTTGCCAAGGCCTATGCGGGCGGGGCAAAAGTCCTGGCTCCAGTTGAGTATGCCGCGGCTGCAAATGCTTTGCACGAAGCAGAGCTTCTTATTCATCGTAACGAATATCGTCAGGCTCGCACGCGGTTGAATCAGGCCTTGTTGCATGTGGCCAAGGCCTCAGAGCTGGCGCATAAAAAAGCTGCAGAGCTGGAATCCCGTCGCAAAGCGGCGGCCAGAAAAAAAGTGGTGGAAAAGAAACCGGTCAAAAAGTCGGTGGTGAAAAAAAAGCCGCCCAAACCAAAGCCAAAACCAAAACAGAAACCATCCAAACCTCAGATTGTCTTGCTTGACGAGGTGACGATTACAGCGGGTGAAACACTCTCCAGTTTGGCTGCCCGCAAAGATATTTATGCAGATCCATTACTTTGGCCGTTGATTTACAAGGCCAATCGGGATCAGATCAAAGATCCGCAAAAAATATTCAAAGGGCAGGTTTTCACAATCCCGCGTGATAAAAGTGCGCAGGAACAAGAGGCCGCACGCAAAGAGGCGCGTGAGTCAAAACTTTTTCAATAAACAACAGGGGCCGTCTTTGGACGGCCCCTGTTGTTTGGGTCTATTTTTTCTGCTGACCTGAGTTCTTCTGGTCTGGCGTTGTCCTGTTCTTGACCAACTGTGAACGGGTGAAAGATTGCAACTGTTGCTTCAGGGTCTTGCTGATACTGAAGGTATAGGGCAGATTTGATACCTGCAACAGGGCGGTTGACGTATTCTTGGCCGGTTTTTCCGGGTCGAATAACTGGTACTTTCGGACCTTGCCATCTTTCAGGGTGAGAGTCAGGTTCAGGGTTTTTCCTGGTTGCGATGTTTTTTGTGGCCGGTCGACAATGTCGAGAATTGGCAGGGTGGCGAGACTCTGGACCAGTTCATCAACCTTCTTTTCCTGCATCTGTTCCGTTGGGGACAGTCCTGTGAGCTGCAGCTTTCCCTGTTGCCGCTCCAGACGGCAATCTGGCAGGTCGATACTGCTGATCTGGTCCGGTTTGATTTGCAGCTGTCGGGTGTCGATCCAATCTTTGGCTTTCAGACTGACCTTGTAGGTACTGAAAGGAATATCGTAAATCGTTTCTTCCCCTTCCAGCCGCGCATGGACCTTGCGGAAACCAGGTGAACTTCCCAGATACAGGGCCGCCAGGACTTTGTCGCCCGTCATGAACTTCACGCGTCTTTCATAGGCCTCATTGGCGACCTTGAAGCGTTTGGCAACGCTGTTGCTTTCGGCGACTGGCCAGGGCCGTTTGAGGGCATCCAGTGTTTTAAGCAGCTGCTCTATCTTTTGCTCGTTGGCCCGGGCAGAAAAATAATCCGGCAACTTCCAGTGTCCTGAGGTTTTATCCAACAGAATAGTTTTTTTGTCCGGGCCCTCAAACACTAGATGATTGACCTTGGTGATATCCAGGTTAAGGAGACTTTTCTCCCCTTTGAATCTGGCGAGCCCCTGGTCTTCATGCCTTAAAACGACAACCAGACCTGTTTGAATGGCCAGAAGCAATAGCAGAATGATTGTTGAACGGCGCATGATCAGATTCTCCCTTCAAGCATCAGTTGGTAGCGCTTCCGGATATGACGACGTCGCAGACGATCGGCAATAAAGACAAGCAGCAGACCAAACAGCGTGATCGTATAAACCAGATATTCATACTGTTGTTGAACTTCGCGGCTTAACGGCAGCAGGGTTCGCGCATAGTGACCACGACTGCGGATACTCAGCAGACCGGGATCCTCAAGAGACCAGTCAATGCTGTTTTCAATCAGATTGAGGGCTCCCAGTTCCTGTTGGCCACCAGCACTTGCTGCAAGTTGCAGGGTCTGATCGCTGAGAAAATCATTCGAGCTGAACAGAATCAGGCGTGCCGATTCGGAAGAGTGGTCGATGACCGTAGTCAGCTGCGGTTTGTCCGGGGTTTGTGAATCCTTTTTGTCGCTTGACTTCCCGGGGAGCAACGGAGAGTCTTTGCCTTTGAACCAGGACTCAAAACGACCCTGAAGAGCGACTGCCAGAAGGTTCTCCCCCTGGTCTGTTGCCGGGGTGAAACCGGATCGTCCCGACTTGTCGATACGGGGAATAAGATCCAGAGAATCAGACACCCACGCCTGGTCTGAACTTTTCAGGATCCAGTTGGCCTTCAACGGTCTGGTTTTCTGCTCGGTCAGGTGGATGGGTGTTGCCCAGTTGATCATGACGCGATTCAGGTTTGAACTGACCGGCAAATCGGGATTGAGACCCTTGCCTCGAACATCAATAAAGTAAGGATAGGGCACCATCCGCAGTTCCTGAATACTGAATCCTCCTACGTTGCGAGTCACAGGAATCGGAAAGGGCTGGTTCTGAGGATCGAGAACCATTTTTGAGTCCAGATTCAGTCCATTGTGTTGCAGCCATGTAAAAAGCGGACTTTCCTGTTTACTGGCGGTGAGGCTGTTGCGGCTGAGTTGAACCTGAACGGGGGATGTCGCCAGAAGCACTGTGCCACCTTTCATCAGAAACTGGTCGATGGCGAACAGTCCTTTGTCATCAATATTCTGTGGAGCAACAACCATGAGAATGTCTGCCGAGTCAGGAATCTGGCCCTGACTCAGATCGACATCGAGAATATTGTGGTTGGCCTCCAGCTGCTGGCGCAAGGTTGCAAACCGGGGCGTATTATCCATTCCGAACTGGGCCATGTAGGGGTTGGTTGTTGATTTCGGTACCGCCAGTGCGACCGTTTTGAGATAGCCGACCGAAAAACGCTTGAGAGTTGCCTCCAGATTTTGTTGCAGAGCTGCTCGGTTGAATTCATGGGGAAGAGGAACCTGAATTGTCTGCCCATTTTGACTGAGGGTCAGATAAAAATAGAAGCGTTTGCTGTCAAACAGTCCGGCCTGCATGGGACGGAAACCAAAATTTTCTTCAAGCTCTTTGGCGAGGACGCCATTGTCCGCCTGGGGATCCTTGATCTTGAATTGAAATTTGCCCTGGGATTGCCGGGACAGGTCTGTCGCCAGGTCTTTGAGCTGCTGTTTGAAGTCACGCAAAAAATCAGGAAGCTGACTCTCTGAAGAAATGTAGCCGGTCAAGCTGATGGGTTGAGTGATGGCAGCAAACAGATCGCCCCCACTTTGAAAGCTGGTCATAACTTTTTTGATACTGCGGGTCAGTTCATATTCCGGATTACGTAATTCAACTTCAACACCCCGATCACCCTGCTGTTTCACTTCGATCAGATCACGGAAATCAAGGACCTGAAACTGGTCACCGTACTGGACCAGCAGATGGAAGTATGAATTGACCAGTGACGATTGGTAGCGGTCAGCAACCTGAAACGGAATCGACCTTATGTTGTATTTCTGATTCGCTTCAGCTTCGAGCTCCGGGTTTTGTTGCGGATCAATAAACTCCACATGCACCTTGTTGCCTCCGGCAATCTGATACTCACGAATCAAATCACGTAGTCGGGGAACCAGAGGCGCCAGCAGGGGATGAGTTTTGGCACTGAAATACCCCCGAATCAAAAGAGGTTGTTTGAGTTGCTGCAAAGAGTCGCGGGTGGCGGGTGAAATGGAGTAAATATGGCCGTCGGTAAGATCGATTCTGGCCTGATTGATCGGTTGCAACCAGAAATTGCCAAGCAGCAGATTGGCAACCAGCAACAGGCTGAGAAACCCCCAGCGACGATGATGCTTGCCGTCGGTTCCTGCCGCCCAGCGCAAACGTTCCAGGCTGAAAAGGGTCAGGACAAAGAAAACCCCGACCAGGCTCAGGTAATAATAGATGTCGCGCAGGTCGATGACACCACGGGTAATGGAATCGAACCGTGAGCCACTGCCCAGCAGTTTCAGTAATTCGGCGGTATGGTTGGTAAAGAAGGCCGTCAGCAGGTTGGAGCCGAGCAGATAGAAGATGCCACAGACGACAACGGTGGAAATCAGGCTGATAATCTGATTGTCACTACGGGCACTCAGAAAGATTCCGATTGAAATATAGGCAGCACCCAGGCAAAGCGTGGCCAGGTAGCCACCCCAGACAGGACCCCAGTCAAGGGGGCCAATGGTACTGACCAGCAGCGGCAGGGGCAGGGTGAGAAACAGGGCCAGACCCAGCAGGCTGAAGCAAGCCAGAAATTTTCCGCTTAATACCTGAAATGGTGTGACGGGCAGGGTCATCAGATGTTCAATGGTCCCCATGCGCCGTTCTTCACTCCAGATGCGCATGGTGATTGCGGCAACCAGAAAAATCAACAGGATGGGCATCCAGGTAAAAAGTGGTCTGACATCAGCAATATTGCGGGCGAAAAAGGATTCAGCCCAGAAAACGATGAATAGGGTGACGAGAAGAAAAGTGCCAAGAAAAATATAAGCGACCGGTGAAGAAAAGAAGGCACCGAGTTCCTTGCGGGCGACTCTCAGGCTGTTATGCGGCAGCATCGTTGACCTCCTGCGTGGTGATGTCATGGAAGATCTTTTCGAGGGTCCGTTCCTCAGTTTGCAGGGCGAAGAGCTTCCAGCCTCCGGTGATAATTCTGTGTGCAATCTGCGGTGCCAGATCCTGATGACTCTGCTCGGGTAACAGGCGGTAGCACCGCGCTTGTGATGAACGTTCTCCCAGGGGTTCTATCTGGCTCAGTTGTGGCAAGTTCTGGAGGCATTGATGGAGTTCTGTCGTTGACGCATCTGTTGTAAGCAGCAGCCCCTTGCTGCGGGTCAGTTCTGCCAGCCGGGCATCCAGGGCGAGTCGGCCACGACGCAGGATCAGCACACGATCACAGGTTGCTTCGACTTCCTGTAGAATATGAGTCGAGACAATAACGGTTGCTTGCTTTCCCAGCTGTTTTATCAATTCTCGCATCTGTTCAATCTGTCCCGGATCGAGACCGTTGGTTGGTTCATCCAGAATCAGGATCTGGGGTTTGTGCAACAACGCCTGGGCTACACCTACCCGTTGGCGGTAGCCGCGCGAGAGTGTTCCTATGGTGGCCAGGGCTTTTTCGTACAGCCCTGTTTGCTCAATGGTTTGGTGAATGGCCTGTTGGCGTTGTGAACCGGTCAGTCCGCGCAGGCAGGCACAGTAATCAAGATAGTCAATGACGGTCATCTCTGGATAAACCGGGCAGTTTTCGGGCAGGTAGCCGATCATCTGCCTTGCACTTAGCGGGTCGTCTTCGAGGTTTTTGCCGGCAATGTAAATACGGCCTTTATCTGGTTCAAGAAAACCGGTAATCATTTTCATGATTGTGGACTTTCCGGCGCCGTTATGACCCAGCAGGCCAACAATTTCACCGCGACCAATACGGAAAGATATCTGGTCTACAGCAAGAAAGTTGCCGTAACGACGGCGGATTTTCTGGACTTCAATCATGGCAGTCCCCTTTCTCTTTTTAACTCGGACAAGATTTACCCCTGTTGATTCAGCTCTGATGTTCAAGCCTTTGTCGGTGACAAAAGATTATGAATGAATGTTGGACAGTTTTTGCCTGATCATCCAGAGGATGGGTCAGGACGAAACAGGCAGAAATCTGGCCAGCCAGTAAATCAGGAGAAAAGGAGGCCAGGAGGAGGTCGGGAGAGGGGAATACTGTAGAGGGCTTTTGTGATGTGGCATGTGATAGGGAATGTCGGCAGTCTGGGCAGGTCTATTGAGGATAACAGCGAAATTTCTGGCCGGGTCGCCAGAAGAAGATCGGAAAAATCATCGCTATCAGAGGTTGAGAACAGCTGGTGGGTTGGATGAAGGCTTGTTGCCGTACAGGTGATTTGCTGTTGGACCTGCTTGTCCGAACAGGCTGTTGGCAGCAACAACAGATTGGCAAACAGCAGGACTGCAGCCAGAATGCAGGTGAGTGCGGCAGTCAACTGTTTTGAGGTGCTTGAATTCATTTTCTCACAGGTCCATGCAAACAATCACAGCGTCGCCGATTTATTCAATACACCTGACATGGAAAATCTGTCAAGGGCAGTTTTTGTCATGGCTGACGTGGGGACTTTCTCTTGGCAAAAGTATTTGCACGGACGGAAATACAAGGGTTGTTTCAGGGGCTGGCAAGAATTTTTCACGCCAGTAAAAAACCCGATGTCTACGCAACGGATTCTGCCCCCTTTTAACTTGACAGTCATTTGCCTTTTGCATACTGTATACAGCGTTCACTGGGCAATCTGAATCGTAAGTATTGTGTAACTAGTTTAAATTAAAGAATTAATCGTGCTCAGTTTATTCCGCCTCTGGCGATATCAGAAGTAAATTCAAGGAGAGAGACATGGCTAACAACACATCAAAGATCATCTGGACAAAAATTGATGAAGCTCCGGCATTGGCAACCTATTCATTGTTGCCGATTGTGCGTGCCTTCACCCGTGGGACAGGTGTCGACGTCGAGATGACCGACATTTCACTGGCCGGACGGATTATTGCCCTTTTTCCTGAGCGTATGACCGCAGAGCAGTTGATTGAGGACAATCTCTCAATGTTGGGGGAACTGGTCAAGAAGCCAGAGGCCAATATTATCAAACTGCCAAACGTCAGTGCTTCGATTCCGCAGCTGAAAGATGCCATCAAGGAATTGCAGTCTCAGGGATATGATATTCCAGATTATCCGGAAGAGCCTCAGAATGAGGAAGAAAAAGAGTTGCAGGCCCGTTATGCCAAAGTGCTCGGCAGTGCCGTCAATCCTGTCTTGCGTGAGGGCAACTCTGATCGTCGTGCAGCCGCGTCGGTCAAGAAGTTTGGCCAGAAAAATCCCCATAAGATGATGAAGCCCTTCCCGTCTGATTCAACGGCACATGTTGCCAATATGGTGGATGGTGATTTCTACGGTAACGAAAAATCTGTCACGGTCGAAAAGGGCAGTGACTTCAAGATTGAACTGGTTGGGACTGACGGCAAGACCCTGCTGCTCAAGGATGGTTTGACTTCTGTTGATGGCGAAATCCTTGACGGAACTTTCATGAGCAAAAAGGCATTGCGGACGTTTTTTGCCGAGCAGATCAAGGAAGCAAAGCAGCAGGGAATCTTGCTGTCGTTGCACCTCAAGGCGACCATGATGAAGGTTTCCGATCCGATCATGTTCGGTCATGCCGTTTCGGTCTATTTTGAAAAAGCCCTGACCAAGCATGCTGACACTCTGAAAGAGATCGGTTTTAATCCGAACCTGGGTATTGGTGATCTCTATGGTCGTTTGTCGGCACTTCCTGACGCCAAACGTGCCGAGATTGAAGCTGATATCGAAGCGGTTTACAAAGAACAGCCTGAGTTGGCGATGGTTGATTCGTCAAAAGGTATCACCAACCTGCATGTTCCTAACGATATTATTATCGACGCATCGATGCCGGTTGTTATTCGTGATGGGGGCAAAATGTGGGGTCGTGATGATCAGCTTCACGATACCAAGGCGATGATCCCTGATCGTTGCTATGCCAGATTTTATCAGACCGTTATTGAAGATTGTCAGAAGAATGGGGCCTTTGATCCCGCAACCATGGGCAGTGTTGCCAATGTGGGTCTGATGGCGCAAAAAGCTGAAGAGTATGGTTCTCATCCGACCACCTTCGAAATTCCTTTTGATGGAACGGTTCGCGTTGTTGATGCAGCCGGAAATCTTTTGCTGGATCATCAGGTTGAGGCGGGCGATATCTGGCGGATGTCACGGGCCAAGGATATTCCGATTCAGGATTGGGTCAAGTTGGCCGTAAGACGCGCCCGGGCAGCAAAGACCCCGGCGATTTTCTGGCTTGATGAAAATCGTGCTCATGATGCCCAGGTGATTGCCAAGGTTCAGAAATATCTGCAAGAGCAGGATACCGATGGGCTCGAAATCAAGGTTATGGCCCCGGTTGAGGCAATGGAATTCTCTCTTGAGCGGATTCGCAAGGGTCTTGATACCATTTCGGTTACAGGTAACGTGCTGCGTGACTACCTGACGGACCTGTTCCCGATTCTTGAACTGGGCACAAGTGCCAAGATGCTCTCTATTGTTCCGCTGCTGGCTGGTGGTGGTTTGTTTGAGACCGGTGCTGGTGGCTCGGCTCCCAAACATGTTCAGCAGTTTCTTAAAGAGGGTCACCTGCGCTGGGATTCTCTTGGTGAGTTCTGTGCTCTTGTTCCTTCTCTGGAGCAGGCAGCCACGGCTGGAGATAATCAGAAGGCGGCAATTCTGGCTGAGACCCTCGATGTGGCAATTGGTTCTTTCCTGGAAAACCAGAAGAACCCTTCACGGAAAGTCAATGAAATTGACAACCGTGGCAGTCACTACTATCTGGCCCTCTACTGGGCCCAGGCTTTGGCGGCCCAGAACAAAGATGCTGAACTGCAGGCACGTTTTGCAGCTGTAGCCGCTGACCTGGCCAAGAATGAGGCCCGGATCAATGAGGAGCTTCTGGCTGCTCAGGGGAGCCCGGTCGATATCGGCGGTTATTACCACCCCGATGAGGCATTGATGGAAAAAGAGATGCGCCCCAGCGCAACCCTGAATGCCATCATCGATTCGGTTTCCTGACAGAAACAGATGATTGATACGTAAATTGAAAGCGAAGTCGTTATGGCGACTTCGCTTTTTTTATACCTGAAGCAGAAGACCTTTGCGCTCTTCATCCCGCAGGGATTTGCGGCCTCGGGTTGTATGCCAGCAACTGATTTGTGAAGTGGAAATCAGCAGGATTCACCACCTTGGCGAGATAAATTACTTCAAAGCGCAAAGGTGCCTTGACACTAAAATAGCGTTTGTATACTGTATACATCGTCGCCCGGAATCTGGGCGTATAAATGCATAAACAGGGGATTTCCGCGCCTGTCTTTGAAGGGCAGGTCAATTTATCTGTGTAAAGGAGAGAGAAAATGGCAAGACCGAAAATTGCTCTGATCGGTGGTGGACAGATTGGTGGTGTTCTGGCTCAACTCTGCGCTCTGCGTGAACTTGGCGACGTTGTATTGTTCGACATCGTAGAAAACATGCCGCAGGGGAAAACCCTGGATATTGCCGAGGCCGCGCCGGTTGACGGTTTTGATGTCAGTGTGACCGGTACCAACGATTACAAGGATATCGCCGGGGCAAACGTCGTGATCGTTACCGCCGGGTTGCCGCGTAAGCCCGGAATGAGCCGCGATGACCTGATCGGGGTCAATTCCAAGATCATGACCAGCGTTGCTGAAGGCATTCGTGACAATGCTCCTGATGCTTTCGTTATCATCATTTCCAACCCGCTCGATGCGATGGTAACCCTGTGTCAGAAAGTGACCGGTTTCCCGTCCAATCGTGTTATGGGCCAGGCTGGTGTTCTTGATTCGGCACGCTTTCAGGCCTTTATCGCCTGGGAACTGGGCGTTTCGGTAAAAGATGTCAACGCCATGACTCTGGGTGGTCACGGTGACACCATGGTTCCGCTGGTTCGTTATGCATCAGTTAATGGTATTCCGGTTCTTGAGCTGCTTGAGCAGAAATATGGCAGCGCAGAAAAGGCCAACGAAGTTATGACTGCCATGGTCGAGCGGACCAAGGCTGCCGGTGGTGAAGTTGTCAAGTTGCTCGGTAACGGCAGTGCCTTCTACAGCCCAGCTTCTTCGGCTGTCGCCATGGCCGAATCGATCCTCAAAGACCAGAAGCGTGTTCTGCCGACCTGCGCATTGCTGAACGGTGAGTTCGGTGTTGATGGCTATTATGTTGGTGTCCCCTGTGTTCTGGGCGCTGCAGGTATCGAGAAGGTCATTGAGTTCAAACTGGACGAGACCGAGCAGGCACTGATGGACAATTCGGTTGCCGCTGTGAAGGAACTGGTCGGGAGCATGAACCTCTAGACCTGTACCTGTTCAATCCTTGTTCGACAAGAGGGGTAGCTGTCTGGCTACCCCTCTTGTACGGACTCGATATTATAATATTTGAATTATGCGGTATGCAGTGTTTTGTTCGGGAGCATACTGGAGAGAGAAGCGGGCAACGGAGAATTCGGCAGGGCAAGTTTTTTGCTGGCTTGGGTTCGCCGCTTGTGGTAGGATTCCGCCGCTTTACCTCATCTGTTGAAAAACAGGCCAAAACGTACAAAGGAGAAGGATAAGAATGAGCGGTGCGAAAGCGGAAATAGAGATCATCGAGCGGTACTGTAAAGGGTGCAG